>JBHPFI010000001.1:0-176171 GCA_042572045.1 Candidatus Omnitrophota bacterium
CCGTTTTTGAGCTTACCCAGGAAGATTTAGGCGCCAAGGACGCTATTTGTGCGGGTGGCAGGTACAATAACCTTATAAAAGAAATGGGCGGAAAAAATACCCCTGCTATTGGCTTTGCTTTTGGAATGGAGAGATTGATTTTAACCGTGAAAGACATCTGCCTGGGCGCCTCCAGCAAAAAAGTTTTTATAGCTACAGTAGAAAAAGGGTTATACAAAGAGGCCTTTAGCTTAATGAAGGAGTTGAGGGGCCTTGGGATTTCGTGCGATATGGATTATGAAAATAAATCCTTAAAGGCGCAGATGAAAAAGGCAGAGAAGGCAGGGGCTCAATGTGTTATTATTTTTGGAGAAGAGGAATTTTGTAGAGATAAAGTTGTCCTAAGGGACATGTCCAAGAGGTCTCAGGAGGAAATTGATTATAAGGATATTGTATCTCTGGGAAAGCTTATCGGAAAAAAATAGAAGGAGATGATAGGTAGATATGTTAATAAAACGGACGCATACATGCGGTGAGTTGACAGCAAAAAATATAGGCGAAAAAGCGACCCTTTTGGGCTGGGTGCATAAAAGACGCGATCACGGAAAAATTATTTTTGTAGATATACGCGATAGATACGGCCTTACCCAGATAGTCTTTTTTAAGAACAAAAAAGCAGAAGAGCTGCGGAGCGAGTATGTTATAGCCGTAAAAGGATCTGTGCAGCGAAGGCCAAAAGGCACAGAAAATCCTAAGATTATAACAGGAGAAGTGGAACTCGGAGTAGAGGTTATTGAGATAATAAATGTTTCTAATACGCCTCCTTTTGAGCTGGATGAAATGTCGGATGTATCGGAAGAGGTTCGGCTAAAGCACAGATATATTGATTTAAGAAGGCCAGAGATACAGAAAAAGCTATTTTTGCGCCACAGGATATGTAAATCAATAAGGGATTTTCTTGATAAGGATGGTTTTATTGAAGTGGAAACACCTATTTTAACGAAATCCACCCCAGAAGGCGCCCGCGATTTTTTGGTGCCTTCCAGATTAAGTTGGGGTAAATTTTTTGCGCTCCCGCAATCCCCTCAACTTTTTAAGCAATTGTTAATGATCGCCGGATTTGAAAAATATTTCCAGATTGCAAAATGTTTCAGAGACGAAGACCTGCGTTCAGACAGACAGCCTGAATTTACTCAGCTGGACATGGAAATGTCTTTTGTAGATGAAGACGGGATATTTGATCTTACAGAGAAAATGCTTTATTATGTATTTAAAGAGGCCATGGGGACAGAACTTAAACTGCCCTTTCCGAGAATGACATATCAAGAGGCCATGGAGAAGCATAAGACGGACAAGCCGGATTTGCGCAAAGACGGGCAAGGTTTTGAATTTTTATGGGTTTTAAATTTCCCGCTTTTTAAATTCAATGAAGACGAGAAGCGATGGGACATGGAGCACCACCCTTTTACGTCACCTGCGCCCGAAGATGTGGATCTTATAGAGCCCTCGCCAGACAAGGTCAGGTCAAGGGCCTATGATTTAGTTATCAACGGAACAGAGATAGCTAGCGGAAGTATAAGGATTTACAAAAGAGAGTTGCAGGAAAGGATTTTTAAGCGCATAGGCATGGACATGTTGCGCGCAAAAGAGAGGTTTGGCTTTTTGCTTGAGGCATTTGACTATGGCGCGCCGCCGCATGGCGGAATCGCTTTTGGATTGGACAGGCTTTTGGCTTTGATGTGCGGCGTAGATAGCATAAGAGAAGTGATTGCTTTTCCAAAGACTCAGAAGGCGTCTTGTCCTATGACAGAGGCGCCGTCGGCAGTCGACAACAAGCAGCTGAAAGAATTAGGGATTAAATCAGAGAATATTAAGACAAAAAACAACATATAGCTAGTCGTTGCTCAGCAGTCTTGTAAAAAGAAGGAGGGTTTTATGAAAAGATTTGTAGTTTATAGTTTGACCATAGGGGTATTTATTTTATCAGGTTGTGTTATGCGAGTAATTCCCCGTGAAGTGGACAGGGTCGACCAGGAGATGAAAGGGAATAGAGGTATGCTGAGAGGAGAGACCTCAGCCCTACCTCGGACACAAAGAAAAAAGACCAAACGGGTGTATGACGTTGAAATAGAGCTTTCTTCTCGGCTTGATGCTGAGATGTCGGAAAATTATCTAAAGGGAAACAGGGGTTTCCTGAAAAGAAAAGATATACCCGAAAAGAAATCAAGGCCTGCTAAAAAAGAAAGGACTCCGTCCGTAACATTGAAAAAATCTGTTCCTCAGGTGATTTATCAAGAGCCGATAGTCACAAAAGAAAGGACTGGAAAGGGCGCTCGCGTTGAAGTTCAAGAAGAACAAAAATTTTATATAGTAAAAAAAGGAGATACGCTTCAGAAGATATCGCAGGCAGTATATGGCACTACGAAAAAATGGAATAAGATTTATGAGGCCAACAAAGATGTTTTAAAAAACCCTGACTCTATCAATCCCGGACAGAAATTAGTAATACCGTTAGATTAAGGGGGCCATTGGGGTGCGCAGGAAAAACATGGAAAAGATTGTAGCTATCCAGAACAATGAGGAAGCAAGGAGTCTTTTTGGGAAATGCGATGAAAATCTTAGACTGGTAGAGTCCAGTTTCGGGGTGAAGATTGCTTCTCGTGGAGAAAAGCTAACAATAACCGGCAGCAAGGACACGGTTGAGAAAAGTGCAGAGCTTTTAAAAGAGCTGCTTTCTATGCTGCGTCACGGTGGAACAATAAAGAGGGATGAAATAGCATATTCTATAATGTCATTTAAGAAAGACCCGCATTTCAATCTGCAAGACACCTACCTTGACAAAATAGAGGTCTCTTCAAAACGTCAGTTTGTAACGCCAAAGACAGAGGGACAAAAGAGATATGTGGATGCAATAAGACAGTATGATATAGTGTTTGGCGTGGGGCCTGCTGGCACCGGCAAAACTTATCTTGCGATGGCCATGGCAGTTAACGCGCTAAAAAAACAGGAAGTAAACAGAATTATTTTGACGCGTCCAGCTATTGAAGCAGGAGAAAATCTTGGTTATCTGCCAGGGGATCTTTATGAAAAGGTAACCCCATACCTTAGGCCTCTCTATGATGCGCTTTACGATATGATGGAAACAAATAAGGTTCAAAACTATATCGAAAGAGGGGTTATTGAGGTTGCTCCGCTAGCTTACATGCGGGGACGCACCTTGAACGATTCTTTTATAATACTTGATGAGGCGCAGAATTCTACCGTAGATCAGATGAAAATGTTTCTTACAAGGCTTGGTTTTGATTCCAAGACGGTAATAACAGGTGACGCTACACAAAGCGATCTCCCCTCAGAAAAGAAATCCGGCTTGAATCATGTACAGCAAATTCTTAAATATATAAAAGGGATAAAATTTGTACATTTTACAGGCAAGGATGTTGTAAGGCACCCCTTAGTGCAAGAGATAATAAAGGCATATGAAAAAGATTCATAATGCTAGGCCTGGTTTGGACTTAGGCCTATTGATCGAGTTTTAAGAGGAAAGAAGGGTTATATTATGAGACATATCCTGAATAAAAAAGTAAACAAAAACCCCCATCTCTTATCTCACGCGGTCATAGCGGTAGTAACCGCTCTGGTTTTAGTGGCAATTGTGCAGTGGGACAGAGGGCTTTTTAAGGCAGAGTTTCGCGAAGGCGATATTGCCTTGAGGTCGATTTACGCCCCATTTGATTTAAAGATAAAAGGCGATATAAACACTAAGGCCACAGACAGTTCCAGAGAAAAGGCCATGGATTCAGTAGATCCTGTTTATGTCTTTGATGCTGAAGCCCAGGGCAGGGTGTTGAAAAAGGCAGAATCTATTATTGACGCACTGATCCCTTTAAAAGAAACGCCTGAGGTAATAGAGGAGGAAAGACAGGCGGCAATAAAAGAAATCGCAGCGTCTCATAATCTTTCAGAGGTCTTGATTCTCGATATCTTAGAATTAGAGGAACTCGGGGAGTTTTTCGGTCACGCAAAGGAGACGATAGGGCATTTTATGTCCATGGAGATAATTTCTGCATCAGAGCTTGATAGGCTTAAGGATGACAAAACAGAGTTTATTATGTTGATGGGTAAAACTGAGGGCACTGAAAGAGAGGCAGCCATAAGAGACTGTGTTACGCTTGAGGATTTGAGAAAAAAAGTAGAGGCCTTTTCTTCTTCTTCGATAAGAGATAGAAAAAAAAGACCTGTGGTTGCAGATTTTGTAAATGCAATTTTGAATATTAATGTAATATATGACAAAGAAGAGACAGAAGCAAGGAAGAGAGTTGCATCAGAAGGGGCGGTTTCAATCTTTAACCTAATAGAGGTAAAGAAGAACGAGACAATATTGAACAAGGGCGAGCGCATAGGAAAAGGGCATATTGTAAAATTAAAAGGCCTAGAACAGAGCGAACCCTCTGCGATGAAGATAGGGAGTGTTTTTGCGATTGCAATACTGATGGGACTTTTCATGCTTCTTGTCGCATTCTATGTTAAATTTTATGAGCCATCGCTTGCCGCAGGAAATAAGGAATTGGTACTTCTTGCTATTATCTGTGTTTTAATGCTAGTTACAGCAAAGCTTATAGTCATGTCTCCGTGGCCGAGCAATCTCGTGCCTGTTGCAGTGGCATCAATGCTTATAGCTATCTTGATCAATAATCGTCTGGCAATAATAGTAACATGCTTTTTGAGTATATTGGTTGGAATGATTTCGGGAAATAGATTGGATATTGCAGGCGTTTCTCTGATAGGCGGCATTGTAGGGATATTCGCAATAAGAAGAGTAAGAAGGCGTTCACAGGTAATAACGGCAGGGATTTCGGTTGGTTTTGCCAATATGAGTTATCTTATAGGTATAGGGCTTGCGAGTTCTCTTGATTTTAGCACGTATATCACAGAGGCGCTATTTGGCTTTACAAACGGTATAATCTCGGCAGTTATTGTTACAGGCATTCTACCTATTTTTGAAAATACATTCAAGATTACTACGGATATCAGCCTCCTTGAATTGGCAGATTTAAACCACCCGCTTTTAAAAGAGATGGTTATAAAGGCCCCAGGGACATATCATCACAGTCTTGTAGTTGGAAATCTCGCAGAGGCAGCATGTGAATCAATCGGCGCGAATTCGCTTCTGGCAAGAGTAAGTTCGTATTTTCATGATATAGGAAAACTTGAAAAATCATCCTATTTTAGCGAAAACCAGACCCTTGGGGCTTCAGCTCACGATAAACTTTCTCCCACCATGAGCAGCCTTATTATTACTAGCCATGTTAAGAATGGCGTAGAGTTGGCGCAGAGATACAAGCTCAATAAAAAGATTATAGATATAATCAAGCAACATCATGGCACAGGCCTTGTTTTTTATTTCTTTAAGAGGGCTTTGGAGAAAGTGGTAAATGAAGAAGTTGGAGAGCAGTCTTTTCGATATCCTGGCCCAAAGCCTCAAACAAGAGAAGCGGCGTGCGTGCTTTTGGCTGATTCGGTGGAAGCGGGCTCGCGGGCGTTGGATGACCCTACCCCGTCCAGGATAAAAGGCTTGGTCAGAAAGATTATAAATAATAAATTTATAGATGGCCAGCTCGACGAGTGCGATCTGACTCTTAAAGATTTGGAGAAGATCGCAAAGGTGTTTACCCATATACTTACTGGGATATTTCATACGCGCGTAGAATATCCCGAAGGTCCGGAGAAAAAGAAACAATAACTCGTCCCAGATTTTTTTGGTATGTTAAAAAGAAACAACTATAGGCATGAGAGTCGAGATCCGAGATCTCCAAACGAAGATAAAGATTGACAAGAAAGAGATAGCAAGGTGTGCGAAGTTTGTGTTAAGGGCCATGGGCGAACACAATGCCGAGCTGAGTTTATTATTTGTAAAAGATTATTACATCAAGGAGCTAAACAGGAAATATCGCAAGATAAATTCTAGGACAGACGTATTGGTGTTTGCGATGAGAGAAGGTCAGGGTATTTTAAAAGATAGCCCGATTTTAGGAGATGTGGTTATATCGGTCGAGACTGCGAAAAGAGAGGCTAAAAAAAGAAAACTCTCTATTCACAAAGAGACATGTCTGTATCTCGTGCATGGCATACTGCATCTTTTAGGTTATGACGATATAAAGAAAAGAGATAGACAGATAATGAAGTCAAAAGAAGAAGAATTGATGAGGTTTATGTGAAGCGGCAAAGTTTGGTAGAAAGCTTTAATTCAGCCATAGAGGGTTTTATTTATGTCTTTAAAAGTCAGCGCAATATGAGATTGCATTTTCTTATGGGGCTTTCTGTTCTCTTATTAGGCATCTTTTTAAATTTTACATATATTGAGTTGATAGTTTTATGCCTTACCATAGTGTTTGTTTTATTTGCCGAGATGGTCAACACGGCCATCGAGCATACAATAGACTTTATCAGGGAGGAATTTCACCCCCTGGCAAGGATTATAAAGGACATTTGTGCAGGGGCAGTGCTCTTAAGCGCTATGTCTGCGATTATCGTGGGTTATATATTGTTTGCGAGTCGCGTTGGGATCAGGATAGAAGACAACATAATTAAGATAAGACAGTCCAGTTGGCATCTTACTTTTATCGTGTTGCTTTCAATACTGAGCCTGGTGGTGTTGAGTAAGATCTTATTGCATAGCGGGACGCCTTTGAGGGGCGGTATGCCAAGCGGCCACGCCGCCGTAGCATATTCTATATGGACAATAATCGCGCTTCTTTATCCAAATAGCCTTATAATTTTCCTTGTGTTTATACTCGCCTTTCTGGTTTCACGAAGCAGGATCAAAAACAAGGTTCATAATTTTTTAGAGGTTTTTAGCGGGGCTGTATTAGGAGTTCTTACAACACTTTTACTTTTTCAGATGCTAAGGAGATAGAAATGATTTCAAAAATCAGGGCTAATTTTTTGACAGGCACGCTGATCATGATACCTCTGGTCCTTACGTTTTGGATCCTATATTTTATAATAGATAAGTTTAACTTATTGTTGATCGAACCTATTATGGGTATCTTAGGGAATTTGATCCCTGCCCCAAATATAGAGATCCTTGTGAAGATAGCCATACTATTTTTATTGTTGATTTTGCTAACCCTGATCGGTTTTGCAACTAGGATAATTATATTAAGAAATATATTTGGATTTGGCGAAAAGATCTTGTATAAGGTCCCGATGATCAATACGGTCTATAGGTCAATAAAGGAGATATCATTTGCTTTTTTAGTACAGAAGAATAGTATTTTTCAAAGAGTCGTCTTAATAGAATACCCCAGAAAAGGCCTTTATCAGCTAGGTTTTGTTATATCAGAGACAAAGGGCGAAGCCCAAGAAAAGACAAAAGAAACAGTGTTGAATGTTTTTGTGCCGACTACGCCAAACCCTACTTCTGGCATACTGGTGCTTGTCCCGCGGGAAGATGCCACCCCTTTAAACATGTCAGTAGCAGACGGCATGAAGATGGTCATCTCAGGCGGAACAGTTGTGCCGAGGAAAGCGGCTGATAAGTGAACAAAGCAGATTAGATAGATGACGATACAAAAAACAGATGCAATACTTCTTAAGAAGAAAGATTTCAGGGAAACGAGTTTTATACTTACTTTTTTTACAAAGGATTTTGGGAAAGTGCATGGTGTTTTAAAGGGCGCCAGGGGCGCTCGAGCGAGGAGCACCGTCAATCCTTTGTTTTTCAGCATTAGTCAGATAGTTTATTACGAAAAGAAAAAAAGCGATTTTTTTATTATATCTCAATGCGAGACACAAGAAGTATTTTTTAATATTTTAAAAGAATTAGACAGGGTATCAGTTGCGTATTATATCTTAGAACTTATTGACGTCTTTACGGAACTAGGGGGATGCTCTGAAGAGATATTTGAAAATTTAACGAATAGCTTAAGGTCTTTGGACAGCAAAAAAGAGACTAACGCAATAGCAAGGCTTTTTGAGGTGAGACTTTTAATGGCTGCTGGATTGTGGCCTGGAAGCGAAGAGTTCAAATTAACAAAGGCTACAGCGTCTACGCTTTTATGTTTTGAAAAAAATACCTGGCAGGTTTCATCAAAGATAAGATTGATGCGCGAAGTGGCTGATGAAATTAAAGGTATCACCCGGAAGATTATCGCAGATAATTTAGATAGACCTTTAAAAACATTAAATATCTTTAAGATTGTATGAAAAAACTGTCATTTATAGAGGTAGTAGAAAAGTTAAACAAGTTTTGGGTAAAGCATGGCTGTACTTTAGTGCAGCCGCTTGACACAGAGGTCGGGGCCGGTACTTTTCATCCAGCGACTTTTTTTAAGTCATTGGGCACTGAGGACTGGCGCGTGGCTTATGTACAGCCGTCGAGACGCCCCACTGATGGCAGATATGCGGACAACCCTTTAAGGATGCAGCATTATTACCAGTATCAGGTGCTGGTAAAGCCAAGCCTACGCGACATAAAGAAGATTTACCTGGAAAGCCTTAAGGCCCTGGGTATTGATTTAAAGGCGCACGAGGTAAGGTTTGTGGAAGATGATTGGGAATCGCCAACTTTAGGCGCATCAGGTCTTGGCTGGGAGGTATGGCTTGATAGTTTAGAAATAACCCAGTTTACCTATTTTCAACAGATAGGAGGCAAGGAACTTGATGTTATATCATGCGAGATTACATATGGGCTTGAGCGCATATCAATGTTTATACAGAATAAATTTAGTGTCTTTGACTTGGAGTGGCAGCCGGGTCTGACCTATGGGGATATCCACAAGGACCACGAGATAGAATACTCAAAATACAATTTTGATGAAGCAGATATAGGCATGTACCTTAAAATGTTTGAGTTTTTTGAAAAAGAAGCTATGTCTCTGCTGAACAAAAAACTTGTTTATCCCGCGTATAGTTTTGTTTTAAAGGCCTCGCATACATTTAATGTTCTCGATGCGCGGGGAGCTGTGAGCCAAAGCGAGAGGCCGCGTTATATAGGAAGAATACGGTCTCTTGCAAAGCGTTCAGCGGAGTTGTATCTTGGGAAAAATTATGAAAAACAAAGTTAGAGATTTTTTATTAGAGATCTGTGTTGAAGAATTGCCCGCGAGCTATGTAAGGCCTGCGCTTTATTCGCTGCAGCAAGGGTTTTTGGAACACTTTAAGACCTTACGCGTAGCTCATGGAGAAGTTTATACTGCTGGTACAGCCAACGAATTAGTTTGTTATGTAAAAGATGTTTTAGAATGGCCAGAACCGCTTACGCGTGATATCAAGGGACCTCCTAAGAAAATAGCTTTGGACGAGAAAGGCAACTGGACAAAACAAGGTATTGGTTTTGCAAAGTCTCAGGGTGTCGCTCTGGAGGATTTAAAGATTGAACCAACCAAAGAAGGCGAATATGTTTTTAGAAAAGCTAAGACTGTAAAAGGAAAACCCACAAAAGAATACTTAGTAGAATCCATTATTCCAGAACTTATAAAAAATATCCATTTCCTAAAGACGATGAAATGGGATTCATCAGGTCTACGTTTTGCAAGACCAATAGAAAAACTGTTAGCTTTCTTTGGGAAAGAAAGCCTTCCTGTTAAGCTTGGCAAGATACCTGCTAAAAAAATACACATGCTGTCCTCTGAGGCATGTTTAAAAGATATTCAAAAGAAATATTTAATAGATCCTAATAAACGAAAGGAAAAGATAAGGTTCTTTATAAAAGGAGCGACAAAAACACTCAAGGCAGATTTTTATATAGATGAAAACCTATTAGAAGAAGTGACTTTTATGGTAGGCTCTCCCGGGGTATTCGTAGGGTGGTTTGATAAGAAATTTCTTAGCTTACCAGAAGACGTACTCAAGGCCAGCATGGCAAAGCATCAGAGGATTTTCCCTGTTTTAAAAAAATCAAAGCTTATAAATAAGTTTATCGCTGTGATAGATGGCAAGGGAAGAGACATAAAGAGCATGAGAAGAAATTATGAAAATATTTTAGAGGCAAAGCTCAAGGACAGCTTATTTTTCTTCGACGAGGATACTAAAAAACCTTTTTCAGAGAATGTTTCCCAATTAAAAGACTTGATTTTTCAGAAAGACTTAGGTAGTATGTTCGAAAAAATTGAGCGCCTGAAAGAGCTTTGTTCTTTTATCTGCGATAGATTAGGCAAAGGTGGGTCTTTGAAAATTAATACAGAAAGAGCTGCTGAGCTTTCAAAAGCAGATCTAGTCACCCATATGGTGGGAGAGTTTCCGAGCTTACAAGGCGTGATAGGCAGAGAATACGCCTTGAAGAACGGAGAGGCGAAAGATGTTGCGGCGGCTATAGGAGAACATTATTTACCTCAGGGGACAGATGACAGTTTGCCGAAAACTACAGAAGGCGCGATCCTTGCGATTAGCGATAAGATAGATAATCTGGTTGGTTTTTGCGGAGTGAATATAGAAAAGATCAGCGGTAGCTTTGATCCTTTTGGAATAAGAAGGAATGCGCTCGGACTAATCAGGATTATAGAAAAAAAGTCCTTCGTATTAATGCTTGATGAATTAATAGAAAAAGCAATAGAGCTGTATGGTGCGAAGATTAACGTTGATGCCGTTAAATTTAAACAGCAGACAGTTGGTTATATAAAAGATAGGATTGATTTTTTGATGGGAGATGTACGGCCCTTAGAACTCAAGAGAGCGGTTTTAGATAGCGGCTCTTTTGATATAGCTCAAATTTTTAAACGAAAGAAAGCGCTTATGGAAATAAGGAAAGAAAAATATTTTTTGGAGGCGGCTAAGGTCGTAGAGAGGACAAGCAATATATTGAAAGGCGCAAAAAAGGAAAAGATAGGCGAGGTAGACGAGAGTCTTTTTAAAGAAGATCTGGAAAGAGCTGTGTGGAAGGCATATTTAGATTCGAAAGGTAAAATCCAGGATCTTATCAGTAAAGAGAAATACAAAGAGGCCACCAAGGAATACGCGCAGGCATTTTTTAAAGTGCTTCACGATTTTTTTGATAAAGTGCTCGTGAATGTTGATAATGGGACTTTGCGATTAAATCGCCTGGCAATGATGAAGACGATAAACAGGCTTTACGCGGAATCCGTAGCTGATTTAGCGTTATTGCCGCAGATAGTAGTTAAATGAGATGAAGCTGCGGCCCGTCGCAGCGAGCCAAAGTGCTCGTTAAAGAAAGAAAGGACTAAGAAAGATGGCTAAAATGGTTTACTTCTTTGGGGAAGGCGAGGCAGATGGAAACACCAAGATGAAAGCTATTCTTGGAGGTAAGGGCGCAAACCTTGCCGAGATGACCAATATAGGAGTTCCGGTTCCTCCGGGATTTACTATTTCAACAGATGTCTGTAATTATTATTATAAACACGGCAAGAAATATCCGCCTGATCTTCAAAAGCAGATCGATATTAATATTGCAAAACTTGAGAAGTCTATGGGAGCAAGGCTGGGGGATATTAATAACCCTCTTCTGGTTTCAGTGAGAAGCGGAGCCGCTGTTTCTATGCCGGGCATGATGGACACTGTCTTAAACCTTGGACTCAACGATGAATCAGTCGTAGGCTTTGCCAGGAAGACAGGGAATGAGCGCCTTGCATGGGATGCTTACAGGCGTTTTATTGATATGTTCGGCGACGTGGTTATGGGCATTAGTCATGATTATTTTGAAGAAAAACTGGCAGCTATCAAGAAGAGATACGGAGCAAGGCTAGACAATGACCTTACAGCAAAACAGTTAAAAGAGCTGGTAGGCGAGTATAAAAAAGTCTATGAAAAACATATCAAAAAACCTTTTCCAAATAATGCAAAGGATCAGTTGATGGCCGCTGTGCATGCTGTTTTTGGTTCGTGGAACATAGAGAGGGCTGTGGTTTACAGGAGGATCAACAAAATCACAGGTCTTCTCGGAACAGCTGTTAATGTCCAGGCAATGGTGTTTGGCAATATGGGCAAGACCTCTGGCACCGGCGTTGCCTTCACGCGCAATCCTTCAACAGGAGAAAAGACGTTCTTTGGCGAATTTCTGATAAACGCCCAGGGCGAAGACGTAGTTGCAGGGATCAGGACGCCAGAGCCTATAAGTGGTCTAAAAAAGAAGATGCCTAAGATCTATAAAGAGCTCGATGTCATTCGCACTAAGCTGGAAAGGCATTATAAGGATATACAGGATGTGGAGTTTACGATTCAGGAAGGTAAGCTTTTTATGTTGCAGACGCGAACAGGTAAGCGTACCGGCATTGCGGCTGTGAAGATCGCGTGCGATATGGTAAAGGAAAAGATGATCACCCCTAAAGAGGCTATTATGAGGATCGAAGGCGACCAGCTGAATCAGCTTCTTTTCCCTGTCTTTGATCCAAAATCAAAGGCAAATGCTACTCTGGTTGCAAAAGGCCTTCCGGCAGGGCCTGGCGCTGCTTCGGGTCAGGTGGTCTTTACGGCCTCAGACGCAGAGGCCTGGAAAAAAAGAGGCAAAAAGATTATTCTTGTCAGGCACGAAACCTCTCCTGAAGACGTTGCTGGCATGGATGCGGCAGAAGGCATTTTGACTTCAACAGGAGGCGTGACTTCTCATGCGGCTGTTGTTGCAAGGGGCTGGGGCAAGTGCTGTATAGCTGGTTGTAGCACTTTAAACATTAACTATGCAAAAAAAGAGATACGAGTGGGGGGAAAGACTATAAAACAAGGCGATTTTATTTCTCTTGATGGTTCAACGGGCGAAGTTATGCTGGGAGACATAAAGTCCACTTCGAGCCCTGTTATTGCTGGTGTTGTAGAAAACAATGCGATTGCAAAGAAAGGCGAGATATATAAGATGTTTTCTCAGATCATGAAATGGTCGGATCGATATCGTAAGATTAATATACGTACAAATTCCGATACCCCAAAGGATTCAATGGCTGCCCGTAGGCTAGGGGCTGAAGGCATAGGCCTTACCAGGACAGAGCATATGTTTTTTGAAGGCGAGAGGATTTGGGCTATACGCGAATTTATCCTGGCGCAAGACCTGAAGGCGCGAGAAAAGGCGCTTAAGAAGCTATTGCCTTACCAACGTAAGGATTTTGAGGGCATATTCAAAGAGATGCATGGTTTGCCTGTGACAATAAGATTGCTTGACCCGCCGCTGCATGAATTCTTGCCAAATACTGAAGCAGGAATAAAAGAAATGGCCAGAAGGATGAAGGTGTCTCCGGACAAGATCAGAGACCTTATTAAAAATTTACACGAGATGAATCCTATGCTTGGCCATCGCGGTTGCAGGTTATCTATTACCTATCCTGAGCTTTGCGTTATGCAGACAACAGCTATTATAGAAGCCGCATGCAATATGACTAAGAAGAATATCAAGGTTTTGCCTGAAATAATGATCCCTCTTATCGGTACAAAGGCGGAATTTGATTATTTAGAGGGCATTGTACGTGAGACATCAGAAAAGATCATCAAAAAGACAGGAAAAAAGATTAAATACCTGGTAGGTACCATGATTGAAATACCGCGCGCAGCGCTTACGGCTGATAAGGTTGCACAGAATGCCGAGTTTTTCTCATTTGGCACCAATGATTTAACGCAGATGACTTTCGGTTATAGTCGTGATGATGCAGGTGTTTTTCTTCCGGAATACATAGAAAAGAAAATGCTCCCGGACGACCCGTTTCAGACCGTTGATCAGGAAGGCGTAGGAGCGCTTATCAAGACAGGCATAAAGCTTGGCAGAAAAACCCGCAAGGACCTTAAAGTCGGCATTTGCGGTGAACACGGCGGCGAGCCCAAGTCAGTTGAATTTTGTCACAGGGTTGGCATGAATTATGTCAGCTGTTCGCCTTTTAGAGTCCCTATCGCAAAGTTGGCGGCAGCGCAGGCAGCCCTTAAGAATGGTAAATAAAAAATTACAAACCGCACCAGTCATGGAGGATTATGGACGCGATAAAACTTTATCTGCGGGCAATTAAGGATATCCCGCTTCTTACTCCAGAGGGAGAGAAGTCCGTTGCGCGCAGAATAAAAAAAGGCAATACCCGTGCGCGGAAAAAGATGATACAATCCAACCTGCGTCTGGTTATTAACATTGCAAAACGCTATGCAAAACTCGGGGTGCCCATGATGGACCTTATAGAGGAAGGGAACCTCGGGCTTATCAAGGCTGTTAAAAAATATAACCCGGACAAGGGATACAGATTTAGTACATATGCTGCATGGTGGATAAAGCAATATATAACGCGTGCTATTGCAAACCAGGGCAAGACAATAAGGATCCCTGTTTACATGACCGAGATAATAAATAGATGGAAAAGAATAACAGAGCAGCTGACGCAAAAATACGGCAGAAGGCCTAAAACAAAAGAGGTCGCAAAGAAAATGAGGTTGCCCATGAGAAAGGTTCGTGAGATAAGCGAGGTTGCTACAAAAATTTCATCGCTGGATGCGCCTATCGGTGATGATGGGACAGGACAGTTTATGGACCTTATAGAAGATGAATCAAGCGCTTCTCCTATGGATAACATAAGCGAGGTGTTGCGCCGGGAAAGGGTTGACATGCTTCTTGAGCGTATGAATGAAAGGGAGAAAAAGATTTTGAATTTACGTTTTGGCTTGACCGATGGCATCACTCATACGTTGGGAGAAACAGCAAAGCATTTTGGGATAACAAGGGAAAGGGTCAGGCAAATAGAAAGCGCTGCTCTTGGGAAGTTAAGGGCATACATTATTCAGCAAAGCGGGGGATTAGGGGAGTATTAGAAAGGGAAGCCCTAATGTCACAGCATTTTTGTTCTCTTATTTGTAATTTCCCAAATAGAGCGGGGTGGGCATATGGAACATTTAAAACAATATATTCGCAACATACCGGATTTTCCAAAGAAGGGTATCCTTTTTAGGGATATTACAACGCTTTTAAACACGAAGGGAAAGTTTTCAGAAGTGGTTGATGTTCTATTTAAGAGATACTCTGATAAAAAGATTGACGCAGTGGTAGCTGTTGAATCAAGGGGTTTTATTTTTGGTGCTGCGCTAGCTTATAAACTGGGGACGACAGTGGTACCTGTAAGAAAAAAAGGAAAGCTCCCTTATAAGACGTTAAGCGCGACATATTCTTTGGAATACGGGGAGGACACGCTTCAAATGCACGAAGATGCCTTTCAGTCCGGCTCAAGGGTTTTATTGATAGACGATCTTTTGGCAACAGGCGGGACAATGGGCGCAGTAATAGATCTGGTAAAAAAAATAAAGGGCGAAATCGTAGAGATAGCTTTTATCATAGAACTTTCAGATTTAAAAGGCCGCGCCAAGATGAAAGACTTACCTGTTTATTCAATGGTGAAATATTAATATTGAAGATAATTCGGCGTGGAACCGTCCGAATGTTGACGAGAGGCGATATCCTAAACTACTAATTATGTCCCTATAGCTCAGATGGATAGAGCACAAGTTTCCTAAACTTGGGGTCGGAGGTTCGAATCCTCCTAGGGACGCCAGTAAGAGAGGAAGCATCATGATAGATTTACATACACATAGTTTATTGAGCGATGGCGCGCTTTTACCAAGCGAGCTTGCTAGAAGGGCCCAGGAAAAAGGATATAAGGTTATAGGCATAACAGATCATACAGATATTTCGAATATAGAATGTGTCGTCGACGCTCTTTTAAGGGTGTGCAAGGACATAAACAAAAACTGGAAGATAAGGTCTATTCCGGGAGTCGAGCTAACTCATATGCCGCTTAGCACAATAAAAGGCGCAGTGAAACTTGCTCGCTCAAAAGGCATAAGATTGGTGCTGGTGCATGGAGAGACAGTTTCTGAGCCAGTAATTCCTGGAACAAATAAAGAGGCCATCCTTGCAGGCCCAGATATCTTAACGCATCCTGGCCTGATATCTTTTGAGGACGCGAAGTTGGCAGCCAGCAAAGGAGTCTATCTCGAGATTACAGCTCGCAGCGGACATTCTCTTACTAATGGTCATATTGCAGAAGCCTCAAAATCCACGGGCGCAAAGCTCGTTATCAATTCTGACGCACATGACCCAGGCGATTTAATTACAAGAGGTTTTGCTGAAAAAGTTTTGATCGGCGCAGGCCTTGATAAAAAAGAAGCAAAAGCGGTTTTTAAAAACTCTGAAATATTAGCGTGTCATTCACTTGACATTAAACGATTAATATAGTAAGCTTTGTTAAAAGAATATCTCCTAACTTGACAGTTTTGTCATTGGGTATTTCTCAAGTTAGGAATGCTGAAAAAATGGAGGTCATGAAATGAAAAAGAAAAAAGCCTTAATCCTTGGTTCTTATTTCTCAGCTCTAATATTATTGTCTGGCTGCGCCACAACATATGAAAACCGCTCAAACACACCCATAGACACCTCATTAAATGTTGCGGCTATATTGCGATTTAATGATGTCCCTGTTCCTTTTGGATTTAGCGTACTTGAGAATAATTCATTTGCTTTTCAGAATGATGTAACAAGGGTAGCCTTATTAAAATATATAGGCAGCAAGAACCCAGACTTATTGGTGGCATTTTATAAAGAGCAGATGCCATTATACAATTGGAGTCCTATAAATATCATAGAGTATGAAAGAAGGATCCTGAATTACGAGAAGAATTCCGAGAGCTGCATAGTAACTATTGAGCCAAAAGGCAGAAAGAACATTATTACCATAGCTATTTCTCCAAAATCAAGGCCAATGAAGGTCGAAGCAGAGAGAAAATCTAAGAAATAATCCCCTTGACACCAATCTATATATAAGGTATACTTCTTTCTTAAATAGATAGAAATTTGAGTATACCGCCATAGGCGGCTTTAATCAGGCAAAGAAAGGGGGGAGCATAACTAGCCTAAAGCAGCCAAAACCAATGGCGATATATTATATAAAGTAGGATAAATATTTTAGGCCTCTAGCCTAAAAATTCAATAAATTGAACAAAACCAAGGAGGAAAACTAAATGAAGCGATTAATTACATTATGCATCATTTTGACTGCAATCGCTCTTGTAGCATCACCTGCGTTCGCAGAAGTGCAGAACGTGAAGGTGAGCGGTGATATAATTTCCGCGGGAGTTTATCGCAACAACTATGACCTTTATCCAGCCCAGAGAAATGCTACTGGTACGACTGGTTCGTACGATGAGGACGGTCAGTATAGCGATAACAATAACTTCCTGTATACTCAGGCAAGAGTAAGAGTGGATGCAGATCTTACTGATAACGTAGCAGCAACTATTCGTTATCTCACAGAATACGATTGGAATACAGAAGACAACACAGGTAGTTCCAGTGTAACAGATGGCGACAACGTAGACCTAGATCTTGCAAATGTTACATTAAAAGAAGCTTTCTACCAGCCTTTGACAGTGATTGTTGGTAGGCAGCCGCTAAGGTATGGAAATGCGTTTGTAGTTGGCGATCCAGATACCAATGCTACATCCAAGGATACTACTACTTTTACAGCAGTAGACCTAAGCATACGCAAATCCTTTGATGCTATTAGAGGAATCTTGGATTACAACCCATTGACCATTGATCTGTTTATGGCCAAGATAGATGAAACTAACGCTGGGTTGAACTGCGATGAGACTCTTTATGGCGCAAACGCTGCTTATACATTTGATAATTACAACGCAGAGGCAGAAGGATACTGGTTCTTAAACAGAGACGATATTCAAGCAGCACCTGTTGAAACTTCAGACACAACTAGCCCTGGACAAGTGGTTCATACTATAGGCGCAAGAGGCAGCATGACGCCAATAGATAATTTGAACATACTTGGTGAAATCGCTTTTCAGCGCGGAGATTATGACAGGCACTCAACTACAAAGAGAGATGTGTCAGGTCAGGCATGGCAAGTAGCAGCTGATTATACTATTGTTGATTGGAATTGGGCGCCAGTAGTGAGAGCAGGTTGGACTCACTATTCAGGTGAGGAACAGGCTAACGCCGGTGATTTTGATGGCTGGATTCCTCTCTATGAAGATCAGTCTCATGGTGTAGCAGCAAACTTTATTTTGAGCGGTATAAATGGCGGTCAAAATAGTAATGCAGATATTCTAAATATAGGCGCTACTGTTGAGACAGCCGAAGATCTAACTCTTAGTGTTGACTGGTATAACTTCTGGTTAGATCAGAATCTTGTTGCTGGAGCAAACACTCTTGCAAGCTCATCCAACAATGGTGCTTTGGGATGGACAAACCTAACTCAAGGCAATTATGCTATGAACGCAAATGATGAGCTTGGTTACGAGGTAGATGTCGCTCTTGACTATGATTACACCGAAGATGTCAAGATGGGTTTATCTGGTAGCTGGTTCAAGCCTGGAAAGGCATTGGAAGGCGAATACAGTACTGACAGAAACGATGAGACAGCTTTACAGGTCTTAGCAACATTGGACGTAGCCTTCTAACTTGATTTACAACATTGGTGTTACGAATTCCCTGGGAGAGAAATCTCCCAGGGAATTTTTTTGCCAACTTGACAATTCAGTTAATGACAAATGTGTCAAGTTAGCATAGAACCCGTATTATTTTCATTGAATTTTTTAGATAAGCGCGTATAATATAAGATTATGCGAAAGATTTTTGTTCTTGATACAAATGTGCTTCTTCATAATGCAGACGCATTAAAGGTATTTGCAGACAACGAAGTTGTCCTGCCTATTGATGTGATCGAAGAGCTCGATATATTTAAAAAAGACAGCGATGAGAAGGGTAGGAACGCCAGGGCAACAATAAGGATGCTTGATGAATTAAGAGAGCGCGGGAGGCTGGGAAAAGGGGTCCCATTGGAAGGCGGAGGATTATTACGCATAGTTATGCATGCTGATATAAAAGGGCCATTAGAGCTATCTCCGGAAGCAAGAGACAATAAGATCTTGATGGTAGCCTATGACTTGCAGCAGAAAGGCAACCATGTAATATTTGTTTCCAAGGATATTAATGCCAGAGTGAAGGCAGATGCCCTGGGCATAAAGGCAGTTGATTTTGAGAAGCAAAAAGTTGACATGGGCCGTTTATACAGTGGTTGGAAAGAGCTTTTGGTTCAGAGATCAGGCATAGATAGTTTTTATGAAAAGAAATTTCTTGAAATAAAAGATGATGACATATTCCCGAACCAGTATGTTTTACTAAAGGACAGCCTAAACGAGAAACATACAGGCCTTGCAAGGTTTTCTCTTAAACAAAAAGGTGTGATTCCTCTTCGTTCTGACGTAAACGATGTTTGGGGCATCAAACCGAGAAACAAAGAGCAGTCCATGGCCATCGATCTTTTAATGGATGACAACATAAAGCTTGTAACACTCGTTGGCAAGGCAGGCACAGGAAAGACCCTTTTAGCCTTAGCAGCGGGCTTAAAAAAGACCGTGGATGAACACGCTTATAAAAGGATGCTTGTATCAAGGCCTGTTATACCGATGGGAAGGGACATCGGCTATCTCCCGGGCACAAAGGAAGAAAAACTTGTAAACTGGATGCAGCCTATTTATGATAATTTAGAGTACATACTGACCATAAGAAAAAGGAAAGAACGCATAGAGGATCTTGTGGATTCCGATCTTTTGCAGTTCGAAGCCCTGACTTATATGAGGGGGAGAAGCATCCCTAATCAGTTTATTATAATCGATGAAGCGCAGAATCTTACCCCGCATGAGATAAAGACAGTTGTAAGCCGCGCCGGAAACCATACAAAAATGGTTTTAACAGGCGATCCTTACCAGATAGACAGCCCCTACCTTGATTCCTCATCCAATGGCCTCAGCTATGTGGTAGAAAAGATAAAAGGCCGGGAGATGTTTGGTCATATCACCCTCACCAGGAACGAGCGCTCTAGCCTCGCCAATCTCGCCGCAGAATTATTGTAGGTTTATCTTTAAAATTCCCCATTAGACCCTTGTATTTTTTATTTTCTATGGCATAATTGCAGTAGAGACAACTGAATATTTTCCTGTTAGGGCATTAGCTTTTAACAGGAGAGGACGACAAAGGCAAACCACTTGAAAGAGTGGGGCGCAAAGTCAACAGGCCTAAGACCCGAAAAGGGTTAAGGCGGCTGGATTGCCGAAACTATTTAAGCCTATTCTTTCAAGCGGAGAATAGGTTTTTTTATTTTTGGGGGGTCTCAGATGAAACCTATAGCTATTATCCTGGCGGTTGTGATGTTGATAGGTCTTGTACCGATAAGCGAGGTAGATAGTAGCTCTATCGTATCTAAAGGTATGGCATCATGGTATTCAGAGGAAGACCCGGGCGTTTTAGAGACAACCGCAAACATGGAGCAGTTTGATGATACAAGATTGACTTGCGCGGTATGGCAGATACCGTTTGATACTATATTAAAGGTAACAAATTTAGAAAACGGAAAATCTGTCTACGTAAGGGTAAATGACAGAGGCCCTGCCAAGAGATTGGTGAAGAAAGGCAGGATAATCGATCTGACCAAGACGGCGTTTTCTAAAATAAGCGATTTGAAAAAGGGCCTTATTCGCGTGAAAGTTGAAATAATATAGCTACAGGGCTTTTAGCGATAATGACCGCGACAATAAAATCAAGACATAGCCACCACAGAAAGGTCCAAGATTGAAACTCGGACCTTTTTATCTCCTCTAACTTGAGAAATCCTCAACGACAAAAGTTATTCGCCCTCGCATATCATTCGGTGGATAATCCGCCTCTGGTGGATGGATCAATTTCATGTGTCAAGTTAGCCACGACCAAAGATTATGTTTGACGCCCAGCCCTTTTTAGAATAAACTTATTCTATATGAAAATCAACTTTTTGATCTACATATTGGCCTCAGGGGTTTTTTTATCAGGCTGCATAACGCAAGAGTACAATGCCGCTACTGGCAAGGAGGATATTATCTTTGTGAGCACCGAGAAGGAGATTGATATTGGCCGAAGGATTGCCGAGAGCATAGAAAAGAATCCTGACATAACGTTAGATCCTGATCCCCTGATGACAAAGCGGGTCAATGAGGTGGGGAAAAAAATAGCAGCTGTTTCAGACAGAAAAGAGGTGAATTATACCTTTAGGGTAATAGATAAAGACGAGGTCAATGCCTTTGTTTTGCCAGGAGGGTATATGTTTATTTTTAGAGGCCTTGTAGAAAAGGTTGAGAGCGATGATGAATTGGCTTCTGTTATAGCGCATGAAATAGGCCATGTCGTGGCAAGACATTCTGTAAAGCGCCTTCAGGGAGGGCTGGGATACAGCATATTGCAGATATTAATGGTGGTTAGCGGTACAACTGCGCGAGATGCGAGCAGGATTGACACAGCATTCGGCCAACTTATTATGTCATACTCAAGAGAGGACGAGGCCCTTGCAGACAAGATGGCGATTAGGTATTTAAGAGAAGCGGGATTTGATCCTATGGCCATTATAAGCTTTCTTAAGAAACTGCAAGAAGTTAATAGAGAAGCGCCAATAAGGCCATACAGAAGCTATCGCTCGCACCCACATATAGCCGACCGTATACGCATGGTTAAACAGGAGCTTACAGGAGAAATAGGCTTTACGGATTACATGAATAAGCCGGTCGAATAATCTCACAACTTTAATAAAGGAGGATTGAATGGGAAAGGCATATGATTTTAGGGCAGATGATCCATGGCGGATATTCAGGATTATGTCAGAGTTTGTAGAAGGTTTTGATGAATTGTCCAAGATTGGTCCGGCAGTCACTGTTTTTGGTTCCTCGAGAACGAAATTTCAGGACAAATACTACAAGCTGGCGGAAGAAACAGCAGCTCTTTTATCCAAAAACGGATATTCGATAATTACAGGCGCCGGCCCTGGGATAATGGAGGCCGCCAATAAAGGAGCCAAGAAGGGCAAAGGCCTTTCAATAGGATTAAACATACAGGTGCCCATAGTACAGAAACCAAATAGATTCGTAACAAAACTGTTGGAATTTAGATATTTTTTCTGTCGCAAGGTCATGTTTCTTAAGTATACAAAGGCGTCTCTTATATTTCCAGGCGGGTTTGGCACAATGGATGAATTCTTTGAATTTATGACACTTATCCAGACCGAAAGGATAGAAAGGTTTCCAGTTGTTCTTATGGGAAGCGAATACTGGAAAGGCCTTATCAATTGGATGATAGATGCTATGCTAAAAAAAGACCGCATACAAAAAGTCGATTTAGATATATTTTGTATTGCCGATACAGCTGAAGAGGCTTTTAAAAATATAAAGATTTTTTATTCAAATTTAGACAAATCTGATATATAATTTAGACATGACCCATAAGTTTATTAAAGATTTTAAAGAGGGGGATAGCGTTGATTCGGTGTATCTTGTAAGGGAAAAGTCTTTTGATATAACGAAAAACGGAGCCCCTTATATTTCTCTTGAACTTGCCGACAGAACAGGTATGGTAGACGGCCGCAAATGGGATGCCACTAAAAGTCTTTTTGATTCATTTGATGTAGATGAATTTGTAAGAATAAAGGGCCGGGTCGAGCTTTATAAAAAATACCCACAATTGAAACTTAATTCCCTTGAGAAGGTTAACGATTCGTCGATAGACATATCATTTTATGTGCCAGCCATTGACAAGGACCGGAACAAGCTGTTTGCTATCTTCTTCTCGCATGTAGAGGGAGTTAAAAACGTCTCTCTCAAGGAGTTGTTAAAAAATGTCTTTGCTAATAAAGAAATACTGGACAAGTTTAAGATAGCTCCTGCTGCCACTGATTTCCATCACCCTTACCTTGGAGGGCTTTTAGAGCATACTCTATCCTGTATAGAATTGGCAAAACTGATTGCAACTAGATACCCTGGCGTAGATACTGATCTTTTGGTGTGCGGGGCGGCATTGCATGATATAGGCAAGATAGAAGAGCTTTCTTACAAAAGAAGCTTTTATTATACAGATAAAGGCAGGCTTATAGGTCATATCGTGATAGGAGTGAATTTGATAGAAAAGGAGATCGACCGGATCCCTAACTTCCCCGCGGAGTTAAAAAATCTAATTCTTCACATTGTGCTCAGTCATCATGGAGAACAGGAGTGGGGTTCGCCTAAGAGGCCTATGTGCCTAGAAGCAGTTATCTTGCATTATATAGATAATCTGGACGCCAAGATCAATGGTTTTAGGCATTTTGTAAAGACATATAACGACCCCTATTCTAACTGGACAAAATATAGCAAGATGTTCAGAGAGTTTTTGTATAAAGGCGGGATAGTCGAAAACAGGGAGGTGGGATATGAAAAAGAAAAAGGTTAAAAAGAAGGCAAGGAGAAGGTCTGCATCAAAGAAGAAAAGACCTGCAAAGAAGGCAAAGAAAAAGGTTGTCAGGGCTAAAAAGAAAAAAATCCAAAAGCCTAAAAAAAAGGCCGCAAAGAAGATACGCATACCTCTAGGAGTGTCGTTAGAGGAAATAGGAATAGTTACGCACTATTTTTCGCATGTTGAAGCCGCGGTTGTAAAATTAACAGCAGGTTCTCTTTTGCTGGGAGATACAGTTGTTATAAAGGGACACACAACTGAATTCAAGGAAAAGGTAGATTCTATACAGCTGGATCGCGCCTCGATAACAAGCGCGTCTGCAGGACAAGAGATAGGTCTTAAGGTTAAATCGAGGGTCAGAGAACATGATTTGGTCTACAAACTGGTC
Source organism: Candidatus Omnitrophota bacterium (assembly GCA_042572045.1). Lineage (GTDB taxonomy): Bacteria > Omnitrophota > Gorgyraeia > Gorgyraeales > Gorgyraeaceae > JBHPFI01. The sequence goes on from JBHPFI010000001.1 coordinate 23,571, forward strand.
GTCTGATTCTGTTATTCAATCTTGAATTTATAAAAAAATATGCTATACTTTTTTTGGAAGCCGATAAAGTTACAAAAACGTGCCTAATATAAGGCAAAGCTAGATCGGGCTATGCGATCAATCTTTATCGGCTTCTTTTTTTTATTAATGGGGCGGGATTGCGCGCAGCGAATTGCATCTAGCATCCCGCCCCTAGTAGCTTTATTTATATGATAACAAGGTAGTCAGGGTAATAATTGTAACTGAAAATAGTTTTTTAAGCTCTAAAGGAATATGGAAAAAATAGCACATGATCACAAGGTTATATCTATATATAGTGATAGCACTATAGAGGCTAAGTCGGAGTATGCGATAAATCTTACAGTTGCGCTTGCTAATGTTACAAAAGCAAAGGTCATGCTTATAAATATGAACAGGGCCTGCGATGACATTATGAAGGCCCTTGAATTAGGCAGGGATTCCGATGTCTTGATTTTGGATCGCATCGAAAAACAACGCCTCAGTCAGATTAGACGTGATTATCAGTATGTGGTAATCGATCTTCCAATCAAACTGGATGAATCAACTTATCAGGCATTTTCTTATTCTGATACAGTTCATTTCTTTGTTAGTTCTACTAAAGATGATCTTGAGAGCGGACATAGCTTTTTAGAAGGTCTTCTTAAGAAAGACATGAAACAAACCCACGATAAAATGAAGGTTGTTATAAACAGGTTGAATATATTTGACAGGTTTTCTATAGAAGAGATGTCATGGTTGCTTAAGAGGAATGTGTGGGCCATGGTGCCTGAATCTAGTATCATAGAGGCGGTTATAGATTCAAAAGGTACCCCTATTGTTTTAAGATCTCATGATTCAGAATATTCAAGGGCAGTTGTACGTATTGCAAAATCAGAAACCGATAGGCTTTTAGGGTTGGCGCTTGGCAGTGGAGCTGCCTTTGGGCTTGCCCATATAGGAGTCTTAAAGGTTTTAGAAGAGAATCATGTGCCCATAGATGTCCTGTCAGGCTCAAGCATAGGGGGGCTCATGGCGGCGTTATGGGGCCTTGGTTTTTCTTCAGACAAAATAGAATATATCGCAAAGAAACTCAGAAAAAAGCTTAATATCATGCGACTCTTGGATTTTACCGTGCCCATATCAGGCATTCTGGCCGGGAAAAGATTAAGGATATTTTTGAAGAGTATTTTAAGAGAAAAAAGATTTGAAGATTTGCAAATACCTGTTAAGATAATGGTATATGATTTGGCGAACAGAGAGACGATTGCAATAGAAAAAGGCCTGCTTGCAGAGGCCGTCTATAAGAGCGTATCCGTGCCGGGCATATTTAAACCAAGCATAGAAAAGAATAGGATAATTGTTGATGGAGGAGTCTCAGCCCCTGTCCCTGTGGATGCATTGTTGAAGCAAGGCGTAAGAAAGATAATAGCAGTAAATGTCCTGCCCGGCCCGAAGGATATATATGAAAGAAATATATTATTGAAGAGAAAGAATCAGGAAGAAGAAAATCTAATGCGCGTAGCCCCATTTTACGTAAAGATAATTCTTCGCATAAAAAGATTTTTTAAAAAACTGTTTACCGCAAATATATTTGATATAATTATGACCAGTATGCAGTCTATAGAATACGTGCTCGCTGAAAGTAGCTGTAAAAAAGCGAGCGTAGCTCTGCGTCCTGTTTTTTCAGACGCGACTTCAGTCGATTTTCATCTAGTCAAAGATTTTATTAAAAAAGGCAAAGAAGAGGCAAATTTGCACATCAAAGAAATAAAGGAATTAGCTTTTAGATAAGTGAGGTATGGGATATGAGAGGCCAGCCTTTAAAAATACTGGTAATAGAGTTTAACTCAGAAAACATAGTAAAAATAAAAAACGCCCTTTCCAAATCTTTAGATGTGCCATATGAAATCTCGTGGATACAAGAAGAGGAGAATATACTAAAGAAGGTTGATGAGGAGTTGTTTAACGTCATCCTTCTTTCTTATGATCTGCCTGGGTCCAATGGGCTTGAGATACTTTCCGACCTGCAATACAAGAACCTGCAAGGTCCTGTTGTAATGATGGCTGATAGAGGGGATGAGGAATTTGCTACCCAGGCAATGCGACAAGGCGCCTATGATTATGTGATCCGAGACAAAGGGTTTGAAGATGGCATTCCGCTTGTTATCCACAATGCCCAGAACGCGTTTAATGCCGCAAAAGAAAAAGAAAGACTACAAAAAGAGATAGCCGCTAAAAATGTAGAATTAGAAGCGGCGAATAGAAAGTTGAAAGAACTTGATAAAATCAAATCTAGTTTTGTCGCAAATGTAGCGCATGAATTCAGATCGCCTTTAACTATTGTAAAGGGCAACTTAGATCTGGTCATCAAAGGCGGGCTTGGGAAGGTGACACCAGAGCAGAGAGAGATGCTGGAAGGCGCCATAAACGTATCAAATAGACTATCGAGACTTGTAAGCGACATGTTAGATGTATCGAAAATAGAAGCCGGCAAGATGCAGTTGAAAAAAGAACCATTGAATATAAATGAGGTAATAGAACAAAATATCATAGCATTTGATAAGATTATTAAAGATAAGGGCCTAATTCTTGAAAAAGAACTTGCAAAAGACATGCTAAGCATAAACGCTGACATAGATAAAGTAACGCAAGCATTCATCAATCTTTTGGCTAATGCCATAAAATATAATTCTGAAAAAGGAACAATAAAAATAAAAACCGTTAATCTTGAAAAGGAAATAATGATAGAGGTGTCAGATACTGGTGAAGGAATAGCCACAGAGGATATAGACAAGATATTTGATAAGTTTACAAGAGTAACTGCTGAGAAAAAAGAGGGCACAGGTTTAGGTCTTCCTATAGCAAAAGACATCGTTGTTCTGCATAAAGGGAGGATGTGGGTAAAGAGCGAGTTGCAAAAAGGAAGCCAGTTTTATTTCACATTACCAAAATAAACGGGGGTATTTATGAGACGTCTTGTATGGTTGGTTTTGATATTAGTAATAATTTCGAGTATAACCGGGTGTGCCCGCGCGAAACGTGTAGCCAATGATGTAGATTGGATTGTTTTTGATGGGGAGCCATCCAAGGAGAATTAGTGTTGCTCAAGGCAGGATTTTAAGTGGAGATCTTGCCTTAGGTAGAGAGGGGTCATGTTTTTAGATAGACTTAAAGAGGACATCAAATCTGTTTTTGATAAAGATCCTGCGGCTAGGAATATCATCGAAGTAATATTATGCTATCCTGGGCTCCATGCTTTGTGGTCCCATAGAATAGCGCATTTTTTTTACATAAACAGAGTAAGCGTGATTGCCAGGATAATTTCTCACATCTCTAGATTTCTGACAGGAATAGAGATTCATCCAGGGGCAAAGATAGGAAGGCGCGTTTTTATAGATCACGGCATGGGTGTTGTCATAGGCGAAACAGCCGAAATAGGAAACAACGCCCTTATTTATAAAGGCGTAGTCTTGGGCGGAACTAGCCTGGAAAAAGAAAAGAGGCACCCGACAATAGGAAATAATGTTGTCATAGGCTCTAACACGTGCGTACTCGGTCCTATTACAATAGGAGATGGCGCAAAAATAGGGTCAGGCTCTGTTGTTATTAAGGATGTGCCTGCCGGTGCCACTGTAGTTGGCGTGCCAGGAAAGGTTATTGAGAAAAAGACCATGAAGAAGCTGGCGTTGGATTTTGAACATGGCAACCTCCCAGATCCCATAGCAGACGTCGTAAAGATTATGCTGAAGATGCAGCATGAGCTGGAAGAGAGGTTAAAGACATTAGAGAAGAAGCACGATGTAAAGGCAAGGAGCATATTTCACGATTACGAAGAAAAGGCTACGGAAGAACTTCCAGATAGATAGCGCGTATTTCTAACTTGACACTTCAGTCAATGACAAAAGTGTCAAGTTATTCACCCTTGCTCCCGCCTTCGGTGGATAATCCACCGAAGGCGGGAGGCTCTATCTCATGTGGCAAGTTAGATAAAAATAATTGACAAAAGTCTAAATATATGATAAAATTTCTACAATTGAGTTTTAACCTCGTTATTAAATATCTTATTACGAGGTGTACGGAAGGAGGGTAGTGGAAGTGTCCAAAGGAAAAGTAAAATGGTTCGACAATAAAAAAGGCTATGGCTTTATCACTCCTGAAGATGGCAAGGATGTCTTTGTGCATCATACAGCCATACAGGGCGAGGGTTATAAAAGTTTAGAAGAAGGCCAGGAAGTAGAATTTGATATTGTCCAAGGACCAAAAGGAGAACAGGCGGCTAACGTAACCAAGGTATCATAAGCTAGTAAGCTACCTATGGCCCTGTATTTTTTTCAAAATACAGGGCCATTTTCTTAATAGAATATAACTATGGGTGACTTTATAAGGGTTTGGAGAGAGGTTGATATAAATGATATTGCGGGGCATCTCTTAGTGGTAGGGGTCTCGAGCGGCGACTGCTACAAGTGTAGAGAACTAGGAATAAACTATTCTACCGCCAAGGCATGTCCTGGCTGCCGAACAGATTTCAAATATATTGCTTCGCGAAACAGGGAAGTAAAAAAGATTAAAACAAAAAGGCCTGATTTGATTTTTATAGATTTTGAAGACTATAATAAATTGGTAAGCGTTGCAAAGGCAAAAAATCTGTTTGGTTTAAGAAACGAATAAGTACCTAATCATAGACCATAATACATTAAGCGAGCAGAGAAGGTGAAATTTTTTTCCCTCTTTGAATGTCCTTGCCTTGTAGGGGATGCCTACCTCTTTGATTTTAAAGCCTTTCTTGGTCACCTTTGCTGTTAATTCTACATCAGTCCCAAAACCCTTGCATGTGAGTTTTATCCCGTCCAAGGTATTTTTTTTAAAAACCTTGAAACATGTCATGGGATCAGTGAGGCGCGTTCCATATAGGAAGTTTACAATCATGGCCCCGAAGAGATTTCCTAAAAAATACGGTAACCTCATGTTTTTCGGACGGCCCTTATGTAAAAATCTTGATCCGTAGACAACATCGGCTTCGCCTTCCATGATCGGCTTTAAAAGCAACGGATATAGAGAAGGCCTGTATTCTAAATCTGCATCCTGGATTAATATTATATTGCCAGTTATATGCTGGATGCCTGAGGCGAGAGCGCCACCTTTGCCTTGATTTCTTGTATGGTGTATTACTTTTGTTTCGGGGATTATAGAAACCGCCTTTTCTACAGTTCTATCGGTTGAACCATCATCGATGAAGATAAGCTCCTTTTCAGTTATACCGCAAGAACTAAGGTCCAGAGATTTTATCTCGGACATTACTTCTTGAATAGCAAGCTCTTCATTGTACGCAGGGATTAATATGGAAAGCCTCATGTGTTTGATTATAAACCAACCTTGCTTATTTTGCAATTAACTTTATGCTAACTTGACACTTTTATCATTGACTGAATTATCAAGTTAGGGATATAATACTGGCATGGCAGGAAAAAGTAAAAAGGTTTTACTGGCAGAGCACGAAAAAAGCATAGCGGAAATACTGAAATATCTTTTGAACGCGTGGGATTATCAGGTTGTCATTACTACAGACGGCAAATCAGTCCTTGAGACGGTTAGGCACGAACAACCAGATATAATTATTATAGACTCCAACTTGCCTAAAATAGATGGGTTAAAGGTATCAAAGGCGCTGAAAGAGGACTTTCTTACCGCGCACATCCCTATTATAATACTCATAGATAAAAAACAGATAAGAAAGAAGATGCTTGAGATAGAGCAGGGCGTGGACGATTACATTGCAAATCCGCCTGACCCCATAGACCTGGAAGTGAGGCTTGAGATGGCCTTGCGCAGGACCGCTCATCAGTTGCACGCAAATGCATTGACCAGGCTTCCGGGGAACAGGCAGATAGAAAAGATTATCCAGGCAAAGATCGAAGAAGAAGAGCTCTTTTCCGTTGCCTATTACGATATAGATAATTTTAAATCATTTAATGATAAGTACGGATATATGAAGGGCGATAGTGTTATAAGGCATACCGCCTATATTATCTCAAGGATAATAAAGAGATTTGGAAACGATCGCGATTTTGTCGGTCATATCGGAGGAGATGACTTTGTCGTAGTGACTACTCCTGGATGCGACAAGCTTATAGCGTCTGAATCCGTATCGAACTTTAACAGAATTGTACCTTTTCATTATAATAGAGAAGACAGGGATAGAGGTCATGTTACTGTTAAGGATAGAAAAGGCCATGCATCGAACGCCCCTCTTATGAGTATTTCTATTGCCATAGCAAACAATAAAGACCATAAGCTAAAAAGCATTGTAGAGCTTATGGAAATAATCGCAGAAATAAAATGTTATTTAAAAAGACTTCCCGGAAGCAATTTCCTGATCAATCGTAGAGACCCCGCAAAAAAAGAATTTATTGCTTCGGATTCAGATGTTGCTTCTCAGAGACCCTATAAAACCGGACAAAGGTTTAGATATAAACCCCTAGGGCAGATACTCGTAGAATCACGCATCATAAGCCCTGAGCAGCTTGAAATTGCCTTGAATAAACACTGGAGCACAGGCCAAAAGATAGGCCAGAGCATTATCAGCCTTGGTTTGGCCAGCTTAGGTGATATTGCGAGGGCGTTGGAGGCTCAATTAAATATTCCACATTTTGATATAAGAAACTTAGAAATGAATGGAGAGTTAAAGGACCTTGTGTCGCTTGATGTAATGGAAAAATACGATATTATACCTGTTAATAAAGAAAAGAACGTAATAGCCCTTGTTATGTTAAACCCAAAAGATGTTGAGGCCATAAGCAAGGTAAAGAACATTACCGGATGCAGCGTAACGCCTTTTTTTGTGCTTGAAAATGAGTTCAAGGAAATATGGGGAAGGGTAATAAAAAAGGCCGATAAAGGCCTTTAGCGGCGGCTTTTCATCGCTCGGTAACCCAGCCACCATATTGCTCGTCACGTCGCAATTATTAACCCGTTAAAATTAAATGGGTTACGAATTGTCAGAGCAACGTAGGTCTGTCGGCTTTGCGCCCCCTGATTTCTCTAGGGTTTGCCCTTATCGGCTACTATAATTTTATCATATAACGGGTCTTTTTTCAAGGCGTTGAAGCGAGTTTAGGTTAAAATTGTGTACATCGCTAATAAATAACAGGGAGGTGTGGATGAGGCTAGTTAGATCGTTTACCGCGTTTACATTTTTAGTCTGTTTTAGTTTGTTTCTTGTCAAGGATTCTGCGTTTTCCTATGGCTTGGAGGAGAAAAAGCCTTTTAAGAATTCAGGACCAATTGCTATACGCAATCAAATGCCTTTATATCTTTTTTATTTACAGATGGTGCCTGACAAAGCGGATGTTACAGAACGAAATAAATTCAAAATAAACGCTGATTATACCGTGTCAAATGTAACTGTAAGCGCCTTTACCCCTATTTCATCACTTTATAAAGTAGATATAGATTTGGAGGTTTCGAGAATAACCCTTGATTTTAGATATGGCCTTTGGGATAATCTAGAGGTTGGTTTAGAGGTCCCTTATATAAGTTTCTCCAGCGGTTATTTGGATAATTTTATAGAAGGTATTGAAGACGGGATTGGGGCCAGGACCCCCCGCTCGCGGGAACGCCAAGGCTCATATGAATTTGATTACAGCTTCAGGTATAATGGTCAGTATTTGATTCAACAGAAACGCTCCACAGATGGGATAGGAGATATTGTGTTTAACGCAAAGTATCAGGTGCTCAAAGAAAGATCTTGGTTTTTGCCTAATGTTTCTGTAAGGACATCCCTTAAGCTTCCGAGTGCAAAAAAAGAAGATTTGCTGGGAAGCGGAGAAGTTGATTATGGAATAGGATTATTGATGGATAAGTCTTTTTTTGACAGGTTTTTTATTTATATCGGAGCCAATGCCGTAATAATAGAAAAACCAAGCATGCTTAGTGTTTTGGGTATAGACGAAGAGATCTACTCAGGTCTATTGGCAATAGAGTGTTTTCTTACAAAAAGACTTTCTTTTGTGGCCCAGGTCACAGGGAACACTACGCCTTATCCATATAGCGATACAAATCCGTTAGACAATGAAGGTTATGAACTAGGCTTAGGTGTTAATTATACATGGAAAGAAAAAACTAACATATCATGGAATTTTGCGATTGTTGAGAATATAACCGCGGCCTCCAGTCCTGACGTTAGCTTGCATACAGGATTTGGCTGCAAATTTTAATCCGCCTCTTTAAGCGGATTTATTAAAGGAGGTTTGTATGGATTTTAATACACCTGATGAATTGTTGAGTGGAGGCAAGGGCAAAAAACAACCGGGATTGGCTGATATCAAGAAATATGTAGTTCCAGTAGTAGGAGGGTTCTTGGTTTTGATCTTTCTTTTTTCAGGATTATATTCAGTTGGGCCTGACGAGGTAGGCATTATAAGGCGGTTTGGAAAATATATCCGCACTACAGATCCAGGTCTTCATTTTAAAATCCCTATGGGCGTAGAAAAGGTCAACAATGTCAAGGTCCAGTATATCTTTAAAGAGGAATTCGGCTTCAGGACGCTCAAGCCGGGCATAAAGAGCCAGTACTCCTCAAGGGGGTATTTTGAAGAATCCCTTATGCTAACAGGGGATTTGAATGTACTGGTCGTAGAGTGGATAGTGCAGTTTAAGCTCAAGGACCCTGTTAAGTTTTTGTTTAAGGTAAGAGATCAGCGCGAGACTATACGCAACGTATCTGAAGCAGTGATGAGGCAGGTTGTCGGCAATAATTCGGTAGGCGAGGTTTTGACTACAAGAAGGGTGGAAATAAATCTGGAAGTGCAGGATAAACTACAGGAGATACTTGATTTCTACGATAGCGGTGTTCAGATTGTTACGGTTAAATTGCAGGATGTCAACCCCTCTGACGAGGTCAAACCGTCTTTTAATGAAGTCAATGAAGCCAAGCAGGAAAAGGAGAAGATGATAAACGAGGCATGGGAGGCTTATAATAAGGCCATTCCAGCTGCAAAAGGCCAAGCAGAAAAGACCATTAGAGAATCTGAGGGCTATGCCCTGAAAAGGATAAATACTGCAAGAGGAGACGCAGCCAGGTTTATAGACACATGGGGAGCGTACAAGGAGGCAAAAGAGGTAACGCGCAAGAGGTTGTATCTGGAGGCAATGAATGAGATATTGCCAAGGTCAGGCCAGAAATACATTATAGATTTTTCATCCAGCAATATATTGCCTCTTCTGAAACTGAACAGAGAAGGAGGCGTAAAATGAAAAATCTAATAAATATTTTATTAGGCATTGTAGTACTTGTAATGGTGTTTTTTATGAGCGGTGCACTCTATATTGTCAATGAAACTTATCAGGTGGTTATTACGCAATTCGGCGACCCCATAGGAGATCCTATAACAAAAGCAGGGCTATATTTTAAGATACCCTTTATCCAGCAGGCCAATTATTTTGAAAAAAGACTTCTTCAGTGGGATGGGAGCCCGAATCAAATCCCGACAAAGGATAAAAGATATATATGGGTTGATACAACTGCTCGATGGAAAATAACCGACGCCCTTAAATTTATGCAGTCTGTGACGAATGAAAGGGGCGCCCATGCAAGGCTGGATGATATAGTAGACTCTGCCACAAGGGACTATATTACAAACCATAATTTAGTAGAGGCTGTTAGGAATTCAAATAGGATCATAGAGGCCAGAGTTCTCAGCGAACAGGATGAGATAAAGGCGTCTGATTCTGCGCTGAAGAAGGTCGTGGTTGGCAGGGACGCTATTACTCGCGGGATACTCGAGCAGGCATCAGAGATAGTCCCTCAATACGGCATTAAACTTGTGGATGTAAGGATAAAGAGAATAAACTATGTGAGTGATGTAAGGAACAAGGTTTACGAGAGAATGGTATCTGAAAGAAAAAGGGCTGCTGAAAGATATCGTTCAGAAGGCCAGGGTAAAAAAAGAGAAGTAGAAGGCCAGGTAGGCAAAGAGTTGAGAGAGATAGAGTCAGAGGCATATAGAAAAGCGCAGGAGATAAAAGGAAAGGCAGACGCAGAGGCGATACGTATATACGCAGATGCTTACAACAAAGACCCTGAGTTTTATTCCTTCATAAAGACCCTGGATACCTATAAGGATACAATAGACGCCAATACAACAGTGATTTTCAGTCCTGATAGCGAGTATCTTGAGTATTTTAATGTTGCGAAATAAAATAGAAATTAAATATGCGCTTGCAGGTCTTTTTATCAAAGGCAGGTGTTTTCTCGCGTAGGGCCGCAGTGGGGATCGTAGCTTCTGGCAGGATAACGGTTAACGGACAAAAAGTTTTTAAACCCTCCTTTAGCGTAGACCCTGAGAAAGACAGGATCTTTTTTAACGGCAAAAGGATAGCTGCGAGAAAAAAAGTGTACATCATGTTGCATAAGCCTAAAGGGGTGACAAGCACAAAAAAAGACCCTTTTGCGACAAGGACCGTGATGGATCTTTTGCCAGATAGGTTTTTCTACCTGAACCCTGTTGGCAGGTTAGACAAGGATACGACAGGATTGATTTTACTGACCAACGACGGCGAACTTATAAATAATCTAACGCACCCGAGGTTCAATGTAGACAAGACTTATGCGGCTACGCTTGATAAGAAATTGCTGGGTATGGACAAGATAAAGATAGAAAAAGGCATTGATCTAGACGGAAAATATACCGCGCCTTGCAGTATAATGTTAAAAAGCAGAAAAAGTGTTGAAATAACAATGCGCGAAGGCAGAAAACGCCAGATAAGGAGAATGTTTTTAAATTTCGGGTACAAGGTCGTGGACCTAAAAAGACTAAAAGAAGGATTTTTGGATCTAGGCGCATTGGCCGAGGGCAAATGGAGGTTCTTGACCAAGAAAGAGACAGACTGCTTCCTTAACTTGATAAATCCTCAATGACAAAAGTGTCAAGTCAGGACGGCTGAAGCGCCATAAGAGTTTTTAGCACAAGGTTTTAACATTTTGTGATATATGCATCTTGACTTGACTAATTCAAAAACAGCATGTAAACTATATGACTAAGCATTGATTAGACTATTATAGCTATCTTGTATAAAAAGAAGGGGGGGATGTAATAGAGGTTTATATGAGATAGGCAAGTCGCATTATTTTCTATGATAAATTAAATAAATATAGACATTATTCGAGGCATAAACCAAGGAGGATGTAAATGAAGATAGGGAAATATTTATTGGTAGCATTAGTTGTAATGGGCTTTGCTAGCATGGTTTACGCAGCCCCAGTAGGGCTTACGTCAGAGGCAGACGCGACAAAGTCTGTATTGTGGCCTGAAAAGGATTACGGAATAAGCGCAGCACTTATCGGAGATTTCGTAACCGAGAGAAAAATAAATATAGACAGCGGCAATTTTGAGATGAGAGCCCTCATGCTTAGGCTGGGCTTAAGCCTGATAGACAGACTCAATTTTTATGTTGACCTGGGCCAGGCGCAGGATATGGAATACACATATTTGATAATGGGCGAAAAACATGAATTAGACTTTGATGACGATTTCATATATGGTGTAGGCCTTAGCGCGTTAGTCTACAGGTGGGACAATGGTCTTGAAATAGGCGCAAATGTAAGCTATAGGCAAGCAGAGATGTCTTTAGATACTGTAGTAAAAGAGGGCACAACATACGAAAAGGGTAGCGGTGCTCTTAGTGCTATAAACAGCGGTAAATTTCAAGAAACTCAGACTGCGATTGAACTTGCATGGAAAACAGATTATCTTATTCCTTATGTGGGCATAAAATATTCTGATGTTGATGTGGATGCCGATTATACGCTTTTAGGTGCTTTAGTTGATGCCAACAAAAGCGCTAGTGAAAATATCGGTCTTTTTGTAGGCTTGACGATTACCCCTAAGCTCCAGGCTCTTCCAAACGAGGCAGAGCAGATATCAATAAATGTAGAAGGCAGGTTTGTTGACGAGGAAGCTATTAACGCAGGTATAACCTATAAGTTCTAACCAAAAGCTTCCTTATGTGATATTATTAAAAGCGTAGCGGATTATGAAATCCGCTACGCTTTTTAAATTTATAGCAGATGGTTTTTTTAAAAATAAGGAGGCTTGCTTGATATGAAACTGGATCTTATATTAAAAGAGATGATTGAAAAAAAGGCCTCAGATCTTATCCTTAAAGTAGGTAGACCTGCTTGTTTGAGGATTAACGGAGAGCTGGTTATTAAAGATGACCCGGCCTTTACGGATGAGGATATAGATGGCTTTGTTGATGAGATAAAAGATAAGAGCCAGATACATGCGTTGAAGGAACAAAAGGAGATAGTTTTGTCTTTTGGGATTAAAGACTTGGACCGGTTCAGGGCAACTGTTTTTCAACAAAGGGGCACGCCTGTTATTATAATCCGTGCGATCAACACTCGTGTTCCTCCATTTGAAGAGTTAAACCTGCCAGCAAAAGTGTTACAGAATTTGTGCAATGAAAAACGTGGACTTGTGTTGATTACCGGCACTACCGGGAGCGGAAAATCCACGACTGTTGCAAGTATGATAGAATATATAAACAGAAATGTATCCCGGCATATCGTAACGCTCGAGGACCCCATTGAATTTATATTTAAGGATAAGAAGTCTGTGCTCAGTCAGAGAGAGGTCAGGATAGACACAGAAAGTTTTCAGAAGGCCCTCGAATACATTATGCTGCAGAGCCCGGATATAATTTTTATAGGCGATATAAGAAATTCACAAGTTATGACGACTGCCCTCACGGCTGCTGAGACAGGACAGCTTGTAATAGCAAATCTACATACAATAAACACCACACATGCCATAGAGAGGATAGTCAACTTTTTTCAGCCGCATCAACACGCAGAGATCAGGATGCAGCTTTCCTTGCTATTAAAAGGTATTTTATCGTTAAGGTTAGTGCCTCTAAAGGATAATGCAGGCAGGGTGCCTGCGTGCGAGGTCCTCATCTCAACCCCTACGATAGTCGAGTTGATTCGAGAAGGCAAGATAAACGAAATAGAGTATTACATAAAGGATGGAAAATTATACGGCATGCAGTCTTTTGATCAAGTATTGACTGGCTTATATAAGACAGGTAAGATAACAAAGGAAACAGCCCTTGCCTATGCAGAGCGAAAGAGCGAGCTATCAATGAGCCTCAAGGAATTACGCTAGGTGCTATCCCCAGTGAAGAATTTTACTGAATACCTTTATTTCAACACAAACAAGACTCGAGAATTCCTCAACATGACGCAGGATGTGCAACAATGCGTGGATAAGAGCGGCATAAAGGAAGGGCTATGCCTTGTTAATGCCATGCATATTACAGCAAGCGTATTTATTAATGATGACGAAAAGGGTTTGTATGGAGATTTTGATAAGTGGCTCGAACGCCTTGCGCCGCATGCGCCAATATCTCAATATGGTCACAATTTAACAGGAGAGGATAACGCAGACGCCCATCTAAAAAGGACGATCATGGGCCGCGAAGTAGTGGTAGGCATAACAAAGGGGAGATTAGACTTTGGGCCATGGGAGCAGATCTTTTACGGCGAGTTTGATGGCCGCCGCAGGAAAAGAGTACTTGTTAAAATTATAGGGTCCTAATATCTATAGCGCACAGATCTAACTTGACGCTTCAGTCAATGACAAAAGTGTCAAGTTAGAGGGGTTGTAAAATGAAGAAATTTTTTATAGTAATAATTTTTGTTTTTCTGATTGCCGCAATAGCTCTTTTCGTCTTTATATTGACATTTGATGCGAATCAATATAAGCCGTTATTGACTGAAAAGATCCAAGAGGCCATACAAAAAGACATCAGGATAAGCAATATATCTTTAAATATTTTTCCTCGCGCGCTTATCGTTGTGCATGGCGTCGCTATAAAAGATGTTAATAAAACATGGGATGATGTTATTCTAAAGGCAGATTCTATAGAGGCAAACGTAAAACTCCTGCCACTTATAAAAAGAGATGTAGAGATAGAGCGCCTTACTATAAAAGGTTTGGATATAGCCATTACAAAGGACGCTATATCAAGCATTGGCTCTATAGATGTTGCTTCAATGCCGTTCTTTGACATCAGGCTGAGTGTTATAGAAGCCACGCTCAAAAATGTATCTTTATACGGACCTATAGATGTTGACGCAAAATTGTCAGTTTTTGCTAGAGGCACAGAGAATATAAAACTAAAAGCACTCCTTTATCCTGAATTTGAAAATAAAGAGCCTTGCGTTAAGAATCTCGACATCAGAATAGCTTTGGACAGGATTAGCTTGACAACTGCGCTGAAGGCGTTAGGAAGGGACGATATATCACAGCGCCTTATCGGGGGGAAGGAGATTGCGGGGGAACTGATTGTGCGCTCGCAAAAGATTGTTTTTGATCCTGAAAAGATTTCTCGATCAAATATATACATGGATTTATCAAATGGCGCGACCGATTTACTTCCTATAAAGGATGGTGTTAAGGATATAGAATTAAGAGCTGAGATAGCCGGAGGAGATATAGCTATACAGAAATTTACAGGATCCCTTTGCGGGGGAAATTTTTCTGCTAAAGGCGTTGCAAAGGATATATGTACTGTCCAAGCTTTAGATCTGGACCTTACATTGCGAGATATCAATATCTCTAGTTTATTCCCGAACACTGCGCCCGGCGACCCATATCTTGAGGGTGCGCTTAACGTAGGTATGCAGTCTTCGGCCAGAGGCTTAACAGGTCAAAAAATAATGGATAGTCTGATAGCGGGCGGCACAATTAAATTAGACGAGCCAGTCTTAAGGAACATGAATGTATTGACGGTCATATTTGATAAGCTTGATATGCTGCCAGGGCTTGTGCGGAAATTAAAACGCAAATTACCTGATTATTATAAAGAACTCTTGAAGCAAGATTACACTACCTTCAAAACTCTGGAGATAGACTTTGATATAAAAGAAGGAAAGATGTTTTTTCAGAAAGACATTGGACTAGAGTCAGATGCCTTTTATCTGGTAGCCAATGGTTATTTAGATATTTATAGTAGCGAAGCCGCAAAGGGTTTTTCTAATCTGTTTATACCGCAGGATCTTTCAAATGTCTTTATAGAGGTAGTTGATGAACTTGGATATCTAAGAACCCATCATGGAATGATAACAATACCTCTTGATATCGGCGGACGTTTTCCAGATATATCCATAACGCCCGACATCGGTTACGTGATACAAAAATTAACTGTTTCAAAGAGCCAGGAGTTGATAGAAGGCATCTTCAGAAAAAGGGAACCAAAAGAAACAGGGGATAGGGAAGGAACAGAGCCGGGCGACGAGGAACAGGACGATCAAGTACGCAAGGAACAAGAAAAGGTTGAGCCAACTGAGGCCCTTATAAGAACTATATTCGACATTATTGCAGCGCCTCAAGACTGACAACAAGTGAAAAATTATTCCCCATGCGACATGTAATAGTTTTTATCACAGCTTCAAATAGAAGAGAAGCTAAAAAAATCAGCCAAGCCCTCCTTGACAAGCGCATCATAGCTTGTAGCAATATCCTGGGCAATATAGATTCTTTTTTTTGGTGGCGAGGAAAAAAAGAAAAAGCCAGGGAATGCCTTCTAGTGACCAAGACTACCAAGCCTTTACTAAAAAAAGTTATTAAGGCAGTAAAAACAGTTCATTCTTATGAAGTTCCTGAGGTAATAGCGGTTCCGATTATAGCAGGACACAAGCCTTATCTTGATTGGATAAATAAGGTTACGTCATGAGATCGCTTGCCTCAGCTTCGGTTTTAAGAAAAGATAACGTAGTAAAAGCAACTTTTATTTTAATGGTTTCTGTTCTCGTCCTTAGCCTTTTTTCCTGCGAGGCAAGCGAGGAAGAGGAAGGGATAGCTATGAATATTACAACTCCAGAGTTTGAAAACAGCGGTTTCATACCTAAGAGATTTACATGTCAGGGCGAGGATATCAATCCTGCGCTAATCATTGCCGGCGTCCCTAATCAAACAAAAAGCCTTGCCTTGATAGTAGACGATCCAGATGCGCCAATGGGCACCTGGGTTCACTGGGTCGTATATGATATCCCGGTTGTTTCGCGCATAGATGAAAACAGTGTTCCTGGAAAACAGGGTATAAATGATTTTGGCAGGAAGAATTATGGAGGTCCTTGTCCTCCTTCAGGTACGCATCGTTATTTTTTTAAGTTATATGCCTTAGACAAAGAACTTAATCTGAAAGAAGGAGTTAATAAGTGGGATTTAGAGAAGGCAATTGAAGGGTCTTTGTTGGATAAGGCTGAGTTAATAGGTTTATATAAAAAACAATAGAGAAGCGGTTAGAGATATGCCTATCGATACGTTGGATATTATAAGACAGAGACGTTCTGTAAGAGAATACGAAGAAAAAGTGCCATCCTACGCTGAAATAGAAAAAATCCTAGAGGCAGCGAGGTGGGCGCCTTCGGGCTTGAACAATCAGCCATGGAGGTTTCTTGTAATCAAGGAAAAGTCTAAAAAGAACGGATTGACGAAATTTACAAAATACAGGGATGTAATAAAAAATGCCCCTGTGGTGATAGCTGTTTTTATGGATATAGCCGATTCTTACAACAGGGACAAGGACCTTATGGCTATCGGGGCATCTATACAGAACATGATTCTCGAGGCATATGCTCTTGGGCTAGGCACATGTTGGCTCGGCGAGATTTTGAATAAGAAACAAGAGGTTTTGAAATACTTGAAAGTAGATAATGACTTAGAATTCCTGGCCTTGGTAGTCATAGGTTACCCAAAAGAGGGTCTTTTAAAAGGATGTAGAAGCCCCTTAAAGAGCTTAACAATTAGTCTATAATGCCCATCGTAAATCCCTCCCTAACTTGACACATTTGTCATTGAGGATTTATCAAGCTAGAGATATTTTGCTCCCTTGAAAGAAAACGTTTTCCGTGGTATACTTTCTATTATAGAAATCCAATCAATGCATGCCTGACTTAAGATATACGCAGTAACAACCACGTTTTTTTACTACATACCTAAGCCCGCAGATATATATAGCACAGTAAAGTTGATTTGTTAAAGACTTAGAGTATGGGTGTCTTTATTTGTCATTTTTTCTTCAAAGGCGGTTCGTTATGAGAGCTAAACGTGAAAAAATAGGGCAGCTAATGAATAAATTGGCAAAAATGCACAGAAAAGTGGCCGCACCCACATTTAATATAAGATTGAATCAAAGAAAAAAAAGAATAGAAGAATTTTTTAAAGAGATAGGTATGGCAGAGCAGTATTTGGATTTTATTGGAGGCATTATTGTAATTATTGATAGGAGCCAAAAGATAGTGTTTATCAATAAGGAAGGCCGCAAGATCCTGAGTTGCAGAAACAGCGGATGCGTTGGAAAAAACTGGTTTAATACGTTTATTCCGGAAAGGATAAGACCCGAAGTAAAAAAATGTTTTACGCAGTTGATGGATGGGAATCAAAAATTCGCAGAATATTACAAGAATCGCGTTTTAGCCAAGAACGGTGATGAGAAAGTTATCGCATGGCATAATTCGGTATTGTACAATGCCAAGGGGAAAGCCCTGGGAACGCTAAACATGGGTATTGACATTACAAAGCGCGAAAGGCTTGACCGAGAGCTGGTTAAGGCAGAGAGAAAAATAAAAAACTCAGAAGAGCGCTTTAGTCAGGTATCAGCAAGCGCTAAGGAATGGATCTGGGAGGTAGACGTCAGAGGCCTATACACGTATACGAACCCGGTAGTGAAAAAAATCCTTGGTTATGAACCGGAGGAGCTTGTCGGGAAAAAGCATTTTTATGATTTATTCCATCCCGAAGACCGGAATGCTCTCAAGGAAAAGGCCTTTGAGGTATTCGATAAAAGAGTGGCCTTTTGTGAATTGATAAATCGTAATGTCAGCAAAAAAGGAAAACTGGTCTGGCTTTCGACAAACGGGGTCCCTATCTTGGATGCAAATGGAAGATTATTAGGCTATAGGGGCGCGGACACGGATATCACGGACTACAAGAACGCTGTGGACAAGCTGCAAAAATCAGAACGTTTTCTTTTAAATGTCTTTACGAGCATACAGGACGGCATCAGTGTTCTTGATACAGAATTAAATATCATTCAGGTCAACAAAACAATGGAACAATGGTATTCGCACGCAATGCCGCTTATAGGCAAGAAATGTTATGAGGCCTACCATGGCTCAGCTAGCCCCTGCAAAATATGCCCTACTCGTGAAACCCTAAAGACAAAGCAGGCTGATTATAAAGTTGTTCCCAAGACAGGGTCAGGAGGAAGGATAGATGGATGGCTTGATCTTTACGCCTTCCCTTTGTTAGATACTAAAACAGGAGAACTCAAAGGGGTAATCGAATATGTCCGGGATATCACCCAGCGCAAGGAAGCAGAGAGAAAATTAGCGGAAGCGAATAAAGACCTCCGCAACTCAAACAGGAAACTGTTACGCTTGGCATTAAAAGATCCGCAGACAGGTCTTTATAATCATCGTTATTTTGAGGAGATTATTGAAGCAGAATTTTATCGCGCAAGAAGATACAACAGTCCACTTTCGTTAGTAATGCTGGATATAGATTATTTTAAATCAATAAATGATGTTTATGGTCATCAATTTGGAGACCTGGTGTTAAGGCAGTTTTCAAGAAAACTCAGAAGATTAGTGAGGTTGCATGATTATGTTATACGGTTTGGCGGGGAGGAATTCGTGATTATATTGCCCGGAAGCGACAAGGTCGCTGCTTTAAATACAGCTCAAAGGCTCTCAGATTCCATTAAGATGCAAAATTTTGGGGATGCAAAAAATACCGTTAAGCTAAGATTGAGCGGGGCAGTTAGCTCTTATCCTGAAGATAATGTATTCAAGGATATGGATTTGATTGGACTTGCCGAGCAGGTTTTAAACAAGGTTAAGGAATATGGAGGAGACAGGGTGTGCTCGTCCATTGATATAAAAAACAAAACACTATCATCTGAGATTATAGATAAGAGTACGAACGTTGAATACTTGAGGCAAAAACTTTCCAGGCTTACGAAGCGCTCAAATCAGAGTTTAGTTGAATCAATCTTTGCTTTTGCGAGGACAATCGAATTAAAGGATCATTACACTGGCGACCATGTGGAAAAGACCGTTAATTACGCTACGGAAATCGCCAGAAAATTAGGTTTAAGTGATGACGACATAACTCTTATTGAGCAGGCATCGATGTTGCACGACTTAGGTAAGATTGGTATAAGCGAAAAAATCCTGCTCAAGAAAGGCAAGCTTACAAAAAAGGAATATGAGAAGATCAAGGAACATCCAAAGATAGGGGTGGATATTATAAGGCCCATACAGTTCTTGCGCGGCCTTATCCCTTTGATTCTTTATCATCATGAGAGATGGGACGGGAAAGGATATCCTTTTGGTTTGAAAGGGCGGGAGATACCAGTGGGCGCGCGTATCTTGGCCTTGGCAGATGTTTATCAGGCCCTGATATCCGACCGGCCGTATCGAAAAGCGCTTCCCAAGGTCGAGGCCGTAGGGATAATCAAGCAAAATTCTGGCAAACAATTTGACCCAAATATAGCGGCATTATTTTTGGAGATTTTGTAAACGCTTACCTTGTAAGAAAGCGTTTTCTATGATATACTTAAATTAGAAGAGGGAGTTTAAGATGTATACCGGGATAGAGAGAAGACTCTTTGATCGGTTTAAGACAGAGGTCGCTGTAAGGTACACTTCTGCCCCAGAAGATAGAATCCATTATGCCGTTACAGAAGATATAAGCGGCAACGGCATGAAAATATCGCTTTTGGAAAAATTAATGCCCGGGACAACCTTAAATCTGGAAATATTCAAAAACAGTTCAAAGGTTAGCGCAAGGTGTAAAGGCGAGATCATGTGGATAACGCAGAGGCCTCTTGCGACAAGGAAAGTAAAGTCTTTTGAGGCAGGAGTAAGATTGGTAGGTTTAAGCCTGATATATATAGGCACCTTAATAGATGACTTGAAGATCCAAGACAAAGCCGCGTCTTTAGCAGGCACAGTAGCGTATTAAGAAAATTGCAATCCAGATTTTAGACTAACAAAAACCCCCAGTCATAGTCATATGATTGGTTTTTTTTTAATATAAAGATCTATAAATACACCCATTTTAAGTAGTTAAAATTCAACAATATAACAAAACCTACAAGGAGGAAGGTTATGTCAGGGACAGGTATAATAATTGTTCTAATTGTGTTTTATTTAGCAAGTTGCATAAAGGTTTTAAATGAATATGAAAGGGCTGTTATATTTAGATTAGGCAGGGTGCTTTCGAAACCAAAAGGTCCTGGGTTGATATTTGTCTTAAAGCCGATCGACACCGCAGTAAAAATTAGTCTCAGACTTGTAACTTTGGATGTCCCTTCCCAGGATATTATTACGAAAGACAATGTATCTGCCAAGGTAAACGCGGTCGTATATTTCAGGGTGTTGGATCCTATAAAAGCAACCATAGAAGTGCAGAATTATCAGTTCGCAACATCACAGATGGCGCAGACGACCTTGAGGAGCGTGATAGGTCAAATGGAATTAGATGAGCTATTATCACAGAGAGAGAAGATAAATCGCATGCTGCAAACCATACTAGATAAACAGACGGACCCCTGGGGTATAAAGGTGCCTACTGTAGAAGTTAAGCATGTTGACCTTTCTGAGGAATTAAGAAAGGCAATGGCAAGGCAGGCAGAGGCCGAGAGGGAAAGGCGGGCAAAGGTTATTGCATCAGAGGGAGAGTATCAGGCAGCGGAGAAGATTTGCGCTGCCGCAGAAAAGATGCAACAAACGCCAATGGCGCTACAACTAAGATATCTACAGACCTTGGTGGAGATTGGCAGCGAAAATAACACCACTACGTTATTTCCGATACCGATAGATATCTTTAAGATATTCGCGGAAAAGGGCAAGAAGGGCGCTGGCGCCTAGTAATATGCATGTTTAAGGAGGTAGTGTATGGTGCTCGAGGCATTTTTACAACTGGCCCACAACATAAGTTTTGCTCAGATAGAGGGGGTAGATTCAACCTTTGGGGCCAATCCGATGAAAATATTTATGTTCTATGTGATTGTTGTTTTTATAGGAGTTGCTATTTATCTGGCTATTGAATGCCAGGATGAGAAGGAAAGAAAAAAAGTGCTGAAGATATTAAGAGCGTTTGCATTTATTCACCAGATTTGCCCTTTTTGCGTTATAGCAAGAAGGTATCCGCAGGGCAAGTTTTGTAAATTAGTTCAGCTGTGGGGTAAAATCTGCCCGTTTTGCGTAGTTTATAGAGTTGTTAAAACGAACGACCCAAACTAATGCCGTTATAAAAATCGTCCCAGCGAAGCCCATTTTTATATAAACACGCCTTATTTTTGCATAAAAAGAAGATAAAGACATGATAACTCAGTTCTATGATTTTTATTCCATAGCATCCGGTATTCTGAAGATCTTTTTTTTGCTGAGCATAGGCTACCTGCTTTATATAAGAAGGCTGATCGAAAAAAAATCCGCCGATGCTATTAGCAACATATTGATCTGGGCATGTGTTCCAGCTTTAATTTTTACCAAGATTACTTCTACCTTTGATCCGTCGGAGTTTCCTGGATGGTGGTTTTTGCCTATTTGCTCGATCGGCATGTCTTTCATCGGGGCGTGCCTCGGTTATTTATTTCAGAAAGGCCTTAAAGATTTTACTTCGAGGCGCGAGTTTATAAGTTCCTGCGCATTTCAGAATTGCGGTTATCTGCCAATGACGCTTGTAGCCTTTGCCTGCTCAGGGGCATTTTGCGACAGGATCCTTGTGTATATCTTTTTGTTCATCATAGGATTCAATATCACAGTGTGGTCATTTACCCCGGCCTTTCTTTCAAAAAACCCTAAAGGAGGCTTCAGGATTTCCGCAGCGTTAAACCCTCCTGTTATAGTCACTATATTTTCTATTCTATGGGTTTTTTTAGTAGGCAAAGACAAGGTCCCTGGCTTAATATACGATCCTTTGCTTACTTTGGGTAATGCAAGTTTTCCGCTGGCATTGATAGCATTAGGAGCTTATCTGGCAGAATATCGCGGTTACAGCTCAAAAAACTGGAAGGCCCTTATCAGCTGCCTCTTTGTTAAACTTATATTACTGCCGGCAGCGGTATTTATTTTGATAAGATATTTAACGTTAAGCGAATCATTGAAGTTTTTTATTCTATTAGAAGCAACGATGCCTGTTGCTGTAAGTCTAATAGTGATAGGGCAATACGTTAATGCGGATAATAAATTTTTAAGCGGGATTATTTTTTATTCACACCTTTTTGCTATAGTTACTATTCCTGCGTGGCTGTTAGTGTTTCGCAATGTCTTAGGCAGTTAAAAGAGGAGGAATCGAACATGTTTGATTTTAGCAAGTTAGGCGATATGTCTAAATTGGCAAGCCAAGCAAAACAGATACAAGAAAAACAAGAATGCTTTCAGCGGGAATCATTAGAGCTCTTAAAAAAAATATCGAGTCAGCTCGATCAGGCCATGGTTTTATTGAAAGAAAAGAGATAAGTCTTCGTGAGCCCGCCTTTCAAGGTCCAACTTGATAAATCAGTCAATGACAAAAGTGTCAAGTTAGCGCGATTTACAAGGCGCCCATTCCTTTTTTCTTGTCTTGTTTTACAAAGAGAGCTATAATTGACGTAATTATGATAGGCTATTTGATTCTATTGTTTACATTGGTCCCTATTGTAGAGCTGGCGCTCCTGATAAAGGTCGGTCAGAATATAGGTCTTAGTAATACCCTGCTTATTGTTATTTTTACAGGGGTTGCAGGGGCATATTTAGCCAGGTCGCAAGGCTTGATTACATTAATAAATATTCAACGTGACATAAACGACAGTGTGATGCCTGCCGATAAACTGTTTGATGGAGTTTTGATTCTTTGCGGAGGCATCTTGCTTTTGACGCCAGGGCTTGTTACTGATGCTATAGGTTTTGCAGCCCTGGTGCCATTTACGAGACAGATAATCAAGCTCTGGGTTAAGCGTAGGATAAAAGTCATGATTTCCAAAGGCCAGGTCATTACGATACGTTCCAGGCATGTAGATTCTTAAAAAGGAGGTAAGAAATGGCATGGGGAATGAAAAATAGGCTTTCAAGAATAATCAGTCAGGAATCGAAACGTTGCGTTATGCTGGCCGTGGATCACGGTTATTTTCAGGGTCCAACGTCAGGGTTAAGAAACCTAGGAAAGACAGTCAATCCATTATTGCCGCATGCGGACGCATTGATGATAACCAGAGGCGCCTTAAGGAACTGGATACCTGCGGAGATAAACAAGCCAGTTGTTTTAAGGGTTTCCGGCGGACAGAGCATCTTAAAGGAATTATCCAATGAGATAATCACAACGTCTATCGAGGATGCAATCAGAATAAACGCCTCTGCGATTACGTGCTCTGTGTTTATCGGAGGGGAGCATGAAAAGGAATCCATTGAAAATTTATCAAGGATTGTAGATGAAGGCGAGAAATACGGGATTCCTGTGTTGGCTGTTACGGCAGTTGGAAAAAATTTGGTAAGGGACGCAAGGTATCTGAGCTTAGCCAGCAGGATCTGTGTGGAGATAGGCGCGCGCATGATAAAAACATATTATTGCGAGCCTGATTTTGATAAGGTAGTTGAAGCTTGCGGCAATCGACCTGTCATAATCGCCGGCGGAAAAAAGATAGAGGAAACTTCAGCGCTCGAGATGGCAAAAAATGCGATTGATGGAGGCGCGATCGGCGTAGACATGGGAAGGAATATCTTTCAGTCGGATAATCCCGTTGGGATGATAAAGGCAGCAAGGGCTATTGTGCATGAAGGAAAATCTGTAGATGATGCCTTTAAGGTTTATAAAAAAGAAAAATGAAGGTAGCGCGTTATTATAATAACAGAGACATCAGGATAGAAGAGATGCCCGCGCCCAAGATAAACAAAGGCGAGATCTTGGTCAGGGTTATGGCCTCTGGCATATGCGGCACAGATCTCATGGAATGGTACAGGATTAAAAAAGCCCCTCGCGTTTTAGGGCACGAGATAGCCGGGGAAATAGCCGAGTCTAAATCACCAAGATACAAGATAGGCCAGAGGGTATTCGTGAGTCACCATGTCCCATGCGGTGAGTGTAAATATTGTTTGTCAGGTAACCATACTGCATGCGATACGTTGCATAAAGGTAACTACGAACCCGGAGGATATAGCGAATTTGTTAAGGTCCCGCAAATGAACGTTGATAAGGGCACCTATGTATTGCCAGAAGATATTTCCTGTGAAGAGGCCACCATGATCGAGCCTCTGGCTTGCGCCGTAAGGGGGCAAAGGGTAATCGATGTCAATAAAGATCAGATTATCTTGGTCCTGGGAAGCGGTGTCTCCGGACTGTTAAATATCCGATTGGCTAAGCTAAAAGGCGCAAAGGTGATCGCGACTGATATAAATAAATATAGAATGAGCAAGGCAAAGGAATTTGGGGCAGACGAAGTGCTGAACGCGAGTCAGGGCATTGATATTAAGGTAGACAAAGTGATAATCTGTACAGGCGCTTTACAGGCTGTTGAACAGGCATTCAAGTGCATAGATAAGAAGGGCGTAATATTGTTCTTCGCAATACCAGATAAAAATATTGAGATCCCAACCGTAGATTTCTGGAGAAATGAAACAACCGTTACATCATCTTATGGCGCAGGACCTGTGGATTTAGAGCAGGCCTTAACGTTGATTAAGAATAAAAAGATAAACATCAAAGACATAATAACGCACAAGTTGCCGCTGAAAGAGATCCAAAAAGGTTTTCGTATTGCCTTAGACGCAAAGGAATCTCTCAAGGTCGTGTTGGCACCTTAGCAAATTAAACAAAGGGGGTAGATATGCCGTATGACAGCAGTCTGGATGAATCTTTGTTTTCAAAGTCGTGGGAGAGCGAGGCAGGGCGATTAACCGTAAGCGTGTATTCTTATAACAAAGGAGCCAAGAAGCTGCAGATCACCAGAGAAAACAGAAACCCTGAGGGAGAGCTCAGGTTTACCAAGCTGGGTAGAATGACCAAAGAGGAGATACAGTCTCTTCTTCCATTGATTCAGGAAGCGTCGAATTGCATGGATTAGCCTTTATGTAAGACTGTAGTTCCGTTTATATAGACACTAAAGAGATCTATTGAGGGAGGGAGCATGTTCAGGGAAAAGATCAAGGTGTTGGACTGCACTATTCGTGACGGCGGACTAATAAATAATCATAATTTTGATCATAGATTCGTTCGCGAAGTATACAAGGCGATTTCAAAATCAGGCGTAGACTACATGGAGATGGGATACAAGAATTCCAGAAAACTGTTTTCTTCTAAAGAATACGGGTCATGGAAATTCTGCGATGATGATGATATACGGCGTATAATTGACGGGATAGAGTCAAAGACAAAAATCTCTGTCATGGTTGATGTGGGGCGCGTTGACCTGGATGATGTAAAACCAGTAAACGAGAGCCCTGTGGACATGATAAGAACCGCCTCATACGTAAAGGATATTGATAAGGCGATATTTATGACAAATCACTTTGCTGAAAAAGGCTATGAGACAACCATTAATATCATGGCTATTTCCCGGGACCAGGGACCTGAGCTTGACGAAGCCCTTTATCAGATTGAAAAAGAGAGCAAGGTCGATGAAGTCTATATCGTGGATAGCTTTGGCTCGCTATACCAGGAAAGCGTTGAGCATCTGATTAAACTGGCCAAGAAGATCCTTAAGACAAAAGAGGTGGGATTTCACGGCCACAATCATCAGCAGCTCGCATTCGGCAACACCATAGAGGCCATTATTCACGACACAAATTATGTCGACGGCACAGTATATGGGATAGGTCGCGCTGCCGGGAATTGCCCCTTGGAGTTATTGATCGGATTTTTAAAGAATCCTAAATTTGACATCCGGCCGGTCCTGGATTTAATATCCAAGGAATTTATACCTTTAAGAAACAAGATAGAGTGGGGTTATATTATTCCTTATGCCATAGCAGGTATGATGAACGAGCACCCCAAGGCAGCCATGGCCTTGCGTAACAGCAACAAGAAAGAAAATTACAGGGAATTTTACGAGAGCCTTATAAATACAGGATTGGATTAAGAATCACAATGGACGTAAATCAGCTCAAACAGCTTCCTCTTATGGGCATAGTGCGGGGGATAGAGCTAGATGTAGTTGAACCGCTTGTCGAAACTGTGATCTCTTCCGGCTTGAAGACCATAGAGGTCACCATGAACACCCCTAAGGCATCGGAGTTGATTCAACGGATGCTGAAGGTGGCGCAAGGCCGTCTCATAATAGGCGCTGGTACTGTGCTGACAGCCGATGATTTACAGTCGGCCCTAGATAGCGGCGCGACTTTCATTGTCCTGCCAACATTGGTGCGAGACGTTGTAGAGCGTTGCGTAAAGAATAATATCCCTGTGTTTCCGGGAGCATTAACCCCCCAGGAAATACACGATGCCTGGCGCGCAGGCGCCACCATGGTGAAGGTATTTCCGGCCAAGTTTTTTGGCCCTAGTTATTTTAAGGAAATAAAAGCCCCTTTTCAAAAAATAGAACTCCTTGCCTGCGGTGGAGTTACACCTGGCAATATCCAATCATTTTTCTCTTGCGGCGCATCTGCGGTCGCCTTTGGCGCAAGCGTGTTTAAAAAAGAGTGGCTTGCAGCAAAAGACTTTTTGCGCATCAGGCAAAGCATAAAAGAGCTTATCGCAGCGATAGGCCAATGAATAATATAGAAATAAAGATAGCCGATTATAGCTTAATACGGAAGATATAAGAAATGGACGAAGCAATATATAAAGAAAATCTCTATAGAAAATGGCTGGGAGACGAACGCATATGCAAGAGATGCGGGGCCTGCTGCGGGATAAAGGACAACGATCCTTGTGAGCATTTAAAGAAAGACCCTGACGGGTTATATCTGTGCGATATATACGAAAATCGTTTTGGCCTGACAAAAACACTTAGCGGAGAGCCGATATTGTGCGTGCCTATACGCAATATGCTCCACAAGACTTGGTGGGGACGCAGCCAGTGCGCTTATGTTAAGGCGATCAAGACGCAGGGCATCACCCCTCCCGCGCTAACTTGATAAACCCTCAATGACAAAAGTTGTCCGTCGCAGGCAGATAATCCGCCTCTGGCGGATGGATCAATTTCATGTGTCAAGTTAGCGCGGGTGTTCTGCTAGGGGAGAGGCAGAAACAACCCATGAAAAAGATTATTTTCCCGATATTCTTGATCCTCGCCTTGTTTTTATTTCTTTTTTTTAAGAGCAAGGCCTTTTTAGTCTATAAGGTGATAGAGGCAAGAAAGGGCGTTAGGCATACGTCTATAAGGTACGTGTTGGATTGGGATGTTTTTTTAAATTATGTAAGAGATATTCCCAGAGATATCTTTAAAAAACCCATTTTTAATAAAACCGATTCCCCTTATAATCTGGGGTTGAGCGGAAAAGAGATAGAGGGCGTAAAGAAGGTTTTAATGGACATGAAGGCCGCCACAGCAGCGTCCGATGAAACAGATATAGACGTAAATAAATTAAATCTTCAGGAGAAAATCAGGCATTTTCTGGAGAATTATAAGGGGCCATCTGGTCCTCTTAGTGAAAACTATAAGGAAGAGTAAATGAAGCAGAGAAACGAGCTGATTTTATTATTGGCAATGAGCCTATTCTTTTATAGTCCTCTTTCGGCTGAGGCCGGCATAGGACAGAAGGTAACCGGCACAATGATTAAGGGTGTGGTCAAAATAGCTGTAGCGACAACAAATATTAAAAGGGCGAAGAAAAAGATTGTCAATAAATTGGACGGAATAAGCGAGGAAGATTTTAGAGAGAGATACTCTGGGTTTTATGAGTTAATAAAGGACTTGCCTCCGGACCTGAAGAGCGCTTATAAAATTACACCGCATATGAGCAAAGAACAGATGGTCAGGAATGTAGAATCAGTGGATAAGAAAAAGATATACAGAATAATAGGCCGGATTCCGGACAAGACCATTGCAATGCTTTTCAAAGAATACCTTAGAGGCGCAGGGTTTAAAGAGACAAAGTCTGAGAAGGATTGATTTGGCCTTATACCTCGCGCTAACTTGACACATGAAATTGATCCATCCGCCACGGCGGATTATTCGCCTGCTGCGCATAACTTTAGTCGTTGACTGATTTGTCAAGTTAGGGGATAATAGATGTAATGAAAAGCGCAAAAATAATAATCACATTATTAATAGTTGTTGTATTGGCTTCAATTGCCGCTGGTTATGCCGCAGGGTTTTTTGTTTACAGGCAATATAAAGAGAAGGCAGTATATTTTGATAAACAGGTACAGCTTACCATGGATAAGTTTGGAGGCATAGAAAGTAATCTAGACGAGCTTTATTCTGCCCTGGATAAAGGCAAGATGGAGAGAGAAAATGCCTTATCTAAGATAGAGAAGATAAAAGAAGATCTTCAGGGATGGAAAAAAGGGTACGGCGCCACTTTATCAGGGCTTAGAAACGCGATAGATGACTTAAAGGTCGATAGGCTCAGGATGGCAGTCGAGGGGCTAAAGGGAGACATCAATGATTTTAAAATGACTATGCAAGATTTTGATTTGAAACTCGACGAATACAGAGGAAAGACGGTGAACCTAAGGGCCGACGGAGAGAATGTTAAAAGTGTAGATCTCGGTAAGATTTCTGTGCGCAAAAGGGGAAAGTGAAAATAAACCCCTCCCCCTCCAGTTCGCGCGTAAACATATAGAGACGCGTTGGAGTATCTGGTGCCGAGTCGGATGAGAACATTAAACGAATTGAGATAGGCTTCTAAAAAACAAGACCTTCACCTTGTAGTTCTGGTGAGGGTTTTTATTTGAATGTAATCAGGCCTAAGCTAATTAGGAAAAGATGGTGGATTAGCTAAAATAGTAGAGGAGGGGTGTATGCTTGCGGTGGTTAAGTTTATAGGTATATTTATGACAAGCATGGGCATTGTCTACGCATTAAGTCCAGAGACAACGAAGCGGTTTATAGCATTTTGGAAGCAAGGGAAAAGGCTCTATATCGGAGCCATTTTAAACATTTTATTCGGCGTTATCTTTTTGTTAGCTGCTTCAAGGTGCAGGGTGGTAGGGGTCGTGCTTACCATGGGGGTTTTATCTCTTGCAAAAGGCGTTGTTATCTTAATGTTTGGATTAGAAAAGATGAAAACCAGGCTTAACTGGTGGGACAAGAGATCCTCTTTGGTTCTGCGCCTCGTAGGCCTTCTGACTATAACTATCGGAACCTTGCTTATTTATTCTGCATAAGTACAAAAAACAGCAACGGCGTATATCCTCACAGGCTCCCCCTGCGATACCTATGAAGCATATAGACATTGCCATAAAGGCAGCAAAAGAAGCTGGGAAAATCCACAGAAAATATTTTGGTAAAAAAAGAGGCGCAGTGACAAAATCCTCATCCTACGACCTCGTGACTAATACAGATATCGAGGCAGAGAGAAAAATTGTATCCTTAATAAAAAGACATTTTCCTGAGCATAATTTTCTGGCTGAAGAACAAAAATACAGCAAAAAGGATTCTGAGTTTACATGGGTTATAGACCCCTTGGACGGCACAAATAACTTTTTCTGCGGCATCCCTGTATTCTGCGTATCAATCGCCCTGATAAAAAGGCAAGAAATAATAGCAGGGGTTGTGTATGATGCGGTAAGGAGAGAGATCTTTCAGGCAGAAAAGGGAAAAGGCGCTTTTTTAAACAAAAAACCCATAAAGGTAAACTCTGTGGGAGGTTTTAAAAGAGCACTCCTTATAACCGGATTTTATTACGACCGGGGAGATGTAATGGTTGATGCGCTTGATAAGATAAAGAAATTTTTATTTAGACACATTTTGGGGATTCGAAGATTCGGAGCGGCAGCGCTTGATTTATGCTATATTGCTTCTGGTCGCGCAGCAGGCTTCTGGGAATTCGAGCTAAGCCCGTGGGATTTTGCTGCGGGCAAGCTGATCATCGAAGAGGCTGGAGGGAAAGTAACAGATAAAAACGGCAAAAAAGTTAACCCCTTCAATAAAGCCTACATTGTCGCCTCCAATGGAGCGATCCACAAAAAGATGCTGGATATATTGAAATGAAAAACCTTGCTTCTAAACAACCAGCCTCTGGCAAGAGAACAGGAGATCTTAAGATGCTGATACCTACAATAATCATGGGGCTCATGGCAGGGATTATGCTTTTAATAGGTTACCACAAAGGACAGCATATAACCGGTATTAAAGAGGCTATAAGCATGACCGCGCAGATACTGCCTTTACTTATTTTTGCGCTTATAGTAGCCGGCATGGTACGCGTGCTTGTGTCGTACGAGATAATATCCAAATGGATAGGGGAAGAGTCCGGCATAAGAGGGATATTAATCGGCACAGTGGCAGGCGCTTTTACCCCAGGCGGGCCTTATGTAAGCATGCCTATTGCCGCAGGGCTATTAAGGTCTGGGGCAGGCATGGGAACAATGGTGGCGTATATAACAGGCTGGTCATTGTGGGCAGTGTGCAGGTTGCCCATGGAAGTAGGCATGCTTGGTTGGAGATTCACTTTTATTCGGCTTATAAGCGTATTGGTTTTACCTCCTATAGCAGGGATTTTGGCGCAGTTTTTTAATAGACTGATGCGGTAGAGGGCGCATAGTAGAATGAAAATATCCAAAGACTATTTTGGTTATCTGGCGAAAAATTATCCTGTAATGTGCCTTAGCGATGAATTTTACTTTTTCCCCAGGGCTAAAGAGGCTGCCAGATTTTTGAATCATTTAGATAGCTTGGATGAAGAAAAGATAAAACAAGATGTCGCATACGTAAAAAAACTTAAAAGTTCATTAGAAAAGCTTGATTCCGAGGATATGGGCCTTGAGGCCCAGATAGACCTGAGGCTTTTAAGTCAGAGTATGGATACTTTTTTAAGAGAGTTTGGCCAGATTAAAATCTGGCAAGTGGACCCCAGTCTTTATTTAAAAATAGCCCTATTGGGAATAGATCAGCTCCTAAAGAAGTCCTTTTCGCTTAGGGCTGATATTGATGATTGCCTTCGAGACAGGATTTCCCAAACCCCGCGCTTGCTAAATGAGGCAAAGAACAATCTAAAAAAGATTCCGCGCGCATATCTAGACGTTTCCATAGAGGTGGTCGAAGCATCTATCAATTATTTTAAGGCCACAGCGTTCTCCCCTAAAGTACATAGCTTAGTTAAAATGACACTGAAATCCCTGGAGGATTTTAAAAGATTCCTAAAAAAAAGGCCTTCAAGCGCGGTTTTTATGCGAGACAGAAGGATTATTGAAAGCATATTGAAGGATTCTTTTTCATACAATAGAACGCTTGAGGAAATATTTGAAATCGCCTCTCTGGAATATGCCAGGACCTTAAAGGAGCTCGAGAGAATCGCCAAAAAGGTCGACTCGAAAAAGAGCTGGCAGGAGATCTTGTCCAGTTATAAAATGGACATAAAGAAACCAGACGAATTTTTAAGGCTTTATTCGTGCGAGATAAGAAGATTGAAGGATTTTTTTACTAAAAATGATGTGTTTAATATCAAAAAGACACAGGATATAAAGGTCAGGTTTACGCCTCAATTTATGGAACCGATCCGCGCCTCTGCCTCTTACAATTCTCCAGTAACAAATGATATGAAAGAGCCGGCGTATTTTTACATATCAGGCGATGTCAGAGAAAATAGAGATTTGCATAATGAATATATCTTTGTAAGCGCCCATGAGACCTATCCTGGCCATCACTTGCTGGATTCAATAAGGAGAAAAATGACTAACCCCATAAGACAGCAGATCGAATCGCCTTTATTTTATGAAGGTTGGGCTTCTTATGCAGAGAGCCTTATAAGCCATCTGGGATATATAAAGGATCCTTTACACAAGATGTTAGGCCTCAAGCGCCAGGCCTGGCGGACAGTCCGGGCAATGTTAGATGTTGGCATAAGGATCAATAGCTTGAAATTTGAAGACGCTGAAAATCTTCTTAAAGGTCTAGGCTATGCGCCGAAGATAGCAAGGTTCATGTTCAGG
This sequence comes from Candidatus Omnitrophota bacterium, assembly GCA_042572045.1. Classification (GTDB taxonomy): domain Bacteria; phylum Omnitrophota; class Gorgyraeia; order Gorgyraeales; family Gorgyraeaceae; genus JBHPFI01. The sequence goes on from JBHPFI010000001.1 coordinate 55,655, forward strand.
CACTACGCGCTTTCGCCCGGATATCAATTATGTTATACTATTGGTAAATTTGAGATTGACAAATTGAAAGAGAAGTTTTCGTCGAGATTAGGACTGAGAGGATTTCACGACTTTCTTTTGCAGGGCGGCCAAATACCTTTTGACCTGATCGAGCAGAGAATGGAGAAAGAGTTATGCAAGGATCATTCTTAGGATATCACTCCGAGTGGAACATGGGTAGCCCCGGCGGATGGGATTATCAAAAAATGGCTCAGGAAATAGGAAGCTTAGCGTGGGATGCAATAAAAAAGGCTAGCAAGATAGACGTGGAGTTGGATTTTGACGAGCCTATCCTGAACCCCGTCCCTAATTTCGCCGACCTTCTTTTAAGAGCGCACGAGAGGAATTTTCCTGGAGAGGAGCCATTTATAGCGTTAATTGCCGAAGAAGATACCCTTGATAAAGTAGGCGAAAACATCAGGATTGTCAAATACCTGAACAGTGTTTTAGATGTCAAGGCGGCCTTGATAGATCCCGCCAGACTTGAATTAAAAAATGGAAACATCTACGCGCAGGACAAAAAGGTCACGGCCATTTTTTTGGATTTCAACAATAATGTGATTTTAAAAACAAAGAAAACCCATAATCTCGACGCGCTTTTAAGCGCCATAAAACAAGGTCTCGTCACAAATCCCAGGGGCATGGAACCTATAGGCGCAAAAGGGGTCTTTGAAGCTGTGACTTCAGGGTACAAGGATAGATTGTCAGATACTACCGTAAAAAGAACCCCGTGGACCAGACAATTTTATCCGCGCGCTACTATAGGGCCTAACGGAGAGAACGTACCGGATTTAATAAAATGGGTCGAGAGAAACTGGAATAATATTATATTAAAACCGATCCATGGCTATTCCGGAAAGGGTATTATAATCGGCCATAAAGACCCTGACAGGGAAGGCGGTATAAAAAAGGCCCTGGATTCGGGTGACTATATTGTGCAGCCGCTTATACCGTTAGATATATGGACCGAAGAGTTTCCATGGATCAACAAGGAGAAGAAGAGTCTATTCATAAAAAAATGGCAGACTGATTTTCGTTGCTTTGTAACCGATGCGGGTCTTATTGGTTTTGTGACCAGGTTTGGCGGTATACCGACCAATGTAGGTTCGGGAGGAGGGGTCCAGAGCACCGCGATTTTACGTTCCGATATCTCGGTCAAGGACGCAATTAAAACAGTCAATAACGCGATCCTGAGCCTGGGCTTTGATTTTATTTGGGGGCTGCAACAAGACCTTGATAAAAAATCCATAGAGATGGGCAATGTCTATTTATTGGGCCCTCTCATGAACACTTTAAGGCCAAGGATTATTACTGAGGCGCATGTCGAGCAATTAAAAGAGTATGCTCAGAATCTGTGGCAGGATGCATTAGTGTTAGAGAGTTTGTGGTTAGAAGGACATCTTACCAAGTTTGTTCAGATAAGCTCGGAAGAAGAAGAGATCGCTCAGCTGGCGCCATGGCAGGGCAGGCCTGCTTTGATTGCCGCTGATGGCCTTTTTGGCTTTCAAGGTGCTTAAGGGTAAATAGAAATGGGAACAAAAAAAGAGTGGTGGAAAGATTTTTTTAACGAGATTTATCTTATTACTGATGCCAGGAGTGTCTGTGACAAGCGCTTGACTCAGAGAGAGGTGGATCTTTTAGAAGACACTTTGGGTTTGAATAAGACTGACAGGATCCTTGACCTCTGTGGAGGGCACGGAAGGCATTCTTTAGAATTAGCAAGGAGGGGCTATCGCGACCTGACAGTCCTGGACCATTCAGATTATCTGATTAAATTAGGCAAAAGAATGGCAAGGAAATCAGGCCACAGAATAAAATTCAGATGTTGCGATGCGCGGTTTAATGACCTCAGAAACGGCGATTACTCTGTTATATTTATAATGGCCAACTCCTTTGGTTACTTTTCTGAAGAAAGCCAGAATCTGCGCATTTTAAAAGAAACCCACAGATTGCTAAAAACAGGGGGCAGGCTGCTATTGGACCTTACAAATCCTAGCTATGTAAAGAACGATCTCAAGCCTTTTTCCTGGCACGAGGCCACTAAAGACGTGATCGTTTGCAGAAAAAGAGAGATATCCAGGGATATTATCAAGGCCAGAGAGATAGTTATATCAAAAAAGAAAGGTTTGGTAAGGGATGGCTATTATTGCGAACGGTTATACAGTAAAAGCAGGATATCGAACTTTTTGCGCGACGTAGGATTTAAGGCCCCTGCCGTAAAAACAGATGTTGCGTTGCATGAAAAGAGAAAAGATTACGGTTTTCTGAGCTCGAGAATGATTGTAACGGCGGTAAAATCTTGATTTCATTATAAGGTCATGAAAGGTAAGCCAGCTGAAAATCTAGCTTTATTGTTGGAAAAAAGCGCGGAAAGATTTTCTGATAAAACCGCTCTATTTTTTTCAGATAAAAAAATCAGCTACCAGGGCCTTTACCGGATGTCTTTAAGGCTTGCTCAGGGGCTCAAGAACCTGGGGCTTAAAAAGAGAGGCAGGGTCGCGGTATTATTACAAAATTCCCCAGAATTTATAATCAGTTATTTTGCAGTTATTAATATAGGGGCGATTTGCGTGCCTGTAAATAATATGCTAAAGGAGGAAGAGCTCGGATTTATTTTAAATGATTCCGGCGCGGAGCTCATTATAACTTCGATCGCGTTTTTAGATATCATAAATCTGGCTAAGGGAAGACCCCTGGGATTGAAACACACAATCATAACCGACGGCTTGATGCCGGATAGTTTTAACTTTTACGAAATAATAGAGCGGAGCCTTTTAAAAAAAGAGGGCCTTTTGATAGAGCCGGATGATGTCACATCCATACTTTATACATCCGGCACGACCGGCAATCCTAAAGGGGCGATGCTCACACATAGAAATTTCCTCTCGAATGTCAGGAGCTGCGCCCCTGCCATAAAGGCCTCGGATAAAGATAATTTTATTTGCGTTTTACCCATGTTCCACTCTTTTGCGTTTACTGTGTGTATACTTTTACCGCTATCAGTAGGAGCCGCTATCACCATAATCGAACACATAAGGCCTTTCAGGAGGGTCGTAAGGAATGTGATAAAGAAAAAGGTGACCGTGTTTGTCGGTATACCTTCGATATTTAATGTGCTTGCCCACATGCATATACCGTCTATATTTACCTCAAGAGTCCTCAGGCTCATAGACCCTCTCAGGATATGCATATCAGGGGCAGCCGCATTATCTGTCGAGGTCTTAAAGGCCTCTGAAGATAAGTTTAGAGTCCCGCTTTTAGAGGGCTATGGATTAACAGAAACTTCCCCCGTAGTATCTTTAAACCCAATACGCGGGGAAAGGAAGCCGGGCTCAGTCGGCATGGCTATTAAAGGGGTGGATGTAAGGGTGGTGAATGACAAGGGAGAGGATTTGCCGCGCGATAAAACAGGGGAGCTTTTGGTAAAAGGAAACAATGTAATGAAAGGTTATTTTAATAATGACTCCGCGACAAAGGAGACCATAAAAAATGAATGGCTTCATACCGGCGATATAGCCAGGATCGACAGGGATGGGTATATCTATATTGTAGATAGAAAAAAGGACATGATCAATGTGCGCGGCCTTAATGTCTACCCTGCGGAGATAGAAAAACTCTTGTTGAGGCACCCGGGGATCAAAGAAGCCAGCGTGGTGGGCGTAGATGATAGGTTTAAAGGTGAAGTGCCAAAGGCATATATTATTTTAAAGGAAAACGAGGCTTTAAGCCAAAAAGAAGTGATCGAATATCTAAGAAAACACCTGGCTTTATATAAAATACCTAAATTTGTAGAATTCACGCAAAACTTCCCCAGGACTGCTACAGGTAAGGTGCTAAAAAGGGCCTTGCGGGAGGGGAGTCGATAAGGAGAGATGATGGATAAAATCATAGGTCAGGCCCTTGGATTGATTGATTTAGTGGATTATCAGGATGGTTCAGTAGTGAGTAAGCAGGTAATAAAGAAAGATACAGGAACAGTGACGTTGTTTTCTTTTGATCAAGGGCAGGGGCTAAGTGAGCACACCGCTCCCTTCGACGCTTTAGTTTATATTTTTGACGGCGAGGCAGAGATTGTTATAGGCGGTAAACCCAATTTGGTGAAGGCAGGCAACATGATTATTATGCCGGCCAATAAACCGCATTCTTTAAAAGCAACAAAGCGTTTCAAGATGTTTCTTGTAATGATAAAAGAGGGTTAATAATTAGTTTAGAGCAGAGGGAGGTTGTATGGGTCCGGTAGAAGCATTGAAATTAGCGCTATCCCAGGAAAAACAAGCAATAGAGATGTACCGAGATTTTTCTGTAAAATACCCGGCAGCAAAAGATACATTTACCTTTCTTGTTGTGGAGGAAGAGAAGCACAAAAACCTGCTTGAAAAGAAAATTTCCGAATTAACTCGATATTAGATTGCCGACCAGTTCCGGCATATCAGAGGAATCACGGAAACCAGGATTTAAAGATATTTGTGTGTTGAGAGGTGTTAAAATTATTACACACAAGGAGGCATTATGAAAGATGAAAGGGCGAAGATCGAAGAGGAGTTAGACGATTTAAAGCAAGAGTTCGAAAATTTTAAGGAGGAAAAGGAAAGGATCAGGGCTATAGTCGGCAGGATAGGAGGGGTGCCAAAATTTAACCCCAAGTTTTTTAATATTCTTTTTATTGTCGCGATTGTGTTCTGTCTGGCCACGTCTCTTGTAAGTAGCGGCACTTTGAGGCTGGCTATGCTGGAAGTGGCTATCGCTGCCCTGTCCGCAAAGATCATTTATCTTATAGTCAACCAGAATAAAATAACCCATTTTCAATTGTGGATTTTGACGTCTTTAGAATGGCGGCTTAACGAAATATTGAAGAAGATAAAGACGTTACAGGTAAAATCGAATCCTAATGAATAGGGCAAAGAGCAACTTTTTAATTTTATCTTGGGCTTTATATGACCTGGCTAATCAATTTTTTGCTCTAAATGTAGTATCTTTATATTTTCCCCGCTGGCTTACCATCAAGAAAGGATCTCCCGAAATTTTCTATAGTTTGTCTTTTGGAGTCTCTATGCTTTTTGTCGCTGTTTGCGCGCCTGTTCTCGGGACGGTTTCTGACATGCGGGGTAGGCGTAAAGAGTTTCTGATTTATTTTACCCTTCTTTCCATCATATGCACTATGGCATTAGGGTTATGTCGCGGCGTCTTTTCGGCTTTGATGTTTTTTGCAATAGCGAATTTTGGCTGTCAGGGGGCAGTAGTCTTTTACAATGCCCTTATGGTAGATATAGCCCCTCGGGATAGGATTGGTTTTGTTTCAGGATTGGGAAGGATGTTTGGTTATTGCGGCGCGCTTCTAGCATTGTATCTTACTAAGCCAGTAGTATTGCAGTTCGGCTATCAGTCGACTTTTTTTCTTACAGGAGTTTTATTTTTAATTTTTTCCCTGCCCTGTATGATTTTCATAAAAGAAAAGCCGTCTAAAGAAACGCCAGCGATGAGCACTTTCTTGAAGAGGCAAGGGTTGAGGGAGGCCTTTAGGAGATTAAAAGAGACTATTTTTGACAGTTATAAATTCGGGAAAGTCAGAAATTTCCTAAAGGCAGCTTTTTTTGGGCTATGCGTAGTCAACACGATCATACTTTTTATGTCTATTTATGCCAGCAAGGTCTTTGGATTAACAGAGGCCCAGATCATAGATCTTATAGCCTTTTCCACTCTTTTTGCTATACTGGGTAGTATCTTTTCGGGTTTTATAGGTGATATAATAGGTTATAGACGCTCTCTGATAGGGATATTTTTTCTTTGGGCGATCTGCCTTTTGGGAGGGAGCCTTCTTAAGCCTCCTTTTCATTGGTTGATCGGCGCGGTGGTAGGAGTAAGTTTAGGCTCTACCTGGGTGATTTGCCGAGCGTTACTGGTAAAGCTTGTTCCCCGAGAAAATATAGGCGAGTTTTTCGGATTGTTTAACCTGGCGGGTTACGCTGCCGGAATAATCGGACCTGTGTTTTGGGGGTTAGTTCTTTTAGGCCTTTCTCCTTTAGGAGCAGTTAGATACCGAATAGCTTTTTTGAGTTTGATTTTATTTATAGTAGTTGGCTTTATTTTTCTTTTAAATATGGACAAGGATGCGAAAAGGCAGAAATCCTACGCGGGATCTTCATAGGGAGCCCAGAAGGAGTTTTTATGGAAGAGAAAAAGACCATTCTTATAATAGATGACGAAGAAGATATTGTAAAAATGCTTAAATTGCGGTTTGAGCAAACTTACAATGTATTGACGGCTTATGATGGGGAATCCGGCTTACAAATCGCCAATGAATCAAAACCGCACCTTATCGTATTGGATATCAATATGCCTAAAATGGACGGCATAGAGTTTTATGGTAGAATATGCGGCCAGGACAAGAAACCGCGCTTTCCAGTTTTGGTTCTAACCGCCCGCGGAGAATTGAAAGATCTTTTTAAGCAGATGGACGCAGATGGCTTTATGGAGAAGCCGTTCGAAACTGATGAACTCAGCAAAGAGATCGAAATCATAATAGCCAAAAGGTATGAAGGCGCTGTAAGGCGGAAATCAAAACTCGCAGGCGCTCCCAAGAAGGTTTTGATAGCCGAAGACAACAAAGACACCTTCAATAAACTCGCCGTTGCGTTTCTGAACGCGGGATACGTAGTAAATTCTTCAAATAGCGGGATGAATGCCGTTGAAAAAGTATTAGCTGACGTGCCGGACTTGCTGGTCATTAAACTGGGGTTGTCGGATTTAAGCGGTGACTTAGTGGCTGTTAAACTGAAACAGATGCCAAAGACCATGGATATGGCCGTTGTATTGTATACTCAAGAAAGCGACAACCTCGATCATTTTGTATCAGAAAAAATATCTAAGCATATAGGCGTAAAAGTAATCCAATCTGATGACCCATATGTGCTTTTAGATGAAGCCAGGGCTGTTTTGAAAGATAAGCAGGAATAAGAAAGATAAACCCGCCTCAAAACAAAGAATCGGTTTGGATAGATGTCCGAATATATCTGCCCCAATTGCAACAAACCCATTTATGATGATGAGGCCTTACTGTGTCTATACTGCGGAGAAAGCCTAAGGCGTACTATAGGCTTTATGGGCAAGTTAAAGTACTCCACGCCAAGAATAATATCATCCATTGTTATTATATTGATATTGTTATGCTTTGTTTTATTAATGGTTAAGTAGGGTTGCGGGGATTGATATGAGATTTAACGTAAGGATAGACAAAGAGGAGGCCTTAAACCTAAAGATGGCCTCATTGGGAATAAAAGAAACAGACTTGGAAGAGAAATTCATACGCTCGAGCAAGAAGGGCGGACAGAAGGTCAACAAGTCTTCCACGTGTGTTTACCTCAAATATAAACCTGCAGGCATAGAGGTCAAGTGCCAGAGAGAACGCTCTCAGGCATTGAACCGGTTTCTTGCCAGAAGAATCCTTGTCAGTAAAATCGAAGCCCTTATTCTGGGTAAAAGAGCGGCAAAAGAGAAAGAAATAGAAAAGATAAGGCGTCAGAAGCGAAAGCGCTCTCGTAGGGCTAAAGAAAAGGTCCTCAGGTATAAAAAAATGCGCTCCGAAAAGAAAAAATTGCGTCAATCTCCCTCCCCAGAATGATCAGGGATTATCATGGATAAAAAGATCATAAAACCCGAACTTGTATCTCCTGCAGGTGACTGGCCTTCTCTCGTCGCCGCGGTAGAAAATGGCGCGGATAGCGTTTATTTTGGAGTAAAAATACTCAACATGAGGAACCTGGCCCCTAACTTTGACATAATGGAATTGCCCAAAATAATGAGATTCTTGCGCGACAACAATAAAAAAGGTTATTTGGCGCTTAACGTAATAGTCCTGGATAAGGAACTTGCCAAGGTCGAGAGTATCCTTCGTGTCGCGAAAAAAGCCGGCGTAGACGCGGTGATTTTATGGGATATGGCTGTTTTTTCTATTGCGAGTAAACTCGGCTTGAAGATCCATCTTTCGACACAAGCCAGTGTCTCCAACAAAGAAGCTGTTTTATTTTTTTCTGAGCTGGGCGCCAAAAGAATCGTGCTTGCCAGGGAATGTTCTTTGGAAGATATAAAAAGAATCACAGATTATATTGCAAAAAGGCGTCTTCGGTGTGAAATAGAAACATTTATTCACGGGGCGATGTGCGTAAGCATTTCCGGCAGGTGTTTTTTATCCGAATATTCGTTCGGCAAATCGGCAAACAGAGGCCAGTGTCTGCAGCCATGCCGGAGAGAATATTATATTTCTGATGTAGAAGAAAAGGTTTCTTACCGGTTAGGGAAAGACTATATATTAAGTCCGAAGGATTTATGCGCCATTGACTTTCTTGACGATCTCGTTGCTTCAGGCGCGCATGCTTTTAAGATCGAGGGGAGAAAAAAGTCAGCGGAGTATGTAAGGGTAGTGACGTCTGTTTACCGGAGGGCAATAGACGCTGTTTCAGAGGGCAGCTTGTCTGCATCCTTAAAAAGGGATCTCAAAAAAGAGCTAAAAACGGTTTATAACCGGGGGTTTTCCGAAGGATTGCTGTTCGGGGATTCTCCAGGTAAAATAAGCAGGGGCATAGAGCATACTCACGAGAAAGTTTTTGTAGGGGAAGTGACAAAGTTTTTTAAGAAGATAAGCGTTGCCCAAATAAAGATTTTTGACCATCCTTTAAAAGTAGGCGATACTATAATGTTTATAGGCAAAACCACACCCGCCCGACAAACCCCCGTTACCCAGATCCAGTATCAGCATAAACCTCGAAAAAGAGCTCTTAGAGGCGAACAGGTCGGCGTAAAGCTGCCTTTTCTTGTAAGGTTAAATGATAAAGTATTTTTATGGCGGAAGAAAGAATAACCCTTCTCCTCAAGCATAAGACACTCCTTTCTCCTATGGCAGGGGTCAGTTCTTTTCCTTTCAGGATGCTCAACCGCGGGTTCGGATGCAGGTTTTGTTTTCTTGAGATGATAAACTGCCGCACCTTGAGCTATTCAAACAGAAAAACCCAGGAAATGATGAGGACGTCCGAAAAAGACAGGCCTTTAGGGGTCCAAATCCTAGGGAGGAAAGAGCAATTTATTTTAAGAGCTGTCGAAAAGCTTCAGGATTACAGGATGGACATACTTGATTTCAACGCGGCGTGTCCTCAGAAAAAAATTACCGGCAGAGGGGAAGGCGCGGCATTGCTTAAAACGCCTAAAACGTTAAACAGTTTATTGAAACTGATAGTTAAAAATTCAAATTGCCCTGTTACTGTAAAGATCCGTCTTGGGTGGAATGATTTTTCCCACGCCAGGGATATTGCCCTATACGCCCAGGATGCGGGGATAGGCGCTTTATTTATCCATGGCAGGACAAGGGAGCAAGGCTACAGCGGTAAGGTCAACTATGAAGCAATAACAGCGGTAAAGAAATCCCTTGATATTCCTGTCATAGCGAGCGGGGACATTTTAAATGCTGAATCAGCCAGGAAAATGATAGATGAGACAGGTTGCGATGCTGTAACAGTAGCCCGCGGCGCGCTAGGCAATCCGTGGATATTTAAAGAAATAGAAGAATTTTTAAGAACCGGCAGGATATTAAAAAGGCCTGCCATAAAAGAAATAGCAAAAACTATGAAGCTTCATTTTGAGCTGTGCTTGGATTTTTACGGGGAGAAGAGAGGAGTTGTGAATTTTAGAAAATTCTTTATATGGTACACGCGTCACTTTAGAGGGGTAAAGCCTTTAAGGACTAAAGTGGCGCGCATAAACACCAAGGAAGAGACATCAAGGCTTATAAACGATTTTTATATTAACTCCTGAGCGCAATAATAAGTTTTCTAACATGATCTCTGTGTCCCGCGGCAGAAGATATAGCAGGTTAGAAACGCGGGTTTTTGGCGTAAAAGGCGCCAAAATAGCGCCAGAGGTTTATTTGAAAGATAGCGTTTTCCATGGTATACTATATATAAGATATATAGCAGCAAGATTCAAGGCATAGCGTATGTACTTTATATGATTAACCAGGCCAGTAATAAGGGCTATTTTTTTGCCTATATTAAGTTAAACTTTAAAAAACTCTTATATATAGCAGAAAGATAGAAGACATAGCGTATATGCTGTATTGGACTAACTAAGTTGCCGAGAAAGGCTATTTTTTTGCCTACATTATGATAAACTTTAAAAAACTCTTCAGTATTAAAATTATATCATTAGTTGTAGCTGTAACATTCTTTGTTACATCTACATCTTATGGCATAGACATATCTGATAGGATCCACCTACGAACCCCTCTTTTATCTAATTCAAACGAAGGTACAAATAGGTTAAAACAGGCATTATCCTATCAGTTAAGGCAGATGCTAGGTCAGGTGGTTAAGTCAGACACTACAGAAGATCTATCATTCTACGGCGAGACAAGGAGGGCTCTTTTATTAGAAGGCGGGAAGATTCTTTTAAATGAGGAGCTGTATAATAAATATAACTCTGAAAGCATCCTAGAAAGAACAGAGGCCCTTCAGACAATTATACATGAAACAATAGAGGCTTTGCTCCAGGTAATAAAAGCGGGCCATTCTTCTAGATATCGCTCCATGAAAGAATTAGCCTTAAATCATCTCGTAGAGCTCTATTTTGCCCTTCCCCAATCTGATAAAAGTTATAGAGATGAAATTCTTGCCAATGACATCTGGGCTATTGCGTTTGAATACAGGCTAATGGGTGTAATTCTAGAGGATATCCAGGACACTAATCTTAGAGCATTCTTGAAAGAGGCATACGAGATTATTGACGCGCGCGGAAGCCTGTTTGGAGAGGAATTCAGCAATATTTATAGAGTCAAAGAAACTGTGATAAATTCCATCAGAAGAGGGATGACTTTTGTCCCTGCGGCAGCTGGAGTAGATGATGTTGACAGGTCGCTTCTGGATGAAGAAATTCATGCAATAGTAATAAGAAGAAAATTGAACGCTCGAATTATACAAAGAATGATAAATCGGAAAAAGAGGCATTTATCACCTTACATTGATGAGGTTGACAGGGCAACAGGTGTCCAGGTTCTTTCCTTAGCCCTTGCAGGAAAAAACCTTGTGGCAAGGCGAACAGCAGAAGATATTGCCCAGAGAGTTGGAGAAAATTTGGGGCATGCTATTGCTGGTGTAATTTTAGGAGACAGAAAACTGGCAGGAGCAATGAAGGGTATGGAGAGCGCCGCCGAACAAGATATATGGAAAGATGTTCAGCATGTTGTCTTAGGCGGCGGCGTACTCTCAGGCGAATTTGGGCATGAGGCAACAGCTGTTTCAGAACAGATTCTAAACAAGCACAACCTTGATGTAGAAGTTGAACTTTCTGAATGGGGTAGATGGCTTAATCTAGTTGGCCTGGCTCGTTCTGTTGACATATCGAAACTTCGAGAATTATTTCCAGAAGGCGGTAGGGTAAGTTTTTTGGTTGCAGATTTCGGTAAAACTATGTGGAAACCAGCCGTGGTAGAAGTAGATGTAGATACAGGTAAGGTAGTTATGATAAATGTTCTTGAGAGCGTTCCTGTTCCTGAGAATGCAGTGCATCCAGTTGCAAGGCGTTGGTGGGTAACTACAAGGCTATTAGATATAATTGTAGCCCGTTTGCCTGTGCGAGCTCGAGAGTTTTTCTATGATCGTCGTATACAGAGAACTCGGGAATTTACTGAAGACAGGTTGCGGGAATTATATGCGAACCCGCGACTAAACGAATATAATAATTTTTCTTCTAATATACTTATGCTCACCGTAGGCATTGATGGATTGGACGATGGTCTTTTGCAAGAGGTATTGGGTAAGAAGGATACCACAGAGACAATAACAGGAATATTGTGGGATACAAAGGCAAGCGCCCTGGCTCTTACAGGAAGGTACAAGGAGCCCACGGCCGTTATGGTTGTTGGTACGGGTGCTATCTTAACATATGTTCCTGAGACAAAAGGAGAAGTCCTTTCTTTGGCAGATAGATTTATTGTTACAGAAGGACGAGGTGGAATAACCGAGATGGCCGCCCTACAAAAGGAAATCAAGTCTCCAGATGTTGATGCGCAAGGCAGGGATGAAAACGGAAAATTTACAGAAATCCCTGGGAAAAGTCCAGAATATATGAGGGATTTTGTAGCGACCCATTATGGAAACACCCCTTTTACCATTGCACAATATATTAAAGATTGGGAAATAGCTAACCCCGGAAGAAGATTGCCGCAAAGCACAGCCTATAGTGACTTAACTAAAGCAAGGGCAAACGGATGGATTGAAAAACGTGAAAAAGCTCATTATAGACTTACCGATAGCGGTTCTTCTTCGGCTTTAGGCTGTTTTGGAGTTCAGGTTTCACAGGACATATATGTAGTATCTGATGTCATGATAGATACATTTGGTGGGTCTAATTTTCGTGCAATTCATGTTGATAAAAACACCCAGCCATTATCACTGGCTGACTATGAGCGTTTTCTAGAAAAGTTAGGAACTGTTAGTCCGTCTTTACACAACCAACTTATGGAAGAGCCAGATCAGGGATTTCAACAGGTTAATTTAGTCTATTTTACCCCCGGACATATTCTTTTAAGAGCTAGTCGGACAAAAAATCCTGAGAGTATTCGTGACGACCTTCGTCATGAATATTTTGAACAAATGTTACGTATGGCCCCCCTAGAGGAGAGAGAAGCTTTCTCATTATTATATGAAAGGCTCTATACGGCCTATCCTGATTTTACGGCAGGCATCGATGTTCTTTTTGGAGAATTAGAACCTTATGCAGATCAGATTGGCCAAGAAATTTTTTGGGCAGACTTCTGGACTTATGTGGCTTGGCCAGATTTTTTGGGGCAAGAGTTTTCCGAGGATATTTTAAGGCGGCTTAGTGCGCAAGCACAAACAGATCCTATAATTGCTAGATCTCTTCCCGTAGTTTTAGAATCTCTTCAAGGACTCAGAGAACAATCGGAGCGGGCCGCTGATTTGACTGTTTCACAGCTTATCGAAACATTTATTGTTGAGGAGCAACGCCAATATGATTTACTCATTCCAGAAGCGCAGGATTCAAATATAAAGCTGGCGATGTTTGATGTAGGTGGGGTTTTATTTAAAGTAGATTTTCGTAGAAGCGTTGAAAAATTAAAAGAATTTTGCCCCAATCTAGTGGTAGAAGCTTCAGAGCAAGGAGAGATAGACGACTACATCTATAGTTTGTTTAGCGATAGACAAAGCGGTTATCTTGGATATCTATTGGAATCAGGTCGGATGGGACCAGAAGAATTTTTTCAAAGGGTGATAGATGTCTTGAAAAGAGAAGGCGTAGAAATAAGTCTGAGATATAGTGAGTTTATTGAAGTATGGAACGAGGCGTACGAAGGCCCTATAGAAGAAAACATTGCTTTATTTAAGACTTTTATTCTCAAGGGTTACACCGTATATGTACTTTCTAATAATAATCCTCTCCACAAGGAACTTGTGCTGTCTCTACTTGAGAGGGAAGGGATCTCTTTTAGCCGCAGACATTTTATATCTTCCCATGAGCTTAGAATGCTTAAAGGCGAAGACACAGAAACGTTTGAGCAGGTTTTGAAGGATAAACGTATTGGGGTTGAGGTTATTAGTGGTAGTAACTTTAGAGCAAGGGTTTCTCCGGAAGAGATCATATTTTTTGACGATTCACTAGTTAATGTCAGGATGGCAACTAGCGCTAACATAAATGCTCTACATTATACAGGAGAAAAAGGATTCGCTCAGAAAGTTAGTGATGTATTGATGCAGCCTGTTGAAAAACCACGGGCTCTTCGAGGTCTTGTTGATAAATACGTGCAAGCAAGAAAAGCCTTAAAAGCTCAAAGAGAAAGATTTGAGGACATGGTAGTTGATTTACCAGTTCGAGAACGGGTTGATCTTGAAAGGTTAAGAACATTGGGTAGCGAGTTAGGACTTGATGAGTTAGAGCAAGAAGCAGAAGCCCTAAAAGAAGAACTAAGTAAATATAGAGCTCCTGATGGGCATATATCCTGGTGGCATTATGGAAGTCAAGAAGCTAATGACTGGCCCACAAGTTATTCTAGAGATAGAGAGCTACCAGCAGATGAGGTTTGGGATATGGAAAGAGAGCCGTCAACAGATGAAGTGTGGATAGGTTTGGAACAAGTAGCTCTTGGCGCCAAGGTTATTGCTGTTGATTTTGGAAGAACGCTCGTACCTACCAATGCTCGTATTATAGCAGTTGATGAGTTTCTGTTAAACTGCTTATCAGTCATGGAACTACTTTTAGTTGCTGATAGTGAATTGCGCATTTATATAATTTCTGGAGCAGCTGTTAGAGAAAGAATAGAAGAGGTGATAATGTTTTTTCCTAGTCGCTTTCATATGTTAAGTACAAGTACAAGGTTTAGGGTTAGCGAAACAGTATATGATAAAGGCCAGGAGGTGCAAGAAATATTACATGAGTCTAATCTACCGGAAAGTTCAGTAATCGCTATAGGCGACAGCGAAGAAAATGATCGCCCAATGGCCCTTAGTGAAGGTTATTTTGTTCAAGTGTATCCTCATACGCGATCTGTTAGCCCAAATGCATTAGATGTACTAGGACGCATCCTAGATATAAAGGGCCAGATTTTTGTACAGCGTGAAGACATAGAAGATCAAGATTTAGGTGCAATGGGTAAGTTTTTTATCAAAGATGCTTCTTATGATCATGGGAGGAGTACACTTTCTGTTAGGTTAATTGATATGGAAAAGCCTCAAAGAAACTTAGAGAGCGTAAAGATAAATGCTCAACGTGCTCCTCCAGGATTGATAAATGAAACATTGCAGCAACTGATGGTGATGAGTACGAACCCAATGGTAGGGAGGATTATACGTTGGTACACAGATGAATTTGTAAGAAGTGGAGACGCCCTTATCCTCGAAGATAATAAAAGAGATCTATTAGGTCTAGGCAAGAGAAATATTATTGCAGTATCACGCCATCTAATAAATAACCCCGTAGCTTTATTCCATGAAATAGCCCATGCATATTTTGACGCACACCCTAACGAAATAGCCCGCATAGAAAGACAGCTTGCCAAGGGAAGGTTAAGATGGGTAAATTCAAAAGATCAGTCACTTAGGACTCATTATGTACTAAGGGCATTCCAGAGGCAGATATTCAAAGAAAAAGATAGATATCTTACCCAGCTTATAAATAACGTTAAGGAGACCAGAGAATCAGTATCCAGAAGAGAGTTGTTTTATTTGGGAGACAATTTAATAGAGCTAAAGCAGCTAATACCATTGGCCGAAGCTCTTGAAAGTGCATTAGGGCAGATTGATGATGAAAGGGCAAGAGCAATGCTTTCAGGAGGCTTTTCAGTAGATGCTGGTGGATATAGCATTGATAATCCAGGCGAACATTTATTGGACATTGTTATAAGAGATGAAACTGGTTCTAAGGTGGCTGCAATAAAGGTTTGGCCCCTTAAACAAGCAGATGGCGTATCGTATGATAAAAAGGGAGTGTTTTTAGAATGGTTTGGCATAGAGCCATCATGGATGAAAGGAAGAGGGGTGTCTGGACCAACACTATACCAGGCATTAGCAAGATTTTTGCATGAATTAGGTTATGAGGAGATATATGCCAATATAAAATGGGGTTCTGATGATTTCTGGGAAAATATGGGTTTTGAACCTGCAGAAGAAAGTATATATATACCTGGTAGCATACCTGGTTTTTATATAGAAAAACCAGGGGTTATAAGAGGTGGTAATTGTCCTACGATTGCGCAACTGCATAAAGGAATAATTACAGATCATGTTGCTGAAGGCAAAGCTTCAATGTTAAACATCAGAGGCTTAACACCTGAACAGCACGATATGCTTAATCAAGCCTTAGGGACCTTCTTTGTAGGTTTAAACCAGGTACGCAGTGATATAGATGTCCTTGGGGAAGAAGAACTTGGTAGAATAGACCCGGAAGGTGTTTTAGGAGAAGTAGAAGACCTCAGGGCTTATAGATTCACTAGGGAACAGTTACAACAAGCACTTGAAGATATAGATGCCCTTCCAGAGGATATAGAATATATCATAGCTAACCTTATTGCCCATCCAGGTAGATTCAGGGATACAAAGGGTATCCCAAGGGCAACAAATCTTTTTATCCTGGATGAACACTATAATATCCTTACTCAATTAGAATCTAGTCTACAGGCTCAATGGGCAAGACATGAGCGTGCACATTTAGATGATATCACGCGTTCAGAGCAAGATATACAAATTGATCATCCAATTGATAGTGTAGTAGGATCTTTAAGAATCAGGATTGCAGAAGCCCGGTTGCTTTCCGAAACCGATAAACTTGATGAATATTTTCTAAAAGAAGTTTGGCCTGATGATTTGACCCAGAAGATCGAGCGAATAATCAATGGGAGGCCTATTACCACTATATTCGGGAAGAACTTTTTGTTTGTAGGTCGATTTCTTTTTATTACACAAACAGAACGGGGCAAACACAAAGATGAGCTTCAGGATTTTAAGGATTCTGTTATTATATGTAACCTTTCTTATAGTGAGCACAGCCCTTTTCTTAACTTTGAATGGGGGATTAATACACTTTTAGCAGTTCAGATGCTCCAGGCATATGAAGATGAGGTCAGAGGTAAAACACTTCTTGATGCTGGTAGCGGTTCGGATGCAGTACTGGGGATGGTGGCTCATAGATTAGGTACAAAACAGGTTTTCTGCGTTGAAGGAAATGGAGAAAAGGCTAGGGGATCAAGGACATTTTTGGAGATAAACGGAATCGACCAGGGGGTTGTAAGAGTAGTGCATGCTGAGTTCTCTGAACTATTAAGCTCTCCGCAATTAATAGATAAGCCGGATATTGTAATCGCCAATCTTTCTTATAATGGCTTTTATGCAGAAGACAGAAGCGTACCTCGCATTTCTGATTTAGAAGGGCTTAAGAACTGGCACAGCCAATTAGCGAGAAGATTTTCTCCTGAACTTTATTTTCTCTGTGGAGCTGTGGAGGAATTCCCTAGTAGAAAACCAGCGGGATGGATAGAAGTAGCCAAAGGAGCGATGGATGAAGCCGGCTATAAGATTGCTTTAGAAGAGAGTTTGTACCGCGTAAGGGAAGACGAATCAACTACTTTTGTATTAGAGCCTGCGATTGGCCAGACTCAGAAGACGCCCGATGAAATTCTGAGAAACATCATGAGGAGTAGAGATGAAAATAGAATTATCGCCCTTATCGATGAACTTAGAAAGGCAACATATGATTCTATAGAGGATACAGATATCTATCTAAACAGAGCCCAAGTACATCTATCTAAGTTAAGAATAGAAAGGCGTAGACGTAAAAGAACGCTACTTGATACACGAGCTGAATTAGATGCGCTGATACGTGAAGCATCAAAGAGGCCCTTTGGTTTTTCTGTGCAAGAGGTAGAGGGGGGAGATCTATTTATAGTAGTCAATGGACAGGTTCCTTTGGAAGATGAAGATTATAAAATAATACTATATAATTTGGTATCATTAAAGAAAATTGTTTCTGAATGGGGCTCTGATAGAGGCGAAGAATTGATAGATTATGTTAGAAGAAGGACGCTTTCTGGATTTCTTGAGATCGACGACATCAGTCATGAGCAGGGATTTTTAAGCTTAAAAATTGGCGGTTGTGTTTCAGTGACTATAGATATAGCAACCTTAGAGATAGTTTCACAGTCTGGATTGACATTTTTGCCAAAAGCGGATTTTTACGACAGTGGCGTGGTGCGCGAATTCGGGGATTACGTTGCAGGACTTATGGAGTCGGAGCTTGGATTCGATGGAGAAGCAAATATGGGGCTAGATACTATTTTGTCTTGGGAGTATGGCGCAAGGGCAGCGAGCAAAAAAGTTGACAGTATACAAGGAGCGAAGTCTTTTGAATTAGACGCTGCTTCTGCAGATGAAGAATTGCCTAGTGAGGGGGCCGCCGAAGGCGAAGACGGAAAAACCCAAGCCGAGATAGCTAAAGACAAATTGCTCGGGGAAGAATTTGCTCCTTTGGATCATCCGCACAATATCGCTAATAAGTTAAACGATTGGTATTATCAAGCGTTTGGAGGGGCGGCTTTCAGAAAAACGGAAAGAGTCGGTACCCTTGAAGAAGCAAGCGCAAAAAAAAGCGCAGAGGAATTTTATGACACATTGAAGATTTTGGATAGCCAAGGTAGCTTGCTAGAAGAGATTGTAGTTCAAGAATGGGGCGCGGGAGATGGTTATTCTGCCGCTGTTTTTCTAAGTAGACTAAAAGAGCTTGATGAAGAAAATGGCACTAGCTATTATCAAAGATTACGATACGTTCTGATCGATAAATCCTCAACAGCCGCTGAGGATATAAAAACCAATCCTTATTTATTAGAGCATGCAAGAGTAATAGATACGCGTGTGATGGATGTTTTAGAGGGCGGAGAGAAGCTTCGCGAGATATTATTAATAAGGGCCAACTCCCTCTTGAATTCACTTCCTAAAAAGATGTTTAAGATTACGAATGGCGACATTTATGAATTATATACAAGGCCATATCTTGATATGGATGAGGTAGAGGTATTGGTAGATAGTAGCGGCAGGAAATACGGGATCGAAGATATGCGGCGCATACTTAGTGAAGAGGATGTAGAAGCTATGCGCCGACTCGGCAGAGAGTTCTTCAGGCGCATAAAGTGGGAGGAAAGATACGAGCCGATTACAAGTACAGAGGAATTGCCCTATGGAGAATATCTGGAAAGCTTGGTTAGGGATGGTTTTGAGGGAAGCATTGCCCTGGATCTAGGTGCACTAACATGCCTAAATAATATGTTGATACAGCTATCCTCTCACGGCAGCTTACGGATATGTGATGCAGGCGCCGTAGAGTATCCCGAGATAGGAGAAGTAGCTGGCAAATTATTCAGATTCTATGGAGCCATCTATTCTCCTGTAAATTTTCATTTTTTAAATGAAACGGCCCCTGTTTCAGTAGGAGCAGTAAGTCAGGTCGCTTATGGCGGCGAGTATGTGCAAAAGAGAATTGGGTTGGTGAAAGTTCTCAATCTTATCCTAAAAGATTTTGAAACGTTTAAAAGATATTTCAATGCAGAAACTTTTTTTACGCCACCATCTCTAACAGTCCCTGAAGGTCAAAGAACAGGGTTATTGGAAACATCGGATACCCTCATGCAAGAATACGGGTTTAGCGAAGAAGGTCTGGAAGTATTTAAACAAAGATTGGCGGATAGTAGACAGAATATGCATCGTCGACGGATAGATGAGATAGCTCTTTCGTTTGAGGAAACAGGAAATTTTGTAGGTAATTACGTAGATGCATATATATATTGGGTATATAGACGGATGGGAGCAGAAAGAAATAATTTACTGGAAAGCCAGAGGTGGCTAATTCCCGGCTCTTGGCAGGACTTAGCCGCTTACGATCAATATAAAGAATTTACTAAATTTTGTACTATTTATAATTTTTACGGTGCCGTAGATGCTATTTTTGATGACATGGAAAGCTTTTTCCCTGGATTAAAGGTGTTTACTGTTAGGCCGGATAAGACTAGTGGCCCATCTTTATTAGAAACTTCCACGAACGAACTTGATATTGATACGCAAGGCAGGGATGGACAGGGAAGATTTGCAGAACTCCCTGGGAAAAGTCCGGAATATATGAGGGATTTTGTAGCGACCCATTATGGAGACAGCCCTTTTACTATTGCTCAATATATTAAAGACTGGGAGGCAGCTAATCCTGGGAGAAGATTGCCGCGTAGTACAGCATATAGCGATTTAAGGAGAGCAAGGGCAAATGGATGGATAGAGGGATCCAAAGAAGGAGCTCATTTAGATTTAGACGAGTTAATGAGATATTCTTCGATAGGCGGGAGTGCACTCAACCATGAGCTGGTTTTTCATATCAAAGGCAGTGATAGTAAGGATCCGGAAGTGGCTAGAGATGAGAATTTAAGAAATATGCAAGTAATTGCAGTAGAATCAACTCTAGACCCAGAGTTTTTTGGCGAGGATCATACTACGCACACATTGTTATTTATAGATACTGAAAAAGACGAGGTGGTTGGTTACGCTGGAGTTGCAATACAAGGGGAGCGCATTATTGGCGGTTCAGGCAAGGTTTTTGACTCATTTAGAAATCATGGTTACATGGGGAGAGCCGTAAAGCTTTTACTTTTAAGCCGTCAAACAAAAGAATGGTTCTCGTCTTACTCATTAGAAAAGCCGGCAGAAAGAATGTATCAAAGAATTGGAGAAGACTCGCGATTTATCATAACATCTGTCAGGCCTTCAGGATACCTCTTAAGGCTTAAGGCCGAGCAAGTCGCTATGAGTGAGTTACAGCAAACAGTTGTACTATTCTCAGGAGATGAAGCGCAAGATAACCTTGATGGCTTTAGGCAGGCATTAGATGAGCTAGATGAGACCAATACAGCTGTAGTAATAGTAGATTCAGAAGAACAGCAGAGATTTTTCATAGAGCACAGAGGAGAACTAGGAAGATTTTATATTAGAACACCGGGACAATTAGGTTTAGCTAGCTTTGATTTAGAACAGGTCATGACTACGATAATGGGTATAGATAATCTTAGATGCGTTCCTCTCACAGATTCCCTCTGCGACACCTTTGAATCCCTTAAGCAGGCCAGGGGCCAGGTGTAGGAAATAGGGCTCCGCCCCCCTAATAATTTGCTTGACAAACAAGAGGGGTTAGTATATACTATATTTAGTTTAGTAGTAAATAAGTGAGTAGAAGTCTTTGGCCGTA
This sequence comes from Candidatus Omnitrophota bacterium, assembly GCA_042572045.1. Lineage (GTDB taxonomy): Bacteria > Omnitrophota > Gorgyraeia > Gorgyraeales > Gorgyraeaceae > JBHPFI01. The sequence continues at coordinate 76,460 of JBHPFI010000001.1, forward strand.
AGGCAAAAAGAAGTCGCCTTTCGGTTTTTTTTATTTTCTGCCGTTGTTTACTATAATCTTAATGAAAGGAGGTAGTAGATAATGGCAAAAGGAACAGTAAAATGGTTCAATGACCAGAAAGGTTTTGGGTTTATTACACCTGAAGACGGACCTGATGTATTCGTACATCACACCGCGATTCAGAGTGACGGCTTTAAGACTTTAGCAGAAGGCCAGGCAGTCGAGTTAGAAATCGTCGACGGCCCTAAAGGTAAGCAAGCTCAGAACGTAGTAAAGGCATAACCTGAAAAAAACAGATAAGGCCCGCTATTTAAATGCGGGCCTTATTTTGTCGATTTACATAAGGAGTGGCACAAAAGATGCAGGATAGACTGAAGTCGATATGCGAGCAGGCCATGGGAGAAGGCCTTAAGATAGATCTGGAAGGTTGCCATTACGGTGAGACCACCGGGTCGTGCAAGGTCATAAGAAGGCCGACCAGCTATTATTATTTCCTTGCGGGGCTTATCCGTTCCCAAAGAATGACCCATGTGCTGGAAATAGGGACAAATTCCGGCGGCTCTATCATGTCCATGTATAGAGGATTAGATAAAGAGGATATACTTAATAGTAAACTCGTGACCGTGGATATAGAGCGTAAGAATCAGGAGGGCTTTAAGGAATACCCCAATATAGAGCGCATTACAGGAGATTCTTTAGACGAGAGAGTCATAAAAGAGGTGCAAAATCGCTTTGATAGGCCAATAGACCTTATCTACATAGATTCACTTCATGAATATAGCCACACCAAAAAGAATATAGATGTTTACGTCAGGTTGCTCGATCCGCGATACATCGTGCTCGATGATATAAGGCAGTGCGATTCAATGGTGGAATTATGGAAAGACATAACGCAAGAATTTAAGAATAACGCGTTCGATGCCTCTGATGTCAGCTTCAGAAAAGGAGCCGGGATTGGAGTTATTGAATGGAGGAAGGTTTAGCCCCAATAGAGCTTGACCGTTTTTTTTGTTGTGCTATACTTAACGATATATATTAAAAGAGGAGAACAGGCATATGGGAAACAATGTTCATGATAACAAGACCCCTCAGGAACCCTCAATGACTTATGATGAAATAATGAAAGAAGGAAAAAAGTGGGGGGTCGATATTACCTGGGAAAAGCTCAATCATTACAAATCACTCGGACTGCTTCCAAAATCCAAAAAAATGCCTGGGGAAAAAGAAGGTTCCTACCCAGCCTCTATCATTGTTAATTTAAAGTTATATCATTTCTTGCAGAGCTCTTTAAGCTTTACTTTAGAGGAAATCAGGGATTTATTAGATAAAATTAGTATCCCTGATTCTTCAGCAATGGATAAGGTTGAGATTCTTCAGGATTGGCTAGGCCTCTCTTACAGTCATTTTTTCGATTATGTAGTCAACGATTTTAAAAACTGGAAAGGGGAACACGATAGTTTATCATTACCCAATGTTATATTATTGATAAATTGGTGTTATAAAAGGTATTTTCAGACCTCGGGCCTTTCCTATTTAAATAAAAGCTTAAAAGAAATCTCGCCTGAGAAAATAGCTAAGGAATGGGCAAAGGAAGCTGTTAAGGAAATAAGGTCTACATTAGACATAGAGACGAGGTAATTTTTTAGATTTCGTTGTTTTAACCTACCAGAAACTACAATATTACTATAATAGTTTTTACCGGGCAGGCATTATTCTTTCGCCTTGTTTTTGTTGCCCCAGGGTAGTATCATGTTCCTAAAGAGCAAAGGAGAGTAGTCGTGGAGGTGTTGAGTAATCTTGGTGTCCTTTTGGGGAGTTCATGGGCGTCAGGCGTAAACCTTTATCTAACCATCGCAGGGTTGGGGATTGCGAATAAAGTTGGCTTGATAAATCTGCCAGGAGATATGGGTGTCATTTCTAATCCGCTTATCATTGCTGTCGCTATATTGATGTATCTGGTTGAATTTGTTGCCGATAAGATCCCGCTGGTAGATTCTGCGTGGGATTCAGTGCATACGTTCATCAGGCCTATAGGCGGTGCAGCTTTGTCATATATGGCAATGGCTAATGTAGGCCCAGTAGCGCAAATACCGGCTGCGCTTATCAGCGGCGCAGTATCTATGGATTCTCATCTTACAAAAGCCACTACCCGGGTCGCCATAAATACATCTCCGGAGCCAGTCACAAATTCAATTGCGAGCGTGTCAGAGGACGCATTAGTGGTAGGCGCGCTGTGGATGGTGGTAAATCATCCTGTTGTAACCGGGATAGCTGTAATTCTCTTTATTTTATTTTCTATATGGTTTTTAAAGATGATGTTCAAATTTGTAAAGAAAATATTTAGTTTTTTTAAACCTAAAACTAACACTAATTAACACGGAGGGAGGTAACAAATGACAGTAAGGACAATGTTAAAGATGGAGAATGTGACTTGGGTTTTTATAGCCCTATTGACAGTCATTATAATTATTTCTTTTTTTCTTCCTTGGGTGACCGTAGAATCGCAACAGGTAGGGGCATTTTCAAAACTTTTGACCGGTAAAAGCCAAGCAGCCATTGCCACTATTAGCGGATTTAAAATTCCAATATTGGCTAACGGCAAGGACGCTAGGTTAATGATCAGTATTATTAAAATATTTAATCCTAACATAAAAGATGCGGACAAAAAGAGTTTTGCTGTCTGGGGCATACCTATCTTGGCATTTATTGTCTGCGCAGTTAGTTATTTCTTTGGTAAAAGCAAATGGGTCAATATTGCATTTGGCTTGCTTGGTGTGGGGATATTTTTTATTGCTTTTTTTAAAATTAAAACAACAGATTTAAATAAATTAGTGCTAAATGTGAAGATTAGTTCAGGGATGTGGCTCATTCTTTACGCGTATTTAGGCATAGGCATTGCGCAGTTTGTTAATTTATTTAGGGTTAGTAAAAAATAAACTAAAAATTGAGCGTCATTCTTTGATTTTTTAAGAAAGGAGATCAGGGTGATTAAAAGCTTGGTAAGGGCAAGGCAGATTAATGTAATAACTAAAAATGAAATCGGGGCGTTAGCGCGAATGATGTCGTTTTTGGTCAATCACGGCATAAACGTAGAGACAATAGCAGGATACTCAAATTACACAGGTGACCAGGGAAATCTTGCTTTTATAACCGATAAAAATACTGACGCAATTAGTGAATTAATAAGTAACGGATATGAAAATATTAGTGAGAGCGACGTAATTATTATGGAAATTGAAAATAGACCTGGAACATTAAAAAATATTTCAGAAATCCTTGCCCGTATTAGAATAAATATTAACTATCTTTACTGCACAAGCTGCTCAGGCAGTTGCCCAACCAAGATAGTGTTTTCAACCTCAGATAATGATCGAGCAATTAAGGCTTTCACTTCGTGATGAGTAAAATAGCAGAGAAGATCCTAGAGCTAGACATTGACATTGCTGTTATCAATGAAAGTCCGGATCCGATAGGGGGCAGCCTTAAAACAAAACAAATATTTAAAGAAAGAAACAGATTATAATGACCCACTCAGGAGACTTTGATTTCGAAGTATCTTTTTATGAAAACCTTTTAAAGGAAAAGCCCGATTATATCGACGCTTTGGTTGCCTTAGGTGATGCTTATACCAAAGCAGGCCGCTATGAAGACGGCCTTAGCATCGATAAGAGACTGGCCAAGTTAAAACCAGATGATACAACTGTCCATTATAATCTTGCCTGTAGCTATTCGTTACTTAAGAAGCCTGACTTATGCATAGAAGTGCTTAAGAAGGCCCTTGAGTTTGGCTATTGCGACTTTGTATTTATGGAAGAAGATCCTGATCTTGAGTATATAAGAAAAGACGAGAGATATAAAGACTTAGTATCTAAATATTCTAAGTTAAAATAAGAGATAGATTAGATGTATCCCGCTTACAGATTCCCTCTGCGATACTTCCGAATCCCTTAAGCAGGCCAGGGGCCAGGTAAAAATCTTACAGTACAAAATATCCAAAATTATCCCCATAAAACCTGAAATATTATGTTAGTTGGTAATCCCTCCGAGCTTATTGACTATTTTAAAGGCTAGTAGTAAAATAAGGACAATAAGTGAGAACCACGGGGCGGGGTTCGAGATTTAGAAGATAGCTTATGTAAGATGGCTATCTAGATAAAGGAGGTATCAAAAATGACCAAGAAGCAGGAAAAAAGAGAATATACTTTAGATGGATTAACAGATACCCTAAAGCTTAAATTTGAGGAAGTCAACATTCTCAACAATATATTGGAGCTCATAGTATATCAAGATACTAAGCATAGAGTTTTATGGGCGAACAAAGCTGCAGGGGACTCTGTCCAGTCAGAATCTAATCAATTGATAGGGCGCTATTGTTATGAAGTATGGCACAAGCGTAATGAACCGTGTCTAAATTGCCCTATAAGCAAAGTCATCAAGACAGGCGAGCCGCAGAAATGGGAAACAGAAGCTGCGGATGGAGGGCATTGGTTTATAAGAGGGTATCCTGTTCGAGATAAAGATGGGAATCTGGTAGGCGTAATTGAAGCTGCATTTGATATTGCTGAGCTCAAAGATGCAGAGGAGAATTTACTGAAAAAAGCAGAAGAAGCCACAATGTTAAACAAGTTGTCTGTCGAGAGAGAATGGAAGATGCTGGAATTAAAGGGAGAACTGGAATCCCTCAGAGAAAGAATAGCGCGGCTTGAGAAAAAGAAAAAAAATAAATAACCTTATATAAGAAAAATCTTAGCATAAAATCGGGATTGTTTTTTTGTGTTTATAAAGGAGGAATGATGAAGAAGATACTGATCGTGGACGATAACGCCGAAGATATAGCTATTATAAAAAGGTTTCTCGATGAAGCGGGTTTTAAGGAGGTCTTAGTTGCAGAAAACGGTGAAGAGGGTGTAAAAAAAGCAAAATCCGAGAAGCCAAATCTGGCGATTATAGACACCATGCTTCCGGGTATCGATGGCTTTGAGACCTGCAGAAGGATCAAGGAGATCGAGGAAGGCAGGATCAGGGTTGTTATCATAACCGGCGTTTTTGATGCAGTAAATATAGCAAAGGCTAAAAAAGTGGGCGCGGATGATTTTACTGCGAAGACCTCTGATTGTGAATCATTGGTTAGGGTGATCAAGCAGTTCATTTAAAAGGAGGAAGGCAATATGAGCATCAAAGAAATAACGCTCGAGAAGTTTAATGTCACGGATTTTATCGAGGAAAAGTCAAAAGAGGTCGCAGGGCTTGTAGGTGATGGAGTGGCTATTAACGCCCTTTCAGGAGGCGTAGATTCTTCGGCTGTTACTATGCTGGGGCACAAGGCCCTGGGAAAGAGGCTTAAGACATATTTTATAGATAACGGGATAATGAGAGAAGGCGAGCCTCAGAAGGTCGCGGCATTATTTAAGAAACTAGGGGTTCAGATAGAGATAGTTGACGCGCAGGATGAATTTTTTAATGCGTTAAAAGGCGTAACCGACCCTGAAGAGAAGAGAGAGGCAATCACCCAGTCTTTTTATAAAGATGTATTTGGTAGGCTTGTAAGAGAGAGCGGAGCAAAGCATCTTTTGCAAGGTACGATTCTGACAGACGTGGATGAGACAGTTGCCGGCATAAAGAGGCAGCACAATGTCTTTGAGCAGCTGGGCATCGATCCTCAAAAGGCGTTTGGGTATAGGATTATCGAGCCCCTGATCCAATTGCGCAAGGACGGCGTAAGAAAACTCGCTGCTGGTTTAGGCTTGCCAGAATCCGCCTATAAGCGCATACCTTTTCCAGGACCAGCGCTCGCAGCCAGGGTCATAGGCGAAGTGACTAAGGAAAAGATCGGCATAATAAGGAAGGCGACCACTGTCGTTGAAGAGGAGCTTGCTTATACAGGCACGTTCCAGTATATGGCGATTTTGCATCAGGATAGGGTTACCGGCATGAGGGACGGGAAGAGGGATTTTGGCCTGCAGATCGAGGTGCGATGTTGGGATAGCATAGATGCGAGAAAGGCGACTCCTACGAAATTGCCTTATGACGTACTCTGTAAACTGGCAGACAGAATAGTCGATGAGGTCCCAGGCGTTGTAAGCGTTACTTATAATATTACCAAAAAGCCCCCCTCGACGATAGAGGCGATATAGTACAGGGCAAAATAGCAAAATAGGGACAGCGACATTTATTGGTTATCGATAGTGCCTAATAAATGGTTTGTCCCTATTTTTATGCCTATTTGACTCCTTGATAGTCATACAACCCACGCATAAGTCAAACACAAAATTTGAAACCTTGCCTCCACCCCTGTGACAATGTTTGACTTCTTTTCTTGGTACACTTGACGCTTTGTTAATGGATGGTATACTTCTCGTTACACGTTAAATTGGCGAGAGGGGTATACGTGAAAAAGTTAATAATAGTAACAACATTTTTTATATTTACGGTAGCAACCCAGGGCTTTACAGAACTTTCAGAAGCACTTGCTGGGGATTTAGGAATTGAAATAGGATTGGAAACATCCCATATTACTTATGAGGAACCTGGTGTAATGGAAGAAAAGGGCATGATGTATGGAGTAAATTGTTCTTTAACATACCGCGGTTGGTTACCTCCATCACCTGCTGAAGTCGATAAGTACATGTTAAGAATAGAAGGAAGATATAGCTATGGAGAAGTAGATTATGACGGTTCGCTTTCAGATGGAACGCCATATACTATAGATAACATAGATGATTATATGTTAGAGTTTAGAGGCTTAGTGGGTTATGATTTTTTTATGTCAGAAACATTTATTCTTACACCTTATATTGGATATGGCTATAGATATTTGCATGACGATGTGTCTTTTGACCAGTATGGTTACGGAAGAGACTCAAATTATTTCTATAGTCCAATAGGCATAGAGACCATTACTGGGTTAGGGAATGGGTGGTTTGTTGGAGTAAAATTAGAATATGACTATTTTTGGAATGGAATGCAGAGAAGTTACCTTAGCGATATTGCCGGCTATAGTGATGCGAAAAACAGACAAAACAGAGGTTATGGTTGCAGGGGCTCTATAAAGCTTAGGAAGAAAGGTGAGAAAATAGATTTTACAGTAGAACCTTTCATGAGATATTGGAATATTCGAAGGTCAGAAACTTCATACACTACCTGGTATGGAATCTCGTTCTCTGGGGTGGAACCAAAAAACAATTCTGAAGAATTTGGTATCAACTTCACAGTAGCATATTAACATACAAATATATATCCTCGCCTGCCCCACAGCCTATCACCTTATTACCCTAATATGCCTGAATACCACACTAAACTGATAGAACGACAACCACATGATAGGCTTAAATTAGGAGATCCGTACAAGAAGACTTGATTGTTAGAGTAAAAGTAGTATTATTTTCTACCTTGCCTGTATCCTCTCATCGTAGTATCATAATATGTAACTTAATTACATATAAACCACAAAGGCGCGGGGTGCGAGGAGTTTAATTATTAATATAAGTCAACCTGGGGTTGCTTTTTTGTTTTCAAAGAAAGAAGAAATGAATAAAAAACAATTAATAGCAGTAATAGCCTTAATCTCAATCATTTCTGTCTGTATCTCTGGTTGTAGAAGCGTCTATGTAGGTGGCAGCGGAAAAATAGGAGGAGTAACAGGCTCAGGTGGAGTAAGCATTCCTATTCCAAAGCAAGATTTAGAAACAGATGAGAAGGAATGAGATGTTGAAGAAAAAATAGAGCCAATCTGGAGTTAATCTGGGTTGGCTTTTTTATTTGGAGCATATAGGGGTTAAGAACAAGGCGTTCTTAACCTTTCATGATCGGGATCGCAGATTTAAGTTCAAATCCTTGCCCGGGGAGCCATTGTTTTTAGCCTCTTGCAACAAAATAAGTTGCAAGAGGCTTTTGTTTGGATTATAATGCGTTGAAAGAGGAGGTGTTAAATGACAATGGAAATGATGCGTGTAGTGCTAGGATGGTGTTCGATAATCAATATGGGATTACTTCTCTGGTGGTTTTTTGCTATTACGGTATTACATGATTGGGTCTATCGGTTTCATAGCAAATGGTTCAAGCTGTCGGTAGAAAGGTTTGATGAGATTCACTATACAGGCATAGCGTTTTTTAAGATAGCCATATTCTTTTTCAATATTGTTCCATATTTTGCGTTGCGTATTGTCGGATGAAAGATTTTAAAAGAGACATCCTGAAGAATAAAAAGAGATATGAAGTTTTTAGCCCTGTCGATTTTAATATTATCCATCATGTTTTGTTCACTTGCTATAGCAGAAGAGCTGGAACGAGAGGGTCCCGACGGGTTAAAATATGTGGAAGGAGTCTTGGAATATAAGGGTATAAGACGGCATAGGATAAAAAAGACTAATGATGCAGAGCAATTATTTATTACAGCCGTAGAATTGCTCATAAAAGGGCATTATGATGATAGCATGGAATATTTAAAAGAGGCTATAAGGAAAGATCCCATATATCTTGATGCTCATTTTATATTGGCTAGTTTATATGAGAGAGAAGGCGATTTGGATAACATGGAGAAAGAATATAGATTCTTTCTAAAGAAGTCGCATGTAATGCGTAAATGGAAAGAAGAAAGTTTTGGGTTAAAAGACAAGGAATTTGAATTTATCAAAAGGAAATTTGATTATTATAACATCCCGTTGAAAGAGTCGACCTCCCACTATCTAAATACTAAATATTGGGTTATCGGAACGTTATTCACCCTGGTTGTTGTATCGATAATATTTGTATTAGTGAGAAAATTATCGGATTTATCTTAATAGTTACAGGAAAGAAAAGGTGAAAAATGAGCAAGAGAATAAAGGCGATCTTTCTTATTATGTTTTTTCTGGCATTCTGCTCGATATTTTTCTCTCTGAAGGTTGAAAAAATAAGAAGAGAGACAGAATTAGCTAAAAAGATAGAAGATGGAGGCATCAAGGATGCGCAGGATGACGAAATCTACGCAGAGACTTACATAGCGCCTTCTGTTGCCCAGAGTCAGGGTCTTTATATAGAGGGCGATTTTGAGGGAATAGGCATTAACGATTACGGTACAGAGGGAATTGCCAAGGTTACCGAATTAGACAAGTCCTCTATGGATTTTTCCAGATACTTTCCTTTGACGGAAGGAAGCCGTTGGGTATATCAGGACTGGTGGGAGATCCAGGATCCAGAGGGTGAATTTGAAGTAGAGAGTAAGCATATTGGAGAGAAGGTTAGAGTTAAGAGGATAAACAGTTCCCGCACCTTAAAGGTCGTGTCCGTAGAGGATGAGGGGCCTATCAAGAGGGTCAAGATGGAAGAAGAGGATTATCAAGGTACCCGGACACGTGAAGTCGAATATCTATTTCCGCTGGAAGTCGGCTCAAAATGGGAAGACACTGATTTACCTGGTACCCTGGACAGAGAAGACAATATGTACGCTTATTATGTAGAAAAAATAGAAGACGTGACTGTCCCTGCAGGCACGTTTAAGGATTGCTATAAGATAGTTTTTAGAACAAACCCTGATGTTGCAATAGAGTGGTTTTCTCCTGAGAGAGGCATAATAAAGGCCGAATACCACCACCATGGTACCATTACAAATTATATTAGTGAGTTAAGGTAACCGTTCTCCCGCTTTCTAAAAGCAGTATCATGTTTTTCCCTTCAAGCATTTCTTAAAAAATCTATTGACAGGAAAGAGTTTTCATAGTATATTTATAATTTTTTATAAAATATGTAAATAATGTATTGGGGCTCATGCCGAAGGACGGGTACCAGGAATTTGCTTGAAGGATAACGTTTTCTGTGATATACTTTATATTAATCAGATATACATAGCAGGGATATTTAGGCCATAGAATATATAGATATATGTATTAACCAAGCCGTTAAGAAAGGCTATTTTTTTGCCTACATTATGATAAACTTTAAAAAACTCTTCAGTATGAGGATTGTATCATTAGTCGTAGCTGTAACATTCTTTGTTACATCTACGTCTTATGGCATAGATATACCTGATAGATCCCACTTAAGGACCCCTCTTTTAACAAATTCAGACCAAGGGACCAGTAGGTTAAAGCAAGCCCTATTCTACCAGTTAAGACAGATGCTAGGCCAGGTAGTCAATGCAGACACTTCCAAAGACCTTGCCTTTTACGAAGGAGAAAAACAAGCCCTTTTGCTAGAAGATGGAAAGATCCTGGTAAATGAAGAGCTATATGATAAGTATAACTCTGAGATCCCGGGAGAAAGAACCGAAGCCCTTCAGGTACTCATACATGAGACAGTAGAGGCACTTCTCCAGGTTGTAAAAAGAAACCATTCCTCCAGATATCAGACTATGAAGGAGCTGGCCTTAAGTAACCTCCCAGCACTCTATTTTCGCATTCCCCACCAAGCTGATAAGACCTACCGCGATGAAATCCTTGCAAATGACATCTGGGCAGTTGCATTTGAATACAGAATGATGGGCATAACCCCAGAACAGGTCCAAGACCCTGATCTCCAAAACTTCCTAAAAAAATCCTATGAGATTATTGATGCACGCAGAAGCCTATTTGGTGAGGAGTTCAACAGCCCTTACAGGGCTAAAGAGACTGTAGTAGAGGCCTTAAGAAGAGGGTTTGAGTTTAAGAGGGTAGCGAGAGCAGACGCGCAGGAAGAGATGAAGGGCGGGAAAGAGGTAGTTTTTTTGCAGGCCAGCGTGGCCGACGATTTAATCTATCCAGAAGGCAAGTCGGGATTAATGAACTCTGTGGAAGAGCTGAAAGGCAAGCCGATTAGGTTTGATATTATCAACGGAGAGATTTTGTTGCAAGATGAGCAGCCGCTATTTAGATTATTAGGGCTTGAGACTTCTCATTCTCAGCAGGATTTCTTGGAGTATGGGCTCTGCGCGCTTATCCGGGAGCGGCTCTTAGAGACAGATGTTTCTACATTAGGCGATTTGCGCAATCTTAGTTTTGTTTTTGGTGACGAAGATAGTGCTTCTGTCTCTGGATTTGATTTCCGTAGCCCATATGCTAAAAGTGGAAGAAACGGAATATTTTTTATAAACGTTAAGGCATTAGCTGCGCTAGAAAAGCCTCAGGACAGACAGACTGCTTTTATTTTAGGCGTCTCACATATGATATCGCATGAGGCCTTAAAAGGCGCGGATACAGTTGAACCAATTTTGCTGGCCCAGGATATAAGATTAGCGACTACTCCCGGCAGAATCAGCATGGACCCTAGCGCTTTTATTGAAAACTTTAGAGCTACTGTAAGGCTTGACTCCGGACCTTATGAGGGCATATTAAGATTTCTTGATACCGGCTATTTACGGCGAGAGAATATAGAAATATTAGCATCTAGCGGCATAATGAGAGATTTATTTCAAGCCCTACCTGAATTGGATGCATTATACGCGGCGCGTTACAAAGGAAAAAGCTTTCTTTCAAAAGAGGAAAGAACAGCTGTGTTCCAATATGCCACTATATTGGTCCATCAGGGAAGGATAAAGGAGGCCAGAGAAGTTATTGAACAACCGCTTGGTCGAACTGCTATACTCGGCAGTAGTTACGACAAAGAATTATACAAAGCAGAACTCCAGTATTATTTGAATATGGGAGATATTGTTTCAGCGGTTACGCTTACAGAAAAGTTTTTTGCAGAATTTCCAGATGACTGGAGGGTAACGAACGGAAGTTTTGTAAAAGAGTTTGTTAGTAGAGGATATTTTCAGCAAGCTCGCGAACTTCTGAAAAAATACTATCAAGGCGATGAAATCCGTCCCGGCGGAGAGCTGCAACATATCGCGTTTTTGTATAAAGAGCTAGGGGAGTTTAATGATTTAATTAATATATGTAAACTTATACCCCTTCAGTTCAAGCCAGAAGATAGGCCTCGCGAACAATATGCTATGATAACATCTTGTATTCTTGCAGATATGGCGATACATCTTGTAGAAGAAGGCAGGATGAGCGAAGCAATCGCCATTGCTTATGAGCCAGGACTTGAGCCGTATAGATTAGTAGTGTTAGCCAAGCTAGTTACTTTTCTTCTAACTAGTGATCGCGCTGATTATCAGGCTGAAGCGATGAATATCGTCGATAAACTTAAAGACGACCAAATTGTCAGCGCTTTAGTTAATAAACGAATAAGCATGTGGCCTGACCAGCCGGCATATGATTATTACTATTATGCTTATATGGAAGGTGTTTACGCAGAAGCAATGTTTGCTATAGGTGAGTATGAATCATTAGCTCGTAAGGTTATCGTGACTACCAGTATGGATTTTAATCTGGATTATATATTAGAACGTATTGGTTATGGCGAAGATTTATCGAGATTTATTCAGACCTGCGTAGTGGTTGCTGCAGAGGTCGAGCCCCCTCAAAACAATATCTATTATCATAATCGCGGTCAATTGCATTTTAACTGTAGAATCGCTAGGATTATGTTTGACTGGGTGTATGAACATGGCTATAGAAAAACCGCAGAATTCATAGATTCCTATTTAGATGATATTGAGCCAGATAGAACTCATCCAGAAAGACCTTCTTGGGTAATAGCAAAATTAACAGCCCAAGCTTGTTTACGTAGGGAAATGGACGATTCCCTTGTTGAAGAATGCCGCGGCTACGAAAACGGAGAAAAAATTCTAACTAGCCTTGCCGAACAACGTAAAAAAAGAAACGAAGCTTTTCCAGCAGACAAAGAAAAAAAAGGCATAAGGAGGTATTGGGAAGATGAATACACTCGAAAGTTTAAACAAACTACAGGAAGTCTTGACATAAGAGCTGCTGGGTATCCATCATTGCAAACTTTATTGGAACGCCCTGTTGACCCTTTCAGTGCTAAGAGTAATAGATTTCCAAATATGACTAAAGAGTGCCATGGATATGTTACGCGTAGTTCATGGATACTATCGCGATCAGTTATAGGAGCAGTGCTAGAGCGCAGAGAAGGGTATGACAGATTGGCGGAAGAAATCGGACCTTACAGGGTTCAGGCACTTTTAGATAGTGTTATACAAAGAAGAGGCGCTGATGCTTATTTTGTTTTCGAGGGGTTTATTGCACTTTTTCATGCCGGGATTACTAACGTTGACATGTTAGACAGGATAGACCTTGTTCTTACTCCTCTGGCCAGAAAGGCAGGTGTCGGGATAGCTAAGGCCTACGAGGATTTTGTAGATTTACTATCAGCAGGCATTCCTATTGAAGAAGGCTTGAAGCTTATAGGGACGGTAGTCGAAAGAGAATCTAGTGAGATTTCGGTCGCATATGATAGCTTATATGTACTTATTAGAGAAGATATAGTAAATGTTTTAGTTCAGGCCGGCATTTCGCAGCAAGAAGTAGTAAGCTTTTTACAAAACATTGCTACTGGAGATAGATGGGATACTTCTTTTATTTTTTGGAGCTTAGTAGCGTTGGCCAGGTCAAATCTTATAAACGGAGATAGCTATCCTACCATTGGCCATCTATATAAGGAGCTCTCATCATTCCAGAGGGGTGTTAGGAGATTTAAAAGTCTATTTAATAGAGCTAACGGGGCGGTCACAGAAGAGCATTTTAAACAGTTTGAAGAACGGGCCAAGGATATATATAATGCGCTTGAAATGCAGAATATAATTAGAAAAGGGCAAGTAGTAAAAGAAGAGATAGAAGAGTTTCTTGGTCTAGACGTAGACCAGGCTGATAGAAAGTATTTGGCGGGATTAAGCTTAAGGAATACTCAAGAGCTCTCGACAGTGCAGAATATTTTGAGAGAAATTTACGGCCGTGCCTTTGCCGAACAGCACAGGATAGATGAAGTGCGTTTCTGGCCAATGCACCTTAGAAACATAGCCTTTTTCCAGGTAGCTTGCGGAAGAATAGGTCTGGATGTTGCGAATTTTGTCGTCAGTTCCTTAGGACCGAGAAGATTGGACAATTTTCTGACGCAAACAATGGAAATATATACTGACGAATCTTATGTGCGTGGATTAATTTCGCTATTAAACGGTTCCCAGGACAGGCATCCCGGGCTTGCTTTGCATATAGTGGAATACGCCGCGGCCTATAGCCAGTTAGAGTTGGGAACAGAGTTTGGCAAGGTAGTCGCAGGAGTGGTGTCGGATAAATTTGGACTTAGACAGGCAAAAATAGACTTAGGAACCGAATTATTCAGGCTATTTTCCCAACAGCTTGGCTTGCAAGTGGATAACATATCGGAAGATATGATTAATGCCTGGGAGTTGAGCTATCTTTCTAAATTGTTTGTGGGACGCAAAATGATTCATGCCAAGGGAACGGCCTACAGGCCCCTTCAGGATTTATTCGATAGCATTATTACATCAACGCTCGAGGGCAGGTTTGAGCAATTTATTATGGACACTAATCCTGAGACAAACGCTTATCCGATGGGCGTTAGAGTGGCCGAGCACAATGAGCAATTAAGAGCGGCGTTGTCCGAAAAGGGGATAGACGTGGCTTTTTGGCTTAGGTACAGTGAGACGAGCTCCTTTGGTTTTAGTGCCGAAGAAGACGAAGGCGAGGTCATTGATATAATCGGTGAATTGGGTGCATTGGCCGATGCCCTTTCTTTTATATTGAATAAACTTCCGGGCGATGAAGCGAGGTATGGAGAAGCCATTCTAGGCAGCCTTAGAAAGATGGAGATTTTTCTTGATACGACGGATCCGGAGCGCCCCTTTTTCTGTAGGATCATGAAGGACGGCGAGCTGTCTACTGATCCGGAAGATGTCTTGTCCGTCTTGTTTGACGGACAGAGATTGCCGGGCTTGAGAAAAAATCTTGCGTATGTGCAGGGACGCACCGTAGAGCAGGAAGTCGCGACTGCGATATTTCATTTTGTAGAGGATATAGATAGGGTCGACGGAATTGTCGCAAAGACGGATTTAAAAGATCTTACAAGTGGCGCGGAGAGGTTTACGGTCAAGGTGTGGGGTCGAAACCCCGCAAGGGATATATTCCAGGGTAATTTTACCAGTTGTTGCGTTGCGATTGATAACAATCTTCATCCGGAGGCGATCCTGGAATACTTAATTGATCAAGGTATTCAGGTGGTAGAGGTGATTAATGAAGCCACAGGCGAAACGATCGCCCAGACATGGTGTTTTATCGCGATGGATGGTGATGGCGAGGCTGTCTTGGTTATGGACAACATAGAGGTGGTAGGTAAATACGCAGCAGCAGGAACTGATGAGAATAATATAATCAGGGATAATATACTAAGCTATCTGCAAAGATATACGAGGGCAATAGGCGCTAAAGGTCTTTATTTGGGAAACACCCCATATCAAGACGTGGATGTATCGACGTTTGAGAGAGTTCCGGTAAGCCTGACAAAGTTAGGAGGCAATCTATGGGCTTATGAAGGAGAGGGTCAGGGGTATCGTTATTATCTGGAGGCGCTTTACAGCGAAGACCGCAGCAGGAGAAAGACTGAGGCCCACAGGATGTCGTTACCCGAGGTGTCCGTTGATGAGACTGCAACCGATGCAGGCTTTAGCATAGAAGTCATTACTCCTGATACAATCGATTGGAAATTGATAGGCGAGTTGGCAGCAGTAGAAGTCGATGCCTATGCTGGGCCTATGGTACTGGGCGTAGAATCCATTAGAAGCGTAGTGGAAAACCCTAAAGCCGTATGCCTTGTTATAAGAGATGACTCCAGCGGGAGAATCGCGGGATATCGATTTGCCATACCTTCGCAGGAATATCCGCAGAGTCCGATTGTAGGGGCTGACATACTTTATGGATACGATATCGCAATCCATCCCAAATATCAAAGGAGAGGGCTTTTTAGCAGGCTGCACGCGGAATTTATCGAGGAGGCACGCGCAAGAGGTTATACAGCGATGTCTGCGCATGTCAGAATAGCGGGCAATGTCCCTGAGCCCCTGCGTTGGCCAAGGATATGGATAGAAAGGCTAGAGGGACGACCCGTTAAAGGCGGACAGATTGTCTTTCCTGATAACGGAAAGCGTTATTCCGACTCGATCCTTTTGGATTGCGCGATCCCGTGGCTCGATGGTGAATCGGCAATCCCATGCGTCCTGGATCTGGCTGAAACAGAGTCTCCAGACGTTGATTTGCAAGGTAGAGATGAGAGCGGAAAATTTGCAGAGCTCCCCATGAAAAGCCCGGGATATATGAGGGATTTTGTAGCGACCCATTATGGAGACAGCCCTTTTACCATAGCTCAATATATTAAAGATTGGGAGACGGCTAACCCCGGAAGAAGATTGCCGAGCAGCACAGCCTATAGTGACTTAACTAAAGCAAGGGCAAACGGATGGATTGAGAAATTAGAGGGACCTCATTATAGACTTGCCGAGATAGGACAGGTTCAGAATGTCGGCCATGTCGAAGCATGGGAAGAAGATGTAAGTGTCGCTAAAGAGCAAGTTGTAAAAGTCCTTGTTCTCGATGATGACTATCATATGCTCAATGCAACCAAGGAAAGACTTGCCGCCTCAGAGATTGTAAGTATAGAAACAGCAGCAGAAATGGATGAAGGACTCAAAATATTAGAGGCCAATCCAGATATTAACTTTTTAGTGCTTGATTTTAGACTCTTTGAGTATCCCACTGAAAATGGAGTTCAGTTTTGCAAGAAGGCGTTTAAGGCCCCTTATAATTTTGAAGGAAGAGTTGTGATTTATTCAGCCGATGATACCGCTATTATAAGTGAGCTTAAGCGCTATCCCGACCTGTGGGACAGGTATATACAAGGACAGATTTCTATTCAATTAAAACATGACACAAGGGCATTCGAAGACATAAGGGCCAGGATTATATCATTCGCAAGGGGTGAAGAGGCGCTGCCTCAGGAAAGCGCTACGGATATCGTAGCATTAGAAGAAGAGCTTCCGCTTGCAGCATTAACGATAACACCAGATGATATCGGCATTACTCCTGCCATTGTAGATCGATTTAGGGATTGCCATGTAATCATAGCAGATGATAAGCCTTTTATAAGAAATGCTATCGAGGCAACGGTTAGCAGATTTTTTGATAACGTACATAAATTAGGTACGGTCGAAGATGCTGTAGAATTGGTGAAGGCATTGCGCAGACAAGGCGTGCCTGAGGAAAGGATAATAATCCTTTCTGATTATGAGTTCGGGACCGAACAGACAGGTATAAGACGGCTGGATGGTCGCGATTTTGTGAACATGTTGAGGTTAGCCCCGAACGCTGACTATCCCGAGGAGACCCTTGGCTTTATGGGATTCTTCTTCTTTGTTTCAGGAAGTATTATTTCTAAAGACCAGATATCCGGCTTTAACAAGTCCGCAAAGGATATTGACTTTGAAGTCAAGGTAAAATATGGGATTGATTATATTGAGAAAAATGCCGATGAAGAGTTTCCGATTGCACTGCTAAAAATGGTCTATGTCAGACTTCAAAAGCCGTATAATTTAAGCGCAGATATTACTGATGCCCTTCCACGTAAGCCTATGTCTAAGCCGGCTGATATCAGTTTCTTGAACGGAGGCGTTAATGATTTTGAAACAAGGCTTAAAATGGGCCTTAGGGTTTTAAAAGATTCACTAACAGAACTTGCGCCCAGAGTGGAAGACAGAGAGGCCTTAAGAAGGATAGAAGAGGTTCTTTCTAAAATGAGTGCATTTTTTGAGCTTGGAAATGTTGACAGGAGCCTTGCCTTTAATGTGCGTACCCATAATTACAAAGGGCATATTTTTTACGCAGCAGGTTATTTAACTCCCCAGATACGCGAAGAAGTAGAGTCCTTGAGTGCTTCTGATAGAGAAAAATACGGACCATTCCTTGAGCAATTGGATAATCTAAGCTTAACGATGAATGTCGCCGCAAACTATATGCTTAGATTATTAAGATTATCCGCAGCAGTCGGGAATATTAATATGCCTATTACTTTTGAGGAATTTATACATAATACCGTAGAGATTTTTCTTACCGATTATGGAAAGCGAGTAAGTATTGAAACGGATTTTGATAGAGACAGCCTTGAAGGCCTGGAATTTCCCTATGGCCTCGCCTTTATTGTAGCATTCATATTGGATAATGCCCTTGAACAGTATCAGGTAAAGTTTGGCAAGGATTTTAAAGGCAAGATATTTTTTAAGGTCAATAAGGAAGAAAAGACACTTGAAATAGAAATAATTGACGAGGCGGGTGGCATACCAGAGAAGGTATTGCCTAATATATTTCTGAGAAAGTTTACTACAAAGGTACATGGCGCCGGGTTTGGATTATTTTGGGCTAAGCAGCTGATGGGCATGTATGATGGTGAGATTGCAGTGCGCAACGAAGGCGATGGCGCCTGTTTTACCTTGACTCTTCCGCTTGATTGGAAACGCATTGCAGAAGAAAAAGAATACGCCCCCGAAGAACTTATGCAGCGAGTCCTTGATGTGCTCGCCGAACGCGGCAATCCTGATGCGGAGGAACTTGCAGAGAAGATCGCGAGAGAGATTTATACATACAGCACCAAAATTGCTGAGGTTACTAAGACAAGAGAGACAATCTCACACGAATCTTATTTATATCAAGGTCACAAGCACATTAGATACAAAATAGAAGAGATGCTCAACACTTATTTCCTGGCTATATGTACTGGCGACTACCAGGTTTTTAGAGATATTATTTTTGAAAAAGGCACGACGCAAAAGGACATAGAAGACCTTTTATTATCGCTACTTGCGCTTAAACAGGTTGAGGAGAAAGAGGACATAACATTCGCACATTTACCAGTAAGACAGGCGGTTGTGCTCTTATATGATTCTGAAGGCAGAGCACGGATCTTGCTTCGTTCAAAAGAGAATCTTGCGAGAGAAGAGGAGGGCATTACGCCAGAAAAAAGGAATAGGTATCAAAGAGTATTACGGCAGACTGGTTACGCTATACATAAACTAGGCGGAGATGTCGGACATATGTCCTCAGCATTCTACTTTATTCACACGGACGGCAAGATTAGTGAGGGGAAAAAAGACTATCTTGAGAGATTATTCAGGCAAGATCTCCCGGACGAGGTCTATGGCATGATACATACATATACAAGCTCAGGAGAACAATTATCAGGGTTTGAGGATGATATTCTATGGATAGAAAGAGTGGATGGTTGGCTAGGAGCAATCTCTGATCAGGCAAGGGCATTTATGAATGCGAAAGAGCGGTTAGATCAGGCATTAGAGGGCGTTGAATTAGAAGAGGGGAGCACGGCTGAAAGAGAAGTAAATAGAGTACGCAGAATTGCTGAGACGAGCCAGACTCTGTTAAAACTTTTACATGGTCAGCAATTTGAAGATAAAGAGGTTATGGATATTTCTGTGTATCCAGACGAGGATTCCAGAGTGCACGGAAAGGAACAGTTTCACTTTAACGTTTCACCTGGTACTAGGTTGAGGTTAAGTTACTTTTTCTTAGATAATATTATGTTAAATCTTTTTCGCTGTAAACCTAAAGATGAAGATTTTTATGTTGATGTAAAGGAAGAAGGTGGCTACACCGTATTTAACGTTAGATATAAAGGACAAGTTGATCCAGAGACAATGTTTGAGCCTAAAGAATCGCGGTCCACCCCCTGGCAGCGTTACGGCCCTCTCATACATGACCTAATTGATGCAGTAAATGGTGAAGTCACTGCTCAGAATGTAGGCGAAGATGTTGAGATAGCCATAAGGTTTCCTCTTCCAGATATTGATAGCCAGGGTACGCTTCTAGATGCCCGCGCAGATCTGAATAAATTAAAACAAACCGTAGTATTATTCTCAGGAGACGAAGCGCAAGATAATCTTGGTGAGTTCAAGCTGGCATTAGGTGAGCTAGATGAGACCAATACAGCTGTAGTAATAGTAGGTTCAGAAGAACAGCAGAGATTTTTCGTAGAGCACAGAGGAGAACTAGGAAGATTTTATATTAGAACGCCGGAACAAATAGGTTTGGCCGGCGTTGATTTGAATCAAGTCATGACTACGATAATGGGCATAGATAATCTTAGATGTATCCCGCTTACAGATTCCCTCTTAAACGCCAACCCATCCTTGAAACAGGCCAGGGACCAGGTGTAAAACTTACACTAGAAAACATCTAAAAACACATCTCCATAAAAACTGAAATATCCACTAGCCAGCAACTCTTAGGGCTTATTGACTATTTTGAAGGTGAGAGGTAGAATAAATAATGAAAACCATTTTTCATTTGAGCATATTTGGTCTTATAGTAGTCATTATTTTGACCTCTAGCTTTGGCTGGAGGTTTTGGAGCAAATCATTTATGAGCACTGAAAAAGAAGATATCCTATTGGTTGAAAAATTAAAAGGCCATGTGTATAAACTATCTCATGATATTGGCGATCGCAGCGTTTTTGAATATGAGAAGTTGAAGCAGGCAGAGCAGTATATTGCAAGGCAATTCACTTCCTTTGGTTACAAAATAGAATTTCAGGATTATGCTGTTTATAATAAAACAGTTAGAAATATAATCGCTATTAAAGAGGGCACGGCTAGACCGGAAGAGATAATAATTTTAGGAGCTCATTATGATACTTGTTTTAATCCTGGCGCAGATGATAACGCCAGCGGAGTAGCCGTACTTTTAGAATTGGCAAGGAACTTATCCGGAATTTCTCTTAATAGAACTCTAAAATTTATCGCCTTTACCAATGAAGAGCCCCCGTTTTTTAAGACTGAGGATATGGGCAGCATGGTTTACGTAAGAGAAGCCAGAAAGAGAAAAGAAGACATCAAGGCTTCTCTTGTTTTTGAGTCGGTTGGTTACTACACAGATAATCCAAACTCTCAACAGTACCCACTGCTATTTGGCTTATTTTATCCAAATAAGGGTAACTTTATCGCTATAGCGGGAAATTTTTCTTCTCGCTGGCTTGTTAAAAGAGTTGTCACCAGCTTTAAGAGCAAGACCCAGTTTCCCATAGAATCAGTTGTTACCTTTAGTTTTGTCCCTGGCGTTGATTTTTCTGATAATTGGTCGTTTTGGGAGGGGGATTACCCGTCTATAATGATCACAGATACAGCCTTTTATAGAAATCCCGGTTATCATGGTGTGCTAGATACTTATGAAAAATTAGATTATAAAGGCATGGGAGAATTGGTAAAAGGATTTAGCGCGGTTTCTATTGGACTTGCAAAATAGTTCATTATCTAAGGAGTAGAAATGAATAGAAATAAGCTTCTTTTACTGATTTTAATATTGGCGATTACTTGCATAGCCTACGGAGAAGATTACAAGACAACATCTTTCATGAGAGACCTTGAAAACAGAAAAGGTTCCTATGTTTACAAGAAAACCTCACAGCCACGTTCGAATTTTTCTTCTTTTGTAAAACGATTCTCTCGCGACGAAAAGGTATTCTATAAATATACCGAGCACGGGCAAGGCGACTATGATAGATATTTAAATGTAACGTGGGAGATCGATGCAGAAATGGAAGAAAAAGAAGACCTTCTTTTTCTCATTTATTCCAATAGGATCATTAGGGATAAAGTTGGGGAAATCATTGTTAAATATGAAAAGCATTTTGATTATGATGAGCGAAAGATAGATTGCATTTCATCCGATGACAAAGGGGAGATCATTAAAAAGAAGACCTTTCCTATCAAGGGCTACACTACCGACAACATTACGTTGTCGTATTGTCTTAAAACATTCGTAGCCCACCATGACGATAAAACATATAGAAGTTTTTATCTCATTTCGAGCGAACCAAGGCTCTATAGGATAACTACCAAAGTGATCGCTCATGAGGTCTTAGAACTGCCTGCAGGTAAAATAAACGCTATCAAATTGAGACTTATCCCTAATTTCGGGGTATTGACAGGCTTAACAGGCGCCTTAATTCCTCCGACGTATGTTTGGTATACTGAAAAGCCTCCTTATACCTGGTTGCAGTATGAAGGCCTGGAGGCAGGTTTAGGAACATCCCATATTGTAGTTTATATCTCTGATTTTGTAGAGCATATAACAAGAAACATATTGTCCCCGCCTTCTAAAAAGAGTATCATATAAACATGTCACGGTACTACAATCCCAAAAGAAAGAAAAATCTCTATACCCCAGATATGATTAGAATATTGCTATTAATAGCAATATTTATCTTTAATTCCTTTGTATCCGGGCCTATCTATGGAGTGACCCTTGATGAGCGGTACGGTCCTATATTAGAAAAAGATACATTTCTTTATAAGGGCGAGGCAGGGTATTTTGAACTGGATGAACAGGGGTATCATGGCCACGGCTCTTTTAATGATTTTAACTCTAACCCAAAGTATCATACCTTTCAAAGTTCTCTAGAATTCTCCCCTCTAAAAACTCTGGAAGTCGAAGCAGGCCTTTCCCGCACGTTCCCCGAAGGTTATGAGAGGCTCGTATATAATACAGCAGGTGCTTTAAGCGCGCTCTATGAATACAATCTGGATTATTTTCAAGAGTACGACCTTGGCCTCAGAAAGAGATGTAAAGATTTTGAGGTCTATTTTAACTTTTCAGGAAAATACCAGAAGGCAGATTGGAACTATGCGCCTTACCCGAGCGCCGCAAACTTTTTTACGTGCATCCGCACGCACTATGAGGATTTTAAATTAGGCCTTAAGCATGTTTCAGCTTCTAAGGACAAAGAGCTCTCTTCCATGGAAAAGATCAGAGGACCTTTTCTCGCCAAGGGTCAGGCGAACGTAGAGATAGAAATAGGTTATAAGCAGGGCGAGGTAATAAGGGATTCTAACAGCCATCATTATTATCATACGCTTAACGCCCATGCTATACCCAAACTTACTGTGAGGTACGGCTTGGATGAGGACCTCGAGATAGAAGGAGGGGTCTTTTATACAACGCCTTTTGTGTATGAATATGAATACAATCTTTATTCAACAGGGGAGATATGTATCGGAGAATATGAGCTTGAGAATAATTTTTATTTTCCTATTAAGTTGAAGTATTGCCATGATGACAAGCTTCTCGCCACTCTTTCAACAGACATCAATGTGATAGACCAAAACCTTGACTATGTACAGGGTATAGGAGCTGCTACTGAGTACCCGTCCAGGAGCCTTACTTATTATAATATTTCGCCGACTATTACACTTAGCTATCTCTGCGATAAGGGAAAAGATATAAAAAGCGATAAATTCTCCAGTCTTACCAAGGAGCTCCTGCTTAAAAAGCAGTTTTTGATCGACTTTAAATATAAGAAGGATATCACCCATCTCAGCAAGGGCTCTACAAATGCTGCCCAGAATATAATAGACCCTTACAATGTATTTATGTATCCATTGGATTATTTTATAGTGGGGACTGAATACGCTGCATTTTTAGCAGGCAACGTCTCTTCTGCTGCCACCAACATCAATCCCCAGAATTATTATGTAATAGAGACGGCTTTTACTTATGGCATAGCTGATTTTATCAATGCAAATTTCATGGCAGGATATCGTTCGGAGAGTTCCCTGCATCACTTTACATTAAATGATCTAAAGAGGCGCTTCTATGATTTCCAGCCTTATTATTATTTTGGGGCAGGGTGTGATTGGCGGATCGGGAAAAATAGCTTAGTAAGCCTGAGTTCAAAGTTTGTTCCTACCTATAAGACATTCCTTGTGCGCGAGGGAGATCCTGAGCAATATGAAGTCGAAAATGAGTATTTCCAGGCAGCTCTTGGCGTAAAAATTATTTTCTAGGAGAAATAAGTCTAAAGGGCATTTCGCTTGGGTCAGGGGGAGGCTCTGGTTCAGGCTCTGGTTCTGGTTCTGGCTCTGGCTCCGGTTCAGGTTCTGGAGGTGGCGGAGGTGGTGGTTCTGGTTCAGGCTCTGGGTCTGGTATAGGCTCGGGCTCAGGTTCTGGTTCTGGAGGTGGAAGCGGTGGTGGTTCTGGCTCTGGTTCTGGCTCCGGTTCAGGTTCTGGAGGTGGCGGAGGTGGTGGCTCTGGTTCTGGTTCGGGCTCAGGTGGCGGTTCTGGCGGAGGTTCGGGCTCAGATGTCCTGATCACTCGACCTCGATTAGCATAGAGCTCCATGCGGTCAGAGTCCTTATCATGGCCAAAAGGCGCCAGCATTTCGTTTGGCGACATATTGCCCTGACCTCTATTATCAATCGGATTATAAGCCCATCTTGACTTGTTTAATTTATCAAGAGATGCTTTTAGCTCCTCAATCATCATTCTTTTCTCATTTGCCTCGACCTGACGCATATTTCTTTTAACAGGTCTTTTTGCTTTTTCAAGCTTGGCCGATACCTTAAACGCCTTTTTATTCTGGTCTTTTTTCTTGCGCCCGGTTTCAATAATATGTTTTCTATTTATCGAGTTTCTATTCCCTTTGATATTTACGGAAGAGGGCGATGGACCTTTCTTTATTTTATTATTATTTGGGCTTTTGTTTGAAGGCGGCGTAGGCGTTGGTGCAGGGTTTTTATTTTGACCGGGAGCATTTACTGAAGGATTATTTTTCTGGGCGTTTTTTCCCGCGCCTTTATTTTTATTATTACCGGCATATGCTATATCGCTTTCTATAAGCAGAAAACACATAGTTATGCATAATAATAATCTTAAGATCTTCATTTTTTCACCCCAAAAAAAATACGCCCATTCCTTTTCGCAAGAAATGGGCGTACTGAAACGCTTTTTTTATATGTAATTATTCGGCAACCCGGCCATCCTAAGTAATAATTAGGACCCTCGGCTTTGCGTCCCCTTCTTGCGAAAGGTTTGCCTTTTCGTAATATTCTCTCTACTACAAGTATATCATAAAATCGGCCCTTTTTAGGGCATCTGCGAAATAAGTTTTTAATATGTTTTACCGTCGATAAAACGCTTACTTTTTGAAGCGGTTTTTCACGGGTTTTTGGCTTTTTACTTGACTTATTTTTTAAATGAGATACTATTCATTTAATGAAGAAGAGCCTTCTTATCCTCTTGATTTTAGGCTGGTTATGTCCTTTTTTGTATGCGGAGATCACTCCTGAAGAAAGAAGGGTAGAGGAAGAAAAAAGAACGACCCTTCGCCAGACAGAAGATCATGCGTATAAAAAAAAGACCCCTGCCCCAGAGAAATCTCCCCGGATGCCTGACATGGATTATTTTAGAGGCCTTCTCGAAAGAAGGGTCACCTTTCTTAAGGATATCTGTAGAGTGTTAGTGATATTGATGGGTGAAGAGGCCCGTCTCAAAGATTTTGATTCACAGCTTGCATTCCTAAAAGAGAAAAAAATCATCCCTAAAGAGATCGGATCACGCCTTAAGCCTGAGGAACCGCTTCGTAAAGGCGTGGCTAGTATTATGTTTTGCCGGGCGCTTGGATTAAAAGGCGGGATATCTTTGAGAATATTCAAAAGTAGCAGCAGGTACGCGCTGAAAGAGCTGATGTTTGAGGGTATGATGATTTCCGGGAGGACTGATGACCTTCTTAACGGCAAGGAGCTGGTCTTTACCCTTACAAAGGCTGCTGATTATCTGGCTGAGAAAAGGATGCGGCGTTGAAGCTTAAGGTGCTGGTAATATTTTTAATCATTCTTCTATCTGGAGAGGCCTTTGGAGCTGAGAGAGATAGAAGGATAGAGGAAGAAAAAAGACTTACCCTGCAAGAAACCGAACAAAGGGTTTTAGAGAAGGAAGATAGATTTGCCTTTGACTGGGGAGGATGGATCAACCATAGATTTGATAATTATCATAATGACGACAATGATAGATTGACCGAGGACGTAATAGATCATACAAATTCTATTGATACCCGGTTATGGCTTAAGGCTGTTTTAAGGAACCCGCTGGATTCCTCTGGAGAATTCGAACATTCTTTATACATCAGATTAAAAGATTATTATATCCACAGGCGTCCTGACGACAATGACCGCGATGGCCCGCATCTGGATTATGCTTATTTGACATTGGATTTTCAGCCTTTATGGTTCAGGCTCGGGAGGGGGTATTTTGACGTTGGCCGCGGCATTGCTTGCAGCAACGTGAATGACGGCGCGGAGTTATTTTTGATCATCCCGAAATGGAAGTTTAACCTCTTTTTGTCTCAGACACTTCCGCACGAGGACAATATAGACATCAGTGTGCCTGGTTATGACAAAGAGAGCGACAGGGTTTTTTACGGTTTTGAGTCAACGTACTTTCTAAATGAAACAAATAATGTATACGGTTTTTTCCTGATGCAGAGAGACTCTAGCGATGAGGACCCCGAGAATACGTCACAGGATTATACATATGACTCTGAGTATACAGGCGTTGGCGTAGATGGAGAGGCCTGGGGCAAGATAAAGTATTGGGGGGAATTTATCATGCAGACCGGCCAGAGCTATACTACCGGCACAAATGAACAAAGAGACATTTCTGCGTGGGCAGGCAATGTGGGTATAAAATACGAAACCGAAGTCTATAGCCATCCTGCTGTTTCCTTTGAATATGCGCTTGGTTCAGGGGATCCGGATCGCTCAAGCGTTACTAATACGCAGAACGGCAATACCTCAGGAGATGACAATAATTTCCTGTACTTCGGCTACATAGAGACTGGATACGCTCTTTCGCCGCTACTATCAAACCTTGAGTTTTATAAACTGCAGGCATCATTTAAACCCCTGGAACAGTGCCAGATATTTAAAAGGCTTACAATGGATATAAGTTATTATCTGTACCGCAAGGATGAGGAAACAGGCGCTATCTATGACCTGGACGCAACAGAAAATGATGCTGACATTGGCAAGGAGATCGATGTAAGGATCTTTTGGCAGGCCTTTTCAGACCTGAGTTTTGAGGTGCAGTATGGACATTTCTACCCGGGAGATGCCTACCCTGCATCTACCAACGATAGCGAAGAGTATCTTGCCTTTAGCACAAGCCTTGCGTTTTAGTCTAAACAAGTCCTTGCCTCTGGTGTCTAAAAATAGTATCATGTAAATATGTCGCAATACTACAATCCCAAAAGAAAGAAAAATCTCTATACCCCTCGCTCAGAAAAGCCATATGAGGTAAGTCGTTCAAAGATAGACCTATTCTTAAACTGCCCCAGGTGTTTCTATCGTGATAGGCGCCTCGGCATTGCCCAGCCACCCGGATACCCATTTACCCTCAATACAGCCATAGACAAGCTTCTTAAAAAAGAATTTGACTCGTATCGTAAAAAAGGCACTACTCATCCTATCATGAAAGAAAACGGCCTGGATGCCATACCGCTAGAGCATGAGAGTATGGATAAATGGCGGGATGCAAGGAAACGAGGCATCAAGTATCTGCACACAGAAACAAATCTTATACTTAAAGGTGGCATTGATGATGTATGGGTAAATCCCCAGGGGGAGTTTATCATAGTTGACTATAAGTCTACTTCAAAGGAAGGAGAGGTCTCTATTGATGCTGATTGGCAGATGAGTTATAAACGCCAGATGGAGGTATACCAGTGGCTATTTCGTAAAAATGGCTTCAAGGTGTCTCCTATAGGCTATTTTTTGTATTGTAATGGCAATACTGATGTAGAGGCCTTTAATGGTAAGCTAGAGTTTGAAATAAAACTGATCCCCTATGAAGGAAGCGATTCATGGATAGAGAAGACTGTTTTTGATATTCATAAATGTTTAAACAGTGACTTAGTGCCCGGGACAGGCAAGGATTGTGATTATTGTAGGTATGTAGGGGCGCTAGGAGTAATTAGACAGAATGAACTTTTTTAGGTAGAGTTTTGGGTTTTTAGGCCTTGCCAAGGGCAAGCCCAACCTGGTAACTTCAGGTAATATGATTATTATGCCAGCCAAAAAGCCGCATTCTTTAAAAGCAATAAATCGCTTTAAGATGCTCCTTGTAATGATAAAGGAAAAGAGTTAGAAGATCTATTAGCGTTTTATATCAGAATGATTCCAAGGCCTCGGTAACAGTAAAATACTCCCAACCGATATTACACTAAAAAAACATTGCAAGCGTTACTTTAATACTTTATAATCTACGCAACTGTTCAAAAAAATATTTTTTCGCGAATATGCCGATAGACTATAAAAAAAAATTAAACCCTGCCCAACTGGAAGCCGTACGCATGATGGAAGGGTCATACCTTGTTATTGCCGGAGCTGGAAGCGGAAAGACTCGCATACTTGTTTACCGCGTAGCGCATCTGGTGGAAAAGGGCGTGGATCCTGAAGAAATACTTCTTTTGACCTTTACACGTAAATCCGCCCAGGAGATGCTTTTAAAGGCTACGCTCATGCTGGATGAGCGCTGTAAAAAGGTTTCTGGAGGTACATTCCACAGCTTCGCGAACATGGTTTTAAGAAAATACGCCAGGCGCATCGGCATGCCTAACAATTTCACGATAATGGACCAGTCAGATGCCGAGAACGCGGTTAATCTGGTGCGTAAAAATCTGGGATTTGGCAGCACGGACACCAAGTTTCCCAGGAAAAAGGCTCTCCTTAGCATAATATCCAAAAGCGTGAATACCCCGTACGATATATCTCTGGTCATAGAAAGCGAATACCCGCATTTCGCGGAATACATGGAATCAATAAAAAAGATAAAACGCTCTTACGCTAAATACAAGAGGGGAAAGGGGCTTCTTGATTATGATGACCTGCTGGTCTATTTAAAAGAGCTCTTGTCTTCCAATAAGGATATACGGTCCAGGCTTTCTAAAAAATATAAGTACATTATGGTAGATGAATATCAGGATACAAACAAGCTTCAAGCCGACATACTGTATCTTCTGCTTTCAGAGCATAAGAATATCATGGCCGTTGGCGATGATTCTCAGAGTATATACGCTTTTAGGGGGGCGAATTTTAAAAACATAATAGATTTTCCAAAGATATTCAAGGGGTCAAGGATAATAACTCTTGAAGAAAATTACCGTTCCATACAGCCGATACTTGACCTGACTAACAGGGTAATAGACTTTGCCGCGGAAAAATTCAGGAAAAATCTATTTACGAGAAAAAAAGGCGCCAACATGCCGCATTTTATAGAGACAGAAAATGAAAACCGTCAGTCAGAACGCATTGTAGAGAAAGTGATGGAGTTGCGCTCTCGCGGGATAAAGCTCGGAGATATAGCGGTGCTTTTCCGCTCAGGCTGGCACTCTAATGACCTTGAAGTGGAACTATCCAGAAACAATATGCCGTTTATCAAATACGGTGGCAGGAAATTCGTTGAATCTTCTCATGTTAAGGACATTATTTCTCATTTAAGGGTCTTTTATAACATAAAAGATGAGATAAGTTGGAGCAGAGTTTTTACTCTGATGAAGGGTGTAGGCCCTAAAACAGCCGAGAAAATGTTTAAAAGGATAAGCCAGGACAAAAACGCCCTGTCTTCGGATGATAAGCTGTTTAAAAAGACAAAGGACGCTGAGAGGTTGGCGGAGGTATTTAAGGAAGCCTGCGGAGAAGACAAAACGCCTTTTGATATAATAAAGATGTTCAATGTATATTATGAGCCTATTTTTAGAGAAAGATATGATGATTTTCATAAGCGTGTCAATGACCTTGGTTCTCTTGAAAGAATCGCCTTAAGGTATGGAAGAATAGAGGATTTTTTGACTGATATGGCCCTGGAGCCTCCTGAAGAGGGTGTTGTTAAAAAGAATAGCGACAACACAGATAAATCAAAACTGGTGCTTTCCACGATTCATTCCGCCAAAGGGCTCGAGTGGCATACGGTATTTATTATACATGTTTCAGAGGGTTGCGTACCGTCTTACCAGTCAATAGGGAATGATGATTCCATAGAGGAGGAGAGAAGGCTCCTGTATGTTGCTATGACAAGGGCAAAGGAGAATCTCTATATGCTGAAGCCCATGATAGATCTTTCCCCGAGGAATTATCTGATCAATAAAAACGGTCCGTCATTTATGGAGATAAGCAGGTTTTTGAGAGAAGGGAATATTCTCAAAAAGTATGTAAATTACGAGACGGAAGTTTATTGACAACCACGCTTTTGCAGTGTAAACTATAAATACAGCTAAATAAAGTCCCGTGTTTGAAGGGGGAACCTGGACAATAAAAAAGTAAAACCTTCGCGAGAGAAATCTTGTGAGGGTTTTTATATTTTAGGCCCTTAAAGTCGTACGTTCGAAGGGGCTCACTGCGACTCAAAACAATTAAAACCTTCTTTGTTAAACCAACAAAGGAGGCTTTAATGTTTATAGTTAGGGTTTTGAGGGTGGTTTTGGTAGTAATTATTTTCTTAATGGCCTATCTTCCTATCTCTATAAATCCTGGAATATTCGCAAATTGGTGATTCTTGGCACTTATTGACTATTTCGAAGGGGAAGGGTAGAATGAATGCGATAGGAGGAAAGGACGCAAGATGAAGAAAATATTAGTAATTTTGCTGTTATTGATTCTTACTCCTTGTATAGTTTATTTTGCTACATCTGACATAACTCATAGCACTGTTTTGGCAGAAGAGTTAGAAGAGTTAGAGTTGTTACGTTTAAAAGAATATAAGAAAGATAGTTTTGAAATCGCAGAAGGTCGAGTTAAGAATGTAACGGATACTCTTCTTAAAGATATTATAGCAGTCGTACAATGGTATAACGAAAAAGGCAAGCCCATTGCTAGCGACAAGGCCGCTGTAGAGTTTAATCCTATTTTGCCTGGGCAAGTTTCTCCTTTTAAAGTTATGACACCTTATAATCCTGATATGCAGGACTATTCGATTTCATTTGAGACTTTAAAGGAGGAAGCGGTTAGGCATAGAGATATGAAGGAGGTTGCTGAATGAAAAAGCGCGCCAGAACATTATTTGAAAGATAGCGTTTTCTATGGTATAATATAACATAGATAGCAGGAATATCTAGGGCACATTGTATATTACATAGCGATTAACTAAGCCGTTAAGAAGGGCTATTTTTTTACCTACATTATGATAAACTTTAAAAAACTTTTCACTTTAAAGATTATATCAGTAATAGTAAGCATAGCATTCTTATGTAATGCCAGTCTATATGCCCATCCTGAATCAAAAAATACTTTAAGAATATCTGTTGGAGAGCAGCGTACATTTGATCGCATTGACGACACAATGCATCAAATGGTGATAGATGAGCCTCTTGCTGAGGCTGCTAAGGAAGCAGGCACCCCCCGTCTAAATCCTTTATATTTATCTAATCTTAGTCCAGAGATAAGCGAAATATTGACTTTACTTAGACAAACTGGTTTAGGTAATTTCGCTGAAGCACTTAAGAGGCTTTGTGATGAAGAAAGAGTCCAACGTTTTAGTCCTGGAAGAGGCGAATGGATTGGGATATATGGTCATGCATCTGATGAGCGGATAACTGTTAAAGCTGGGCTTGAAGCAGCTAGAGAAGGGGCAGTCTTAGGTCATGAATTATTGGATTGGTTTAATGTGCAGGTTGATAGCGTGGAAGAACTATCAACTTGGATTGAAGTAAATGAAAATACCCCAAGGCATCTTGGTCCAGCATTTGAAGTAGCTTTAAATAGAACTCTTTCCGGAGACACTGATGTATTAACAAGATTTGTTGAAGACTTCAGAAGATATTTAGAACCCATCAATGTAGCTACAAGACTTTCTGAGCAACCTAACTTATTAAAAGAGACAGCAGAAACAGAAGAAAGGCATTATACTTCAGTACCGTATTCATCGCTGAGTATGGAGCAACGCTTTAAAGAAGCCATGGGCAGCAGATACGAAAATATTAGAAATTTTCGTATAGACATGAGAACGGGTAGATATGTATTTGAAAAAGCATTAAACAAAAAACCTGATGTCTGGATAACTTATTATTACGAGAACGCGGTCCCTGTGGATCTGGACGGAAGTATTGATGACCTTCTGGCATTATATGAAGAAAGCGTTCAGGAGGACGAAAGCAATGTTGATATAAGATATTTGATATTCAAACGAATCGCGAAATTCAGGGATAGGGCGTCTCATCTGGAAGGGGTATTAAAAAATATAATGGATACAGAAACATCAGATAGGGTTCTGGATGAAATACGGGTCGCAATAAATATTGTATCAGGTAGGGCTATTGACGGGGGTAAGCGTTTAAGAGTAGCGTATGCCAGCTACGAGATTTCCCCGTTTGTCGGAAAAGGTGGCATAAAAGACGTAATACAACAACTTCCTCGCACTTTACATAATAAGCGCGGGCATGAAGCTAGCGTTTTTATCCCTTACTGGGAGGAGATCTTAGATAAGTCAGTAGAGGGAAATGATGCAGAAATCAGGATAGAAGAGGTTGGGGTTTTTGAGTTGCACGGCGAAAGAGTAGAGATATACACCCTTCTTATGCGCAATGAACTTACGGGCGACTTTGAGCCAATAGACGGAGTGCCTATATATTTATTAAAATGTGCCAGATATTTTTCAACTGAAGATGGAGATATATACAGGCAGGCGTTGGATAGAAAAATAGCTTCGCATCGTATAAGCCCTAAAAACGCAGAGACTGCCATATTTTTCTCAAAGGCCGTACTGGAGGCAATGAAGCAAATGGGATTAAGGCCTGATATTATCAATACAGCTGACTGGCAAACAGCCCATATAGCTACATTATTAAGAAAATCAAAAAATCCCGAGTTATACAGTTTTTTCAAAAGTACAAAGACCTTGCATACTATCCATAATATAGGCCCAAAAGGTCTTATTGCGGCGTCTCCTTATGCGCCTGAAGGCAGTGATGAGAGGGATATGTGGGATTTTATGGGGATCAGCGATGATGCGTACCAGCCGCCTGATCAGAATGGAGTTGAGTTTTACGGTAGCGCATCTTTGCAAAAAGGAGGGATTGTTTTTGCGGATATGGTAAGTACAGTAGGGATAAGCTATGCGTCTGAGCTCAAGACAACAGAATTCGGCTCAGGATTTGAGGGTATCAATAGGGTTGCAGGGGTAATAGGGGTACCTAATGGCATAGCATTAAGGGAATGGAATCCAGCTAGCAGCTTCTCTATAGAACGTAATTTCAAGAATGATCCTTCGGAACAAGACAGGCAATTGAGTGTTTTGGATGCAAAGGAAGGCAAAAGAGAGAACAAAAAAGCAATGACAGCGATGGTAAACGACAACAGAGAAAGGAATAGGGCTACAACCCTAAGAGAATTTACATGCGATGAAGATACTCAGGTTTTTTGTTTTTTAGGTAGATTTGACGCTCAAAAGGGGTTAGACGTATTATTATCTGTATTAGAAAATGAGCATGAAATAAAAGGTCTCCTTGAGAGCGGGAAGATAAAGATGATTTTCGCAGGCACAGGGAATCCTGAATATATGCAAAGGGTCAAGAAACTCGAGGAGCTATATCCTGAAAGCGTTGCGTATCTGGGCTGGGTCAATGAGGGCACTGCTAAGCAGTTATTTGCTGGAGCTGATGTCAATATCATGCCTTCCATATTCGAACCAAAGGGCATAGTCCAGATGCAGGCTGCTCGGTTCGGAGCCATAAATCTTGTAAATAAGGTAGGCGGTTTAAGGGACGACATAATAGATTTTTCGGAAGAAGAGGGCGGGAATGGCTATGTCGTAGATTTTGCCAATTGTAGCAAAGAAGAAGCAGCTAGGTTGCTGCGCAATCAAATGCTTCGGGTAATGTGGGATTTTGGCAATAAGGCAATCTGGGATGCCCAGGTCAGAGAGGTTTTGGCTGATTCTGCAAAATTCGGATGGGACCTTTCCTGCTTGAAATATGAACTACTCTTTAACGCATCAACAGGAAACTATTATGATCTATTTACAAGGCATTTGGTTGATCATATTGACGAGATAACTGGCGCATCTTTTGAAAGGATAATGACAGAAATAGGCAAAGCTTATCTGGCTAGAACAAGGGTATTTGATCCTTTAACAGGGACAGTGATGTTGACAGGAGCTGACGCAAAAGAATTTTTGCTTAGGTCAAAACAGTTCTATCACGAAACAACTGTATGTAATCTTGATCCGAATCCTATGACAGTAGAGATTGACGAAACCTCGGTAACCCTTGATGATATAGGTGTCGTAGCGATAAAGCCTGGGTCCAGTTTATTGTTTAGAGAAATAAAAGGCGAGGTAGTGGTAATAATAACACAAAATCCAGAAGCAGTCAGTAGCTGGTATGCTCCTTACGACGAATCTCACGATTTATTTAAAGATAAAGGCTATAATGAGTCAGGGGTAATTTCCCCGCCTGAATGGTGGCAAAAAGGAGTCACTGTGATAGAGCATGAGTCCAGGGTTAACCAATGGACCTCCGAGCAGGAGCAGGAATGGCTTATTGATTCCATGACCTTTGGGTCCAATCTCCCAGGGATTTCTATGGTGAGATATTCTACAGATACGGGTGAGGCATGGGTCGATTTTAGGGAAATAAGGCCAAGTGAGGACTATCATAGTCATCCAAATAAACCAGAAGGACAAGCAAACTTTATAGAAGTTTATTATATAGTTGAAGGTATGGCAACATTGCTATATGAAGAAGAAGGGGTGGTAAAAGTAACTGAGTTAGGCCCAGGAGGTATGTGGATAGCAAAAGACGAGGTCCCGCATACAATATTGGCATTTAAAGGCCCATATAAACATCTGGCGATACAAGTACCAAGTGTATTCCAATATGGGTTTAGATTCAAGGAGATTGTGGAACCGCCCCAGCCAGGTATGGAGGAAATGTTAATGCAAACCCAGGAAGCAGACACAGGTATTTTAGAACTGCCCCCGCCAAGCATAGAGGAAATATTTATGCAAAACCAGGAAGTAAGCAGAGGGGTATAGAGATTCTCATAATATAGCCTTGTGAATAAGCGAGATGTTATTTTTTTGTCAAGATTATGATAAAGTTTAGAAAAGACTATAATTTGAAGATAATATCGCTAATCGTAAGCATTGTATTTTTCTGCAGTTCCACCCTATATTCCTATCCAAATTCTAAAGATACATTAAGACCACCGCTTTCAACTGCAGATAGCTCTGTATCTCGTGGAGCAGATGGAGGGTTTATAACAAGAGCACAGCATGTATTAATGCGGCTTTGGCTTGAACACAACGATGCACGGAGAGAGGAAAATAGAGAAAGAGATTTAGAGAGTCAATGCGCTAAAGAGGGAAGGTTATTGCCGAGAGATATCTTTGGCGTAGATGCTACAGAAGAACCTGTAAAACGACAATATATCAAAGATGAACTCGTGCTTAATGGCTTTAAGCCTGAGATATATATTGTTCAAGGCTTAGCAGAAGGAACAGGTGTTAGGGGGCACTGGGCATTAAGGGATGGCGTAATATATGTGGATAAAGGTTGGTTTGATTCTGAGGGTGAAAGTTCAATATGGCATGAATTAGATGAACTCATAAGTATAAGAATAGCTGCTATTAATGAAGGAATGAGCTTTGAAGAAATGGTTAGATGGTTAGACGAAGAAGGTGATTCTACAGAAGTTAAAAGATTATTAGAAGGAGCCCATAAATCTGCACATGCTTTACCAGATGAAGAATCTGAGCTTGTTGCAGACATAGGTCCAAGCGAGCATCAAAAAGAACAAGCTGGACAACCCAGACCAGTACGTGGTGCAGCAAAAGGACTAACCGGGGAACAGCAAGAAGATTTTGCTCGGCGTATCGTTGAGAAGGGTGGAGGAGTATTTGAGGGATTTTTTATAGGTACTGTTGTGTTTCGTGACCCGCAGACCGGTGGTAGGTTGATGCTTACACCAAGAGAGTTAAGTTTAAGAAATGTGAAAAAAGCGATTAAAGAACACAGAAGACAGGTTGATAGCGGTACAAAACCTGACAAAGGTTCTCCTCCATCGGTCTTTGCATTTCTGTCTGACGGCCAGACACGAACTAAAAAAGTAATTGTTGAAAACTTAAAGCCTGCTGTAACTAGTATTAAGACTATTGAGCCAGATTTATACTTTTTAAGAGACGCTGGGTTACTTGATATAAAAGAAAGGGCTACAGAAACAGGAGAAAGTACATATGCACTTAAATCAGAGTTATTACAAAATCCAGCATTGATTACAGGAATACAACAAATATTAGATGAGGAATTTACAGTTATAGCAGAAGGTTTTGGAAATCGGGAACGGATTATAGGAGCAATCAAGGCTTTAGTTGAAGGTACAGCATCTACTCAGGCGAGCAAGACACAAGAGATCGTCTCTCAGGCAGCAAGGAAATTAGCAAGCCAGTTAGAAAAAGAGGACCTTGATTTCTTAGATAGCGAACCTTCTTTAGTAGCTACTTTGCTCGGAGCAAAATGCGGATATTATAGCATACTTAGAGAACCCCAAAAAATAAAAGCGATTATTACTAAACCTTCTTTTGCCGAATTTGGGCTTAATGTTTTACCCATACATGATGCAAAATTAGGAGAAGTCATGGATTATTTTATTTATGATCCAGTGCAAGTAGTAAAAATGATGAAAGGTTACCAAAGAGAATTGTTGGCCCTTCCTGGTATTACTACTTTATTAAGTAGGCTTGTAGTAAATTCTGCAGAGGGAGATATCCATGCTTTAGAGGAACTTATGAAAAAAGTTGTCGTAACTGAAAAGACTGAAGGCGCAGAAGAATCTGATGTAAAAGGAGTTCTACTCGGTGTGCTTACAGGCATCCCCTTGGAAGACTCTATTTTTGATGTCTACGAACTACTTCCAGGTTATCGAGGAAGAGCATCAGAAACTATCGCAGGTATATTTGTAGTAGAAAGTCGTCATTTTAATCAACCACACTCTGTTAATCCTTACTATACTAAAAGTCCATATGGAAAATTTGCAAAAGAAGTGATACCCATGTGGGATATTGCAGTTGACCATTGGGGAGCTATAGTTTCTGAAGGACGTTATAGAGAAAAAGTTGAGCCCATATATTACGGTCCAGGCACAGCTCTATATGATGGGTTTGATCATAAAAGAGATATATCTCGCGACGGACAGCAGCGCAATATTGAACTTATTCTTTCTGCGTCACCAATTGAAGCATCATTGGATCATAGTAATGTACGTGTTTTTAACTTGGGCAGTGGCGCACGTCCTTTAACGAGTTTCGGTAAGTATACTGTCGTTAATTTTGATCCTGATTTTTCAAGGGCGGAAGATATAGAATGGCAAGCGCACGAGGAGGCTGAGAAGATCGGTGCCGAATTTCAAAGAGGAGAAATTACTGACATAGTAGAAAAATGTTCAGTCGCCATATGGTACGATTTAGTGATGTTTATTATTAAATATGCAGAACACACAAGCATATGGAGAGATACAGAGGGTGATACGAGATCGCGGGAAGTACAAGTATTCCATGAATCCCTAAGACATACATGGGATCTTATTGAAGAAGGTGGTTATTTTATTATTGCTGGAAGACATTTCCCAAAGCGTTGGCCAGCTCAAGCATATGAAGCAATTACTGCTCTAGGTTTTAATGTATCTGAGGTTCATGTAGTTGGTGAGAGTATTGATAGAGCTGAGGCGATAATTTTGAGAAAAGGTCCACCAGCTTTTGAAAAGGTGGCAAGTAAAAAAGAAAGTATGTCTCTAAGAGTTGCAGCATTTGAGAAACTTGCCCGCGAATCAGGATGGTACTCACCTTTAGATTTTTCGACTGGTATGTCTAGAAATTATGATAAAGAAGAGGTCTCTGTCGCAAGGTTCTACATTCTGGTAGATCAGTCGTTAATAGAATCTATAGAAGATAGACCAGTAAAAGCCTGTTTTCATGGCGGTACAAGGGAAGAGATAGAAGGATTCATAGAAGCATGGACTCTTAGGGCCCCTGGTATTCCAATGCAAGTAGTCGTTACGAATCTTTTACAGGAAATCGACTCCGTTCGTAGAGATATTGAAGAGTCTGGTTTACATACGCGCTACCCGAATTGCAAAATCACGATCGTTCCTTTGGATCTTAGGAGCAAGGAAGGAATCAACGCGTTTAATGGTATGTTTGGTCCGTTCGATATTGTTACAGCAGAAATAGGAGCCGGGATAAGAGGTATAAAAGACCATGTTTCTATTTTTAAGGAATTGATTTCCGGGCAGAGTTTAATGCCTGGCGGTGTATTTCTTTCGCGTGTGCTATGGGAGATGATTCCAGTTATTAATTCGAGCCTTGCTATGGATCTGGGTCTTATTCCAGAAGAGAAATATAGCGTAGGATGGTATAAGCGGCCATTAAAAGATACTTCTGCGCCAGAAGATAATGTTTATGTTACTAAAGAGATACGCGGCCATGAAGTTATTATAGCTGAAATGCCAGAATCCTTAGCAAAAGAAAAAAGTATTGAATATAGTGCAAACCCTACAGCTAGTCTTTTTGCTGATGAAATTGATCCAAGGTTTGAGTTTATAGATATTATTGAAATTGATGAAGATGGCAATGAACAGGTTGTGGGTCGGGCACTTAGAATAAGTGGGGATTTAGATTTAATACATGAAAAAGGCTTGTTGCACAGAATAGCCATTGCATTTGTATTTAGTCCTGATGGAAAGTTTGTCATTAGCCGTCGCGCCCACAATAGATCAGAGCCACTTACGTTAGCTTTGTTTGGAGGGCACGTGTCTTCCGGTTCAGACTATAAAGCTACTATTGAAAGAGAAATAGTAGAAGAATTTGGATTTCCAAAAGGATGGGTATTACAAGGAGAGCTTCGAGCCATAGGTAAAGAAGGTGAATTTGAATATGGTCGTGGTAGTAAAAATCACCAGAGAGCCGCTAATTATATCTATACGTTTAGTAATGAAGAATACAGAATGGTTAAGCAAACTCAGGCGGATGATCAGGCGGAGAAAAAGAAAGGAACGAGAAAAGATTTTGAAGCTAAGCTAGAAACAAAGCAAGCTGAAGGTGATGGAAAAGGAGAAATTTGGGAGACACACATGTTTTCCATGGAACAGATTATCACCCCTAAAGAAGACGAACATGGTCCATATGTTGAAGTAGAAGAGGAATTTTCAGATTCTAAGGAACTCACAAGAGCCCGTTTTTTAGATTTTCTTACAAGCCCGGTATTAGATAATCCAGAAATTGTAAAACAATTAAGAAGAACGGCAGATATCCTAACCGCTTCTACTGTAGTCGAAGTAACTCCTGTTTTATTCAACGGCACAAGGTTATTCAAAGAAGATGTTTTAACAGATGAAGAAGGATTAAGAGAAGTCGAAGCTCAAATCGAACAGCTTGATTCAGATGAAGTTCCTGTAATCCTTATATATTCTGAAGCCCAGAGGGCTGAAATAGCAAAGCGTATTCAAGTGTCTAATAAAGTGGTTTATATAGTAATAGATGAATTAGGAGACGAGCCGAGGTTGGAGTTTATAGGAATGCTAGGACTCTATGAACATCAGCTAAGGTTACCCCCCGATGCATTAGAGATTTATCAGCAAGCCAAGAAGCATTTAGACAAAGTCTAATTTTGTCCAAGACCCCCTTTCCCTGCTCTACTACTTGCTAAAAACTTGACTTCATAAAAAACAACATTATACTTTATATATACATGAAAGATAAAAGATTTTATTTTATTTTGATATTCAGTATAGTGATTTGTCTTTTTTGCGGTGGTTTCTGTCTAGGCTTTGCTGAAGAAGAGCCTTCTGAGCTAATCCCTGATTGGTTGAAGCGCACGAATTTCGGCGTTGAAGTAGAAACCGATCAGAAGCCGCGTGTTTACTTAGAGACTGTCCAGCCATTGTATCAGGATATAGATAGCCAGAACACGGTTTTTATTCACCCGAGATATTCATTGCAGAGCGAGGAGAGTGCCTATAACCTTGGCTTGGGCTACAGAAAGCTATCGCATGATAATAGTGTTTTATTAGGAACCAACACTTACTTTGATTTCGAAGATGATGATCAACACTATAGGATAGGCGTTGGATTTGAAGCCTTTATCAATCAGATAGAATTGAGGACAAATACTTATATAGGACTTTCTCCGAGAAGATTGATAGAAGAGACCTCAGCCACTAGAGTATACGAAAAGGCAGTGGATGGCATTGACGGAGAGATAGGGTTGCCCCTTCCTTATATGAACTGGATAAAGGTTTACGGTGGCGGTTATTGGTATAATTATGAAAAATTTAGCAATAAGGAAGGCTGGAGGCTAAGGACCGAGCTCACTCCTTTTAAATATGGCATAATAAATTTGTCAGTATATGATGACAATAAAGGCGATCCCGAGGTCAGAGTAGATGGGAGGGTGACTATACCAATAGGCCCTCCTTATGAAAAAGACAGAGGAAAGGTATGGTGCATGGGTTTTTCAGAAGAGGCCTATCTGGAAAAGGCTGACCACAGCGACAAAGTCTTAAAGAGGGTTGAGAGACAATACAGCATAGAAGTAGAAAGGTGGTCAGAGAATAAAACTACCGGCGTAACCGTTGAGATAAGGCGTGGGGATTAACAAAATGAAAAAGTGCATAGCTTTGGTAATCGGGTTATTTTTAGGCATGTTTTTTGTTTCTCATTGCTATGCTGCCGGAAATGCCGATAAGTATGAAGTGACTATTTTAAAGATTGAATTTAAAGAGACAAACGGTACGTGGCTTACCGTTTCCGAGCCAAACCAGACAGTGGATATTGCCAATGTGATATCAGGGGCCACTGCAGCTTCTCTGGTCGGCAGTATTCCAGTGGGATCATATATCAATTTCAAGCTTGTGTTATCCGAGACTATAACTTTTTCAGGTGTTGATGACAGTCCTGCTGATCTTAGCCTCGGGTATACGACTGTAGATGGAGGCGGGGTGACAATGACAGGGGATAATAGTGCTGCAGCTTCTACAGAGACGTGGGATACGCCCCCGGACACAGATTTAACTGATGGTCTTCCTGACGCAACCATGACGGAAACTGGTGAGACTTGTGCTCCTGGTATCGGAGTCCCAGGAGATATTACAGCTACTTTAAATTTAGATGCAGAAGATGCGGATAATTATATAGAGATTAGCGGCAGGACTGATTTGACTGTGGCTAACGCAATAACCGTAACCGAGAACTCAACTACCAGCATATCTTTTGATTTCGATACACAGGGAACAGTAATGTGGACCGACGACGGTGATGGGAATGTAATAATCTTTTTGCCTCCTCAAGAAGGCACAGAATTAATAATAACTGTGGACGGGACCCCGACGACTATCCAAGAAGCGAATATGAAGATAGATTTCTAACCCCGGACCATTTCCCTTCCGTTACCCTAAAGTAAATGAACATTAAAATGAAAATTGTTTTAGGTGTAGTCATTGGTGGCACAATAGGCTTCCTTATTGGACATTTTGGTAAGTGTGCCTCAGGGGCATGCCCTTTAACCAGCAATCCAATTGTAAGCACTTTGATAGGTGCATTGTTAGGTTTAATGTTTACTATGATGAAGTAGACCCTTGGAATATAATAAAATATACAGGGAGGTGAAAAATGAATATAGAAATGCTTAGTCAGTTTTTTTTATGGTGCTCAATTATAAATGTGGTGGCCTCATTGTTGGTTTTTTTAGTAGTGATGATAGGCAAGAATCGAGTATATAGAATACATAGCAAACTTTTTAATGTGTCGGAAGAAAAAGCTGCTGAAGCAATGCATTCTTCAATGATAAATTACAAAACGCTTGTTTTTGTTTTTAATATAATACCATATATTGCAATACAAATTATTAAGCAATAAATATTTCTTTAATGCAGTAATCCATTTCGTTTGATAAGCAATAGCTCTTAAACTCCTCCAAAAAGTTGCGAAAATAGTAGTCTGAGGGGAGGCATAAATCAGGAGGATAATATTATGTGTAAGACTTGTCCAGCGCATAGGAATAAACCGAAAAAGAAGGCTAAAAAGAGAAAGAAAAAATAATAATAGACTTTTTTTAAGCTAAGCGGTATAATAATTTGTAAATAAAATTAAATAATTAATAATTCGAGCCTACCACGGGCTGGGGTTAACCGTAACATACGGAAACTTCAGATAACAGCATTAAAGTTTCTATGGTTAATTCCAGCCCTTTTTATTTTAGGCATGATTGTAAAATTGTAGAAGAGCAGTTAAAATCATCTCTATAAATCCTGAAATATTTGCAAATTTGTCACTTATTGACTGTTTCGAAGGGGAGGGGTAGAATGAAATCAATAGGGGGGCAAGTATAGGGGTGAAGAACAAGGTGTT
Source organism: Candidatus Omnitrophota bacterium (assembly GCA_042572045.1). GTDB lineage: Bacteria > Omnitrophota > Gorgyraeia > Gorgyraeales > Gorgyraeaceae > JBHPFI01. The sequence goes on from JBHPFI010000001.1 coordinate 118,495, forward strand.
CTAAGTTAATGGAGGGTTGAGAAATTGACGTTTTTACGGATTATTTTTATAATTTTTGGTTACTGCATACTTAAGCCTCTTATAGGCAATTGGATAATAGGACGTTTCGGAAAGAGATTTAATTCTATTATGGATAGTTTTGTCAAAATTACACAAAGAGTTTTTAATAAAGTAAAGATTATTAAGAGTATTCTTATTGTTGGAATATTTATTTGTATTTTTTCTCATAGGCTATATTTCCCTTATATGAACTTAGTTCATAGTGGCATAGGTTTAGCCGAAGGCAATCTGGAAAAATTATTTATAAGGTTTATACCAATACTTATAGCTCTTTTTGTTATTAGTTATTTTTATTTTCTGGTAAGGAATAAAATAAAATTGGTAACAATTAAAACATTGCTACTTTTGACAATTTTGAGTCAATTTTTTTTATTGTTTCGTCAAAATCCAACTGCCGAAGGTTATAATATGATTCTTTTTTCTTTTTTAGCGTTTGTCTTAGCGCGCGTTGATTGTCAAAGAATAGCTAAATCCAATGTCGTAGCATATTTTTTATATGCTTGTTTTGCTTGGTTATTAATAATTGCTATAAATGAGATTGTTCAGATTCGTATTGATTACAGAGAAGGAGAGTGGAAAGACATCATCTTTGATATGAAAGGCGTCATGATAGCTCTTTTCTTGAGCATTCCATGGTTTTGGAAAGGATATGGCTTTAAGAGTAAGTAGGTATCGTTAAGGGTGAAGAACAAATAGCTCTTCACCCCGCTTAGCCATGAAAAAAAATAGCCAATTATTAACCCAATATAGCCACAAAATAGCCCAAAAGCACCTTGTTATGGGCGCTATGGGGAACATTAGCGTACGTGACAGGGGAGAGGTATGGATTAAAAAAGGAGGGGCTTGGATGGAGAGGTCTAAGTCCTCTGATTTTATAAAGGTGAGGCCTAAAAATAGGGGTTTAGTTAGTAAGGAAATTAACCTTCATATGAGCTGTTATAAGGCTAGACCTGATATAAATACTGTAATTCATACACACCCATTTATAATAACAGGTCTTGGTACAGTGCTGGCTAAAATGGGCAGGAAAAAGATTGATAATGTAACTATTATAAAGTACTATAAGCCAGGGTCAATTGCTCTTGCAAGGGCAGTTAAAAAGGCCATTAAAAAGACGGATTCTGTGGTTATGGCTAATCATGGGTTGGTGGTTGTTGGTAAGTCTTTAAAAGAGGCATATCAGAGAACTGTTAAAATTGAGGTAAATACGAGTAACTTGTTAGGAAGGTTGCTAAGCTAATCAAGGGGAATATGTAAAATGAAAATTTTCGCTTTAACAAGTATGGTTTTGTTTACTTTGTGCTTTATTCCTCAAATAATTCTTACTTATAGATCCAAGAATGCATCTGGCTTGAGCCCAGTTCTTTGGATCATGGTTGTGTTGGGCCATCTAACAGGCCTGATTTATATGATTCACCTTAGAGATATGATACTCATCGCTACCTATTTTATAGGACTAATATCGTCATCTATGATTGTTGCGGGGTATTATAGGTATAGATAAGGAAGTTGCTGTGCAATACACTAAAGGACAGATAAAACGTGTGATTTTGGCTAGATTTGATGATGGGGACATCCTGATTGATGAAATCAAAAAACTAGCCAAAAAAGAGCGCATTTCGGCTGGCGTAATGGTCCTAATTGGAGCCTTAAAAAAGGGCCATGTTGTAACCGGTCCAAAAGCCCCAAAAATACCCCCAAAGCCGCATTGGGAGAGTTTTAAGGATGCCTGGGAGATAGTTGGACTAGGAACCATTTTTAAGGGTCAAAAAGGACCTGAAATACACATCCATGGAGCATTAGGAAAAGGTAAAAAGACACTTGCAGGATGCATCCGGAAAGACTCCAAGGTGTTTCTATTGATAGAGGCCGTTATATTTGAAATAAAGGGCATTAAGGCCAAGAAAGAGTTGGATCCTGAGACAGGGCTGAAGTTACTCAAATTCATTTAAATTCCTACCCGCAGTATCTAAAGTATCTAAATAAAACAAAAGATTGGGTATATAGGTGTGTAATAAGGGCGTGCTCAGGCAGTCGAACCATATAAACTGGCTGTATACGGCATGAAGCCAAAGCGCCTATAATGTATCTTATGTTAACTTGGCTATATTGGAATAAAAGCCACAACTATATATGGCTCAACGAGTTGTGATTTTTGTTAAAATGTTGTGAATAACTCTTTTTTTGGTTTGTTCTTGGCTTGCTTGGTTCTTTTCTGCTTGGATTCAATAACGCTTGGGAATGAATTTTAATAGGCGTGTTTAGGGCTGTTTTAGGGCTTTACAGACTAATTCATACCTCTCCCCTGTCTAACCTTATAAATTACCTACAAAACACTCCACTCAACCACCACCCCTAAGAGTATTACAAAAACCCCATACACCCGCCAAAATCCTTCAGAGCGGCCCAGAAAATAGTTGATTGTGGATTTAAGCGTATTGATAGGAGCTAAAAGGATAAATAGGCCTTTAGAGAGGCTTAGTACACCCAGGACCTTGATAAATGGTGCTAGACTGGATGCCGGAGCGGACCAGAAAAAGAGCACCCCTGCGGCTAAGGATAATATAAAAGAGGATTTTACAAACTTTACTAGCTCTGCTAGCTTAGTATAAAGGGTTTTGGTTTTTTTGGGGAAAAGAAGGAAGAATATGCCTGCTGTGAGCCAAAGAATGGATATTACGTATAGAAAGATCTTCATATGCCACGCCTTTGTGGTTAGTGTATATATGATACTACTAAAAACTTATTTCAACGGTTTTCTTTACCCATAGGGTGTCTTTGAAAACTACCGTGAGAAAGAATGGATTTTATACTCCTAAATTTAATATAGCCCTTTTTACTGCCCATGGCTTCAATAACTAAAAAGCTTTCATCTCCTATCTTTTCTACCCCTAATATTCTTACCCTCTCAACTACCTCCAATTTACTCGCGCTAATTACATAGATAATATCATAAAAAGCATCTTTCTCAAACATGATATCATCAGCGGCATGAGCTAATGATGTGGCGAGTAAAACCATTGCCAGAGTGAGCAATATTTTCTTCATAAAATACCTCCTTAACCTCCTAAAACCTACACAAACTCCAACCTCTCCCCTACCAAACACTCCACCCAACCACCGCCCCTAAGACTATTACAAAAACCCCATACACCCGCCAAAATCCTTCAGAGCGGCCAATAAAATAGCTGAGTATGGATTTAAGCACATCGACAGGGGAAAACAGCATGAATAGGCCTTCAATCAGGGATAGAATACCCAGGACCTTTATAAGGCCCCCAAGGCGGGATACTGGATGAGCCCATAGAAATCCCACCCCAAATAATAAGGGTAAGATAAACAGGGCTTTTACAGGCTTTACTATATTGCCATAGATGGTCTTGGATTTTTTGGGAAAGAAAAGAAATGCTATGCCTACGAGTATCCAGAATTTAGATATGAATAATAGGAAGATCTTCATGTACCACGCCTTTGTGGTTAGTGTATATATGATACTGCTAAGGGGTCATTGAGTCAAGGTGAGGCGTCTTAACAAAAATTTGTTTTTGAATTTCCCACTTTTTTCTATCTTCAAGCGTAGCTTCTGCCGTAAGTGTCATAACCCCTGTAGAACCTCCAGCAAGGCCAGCTTTTAAAGCTTTTTCATATTCCTCTACGCTCATCTTTTTAGGTTCATCTGTTGCCTGAACGATAGGCCAGACCTGTTTGTCTGTCTTGAGTTTTATCCATTGGGTTAATGAAATTATCCAGTCCGTATCTCTATAACATAATAAGTGGTAACTCATGGGCGAAAATACATCTATTACCTTAGAAAGCTTTTCTATATCCTGTCCAATGGCTTTATATATTGCATTATCAAAGTCTTCCTCTCTCCACGGAACTAAAAATATTCCTATAATCGCGTCTTTTCTGTATTTTGTTACTGCGTTTCTAATCTTTTTTGCTGTATCAACGATAACGTCACTCCTCCATTCATACCAATTTTCAGAATGATTTTTATATATCCATTGGGAAATCTCTTTTGTCGATTTCAGTTCTTCAGGGATCCTTACGCCTGTTTCATTTTGGAATCTCTTAAGACAACTTTTGCAAAAACATGTAAGTTGTATCTTAGGAACTTTTACTTCCCACCTTGTAGGCCATCTCATGAAATCAAGCCATAATCCGTCGATTGGATATTCTCTTGCTATATCTTCCGCTTCCTCTATCTTTTGGTTAATTAGCCATTGCTGAGACGGGCAGATACCTGCATACCACCCATCCATTTCCGCCAGACTCCCGTCTGATAATACCGGACGGGATTCAGGATGTTCGTCCCAGTAATGGTTGCCAGAGAACATCGACAATTCAGCATACGCCTTTACCCCATTTTTACGAAGCTGATTAATTATTGAATTATTAAGCGGGACATGCACGACAGCATTTATCCCACATCCCTTAAGATATTTTGATATTTGTTCGGGACTTTTATTTTTAAATACTGGTGATTTTAAAGGAAGAGTATAAATTGCCTTTGTTATTTGCTGTTCTCCAAACGATTTGGTCGCAAATAAAAATGAGAGGAGTATATAAAAAATAATATGCCCAAATTTTATTTGAGTCCCCATCTTATCTTCCCCCTGCTACCCCCATATCCCCGGAATCTTGTGATTACAGGATGGACAGCGCCCGTTATGTATATTGTTTTTCAATACCTTGAAATGTATGCGGTGAATTAGGGTTGTATTACATTTTGGGCAAAAGGTGGAGTTATGTAGATGGCCCGGGACATTGCCTATAGTGACATAATCCAGGCCTGTCTCTTTTGCAATCTTATAGGCCTTTTCAAGGGTTTCTATTGGTGTGGGCGGGAGATTGATGAGGCGGTAGGATGGTGAAAACCTTGAAAAATGAAGCGGCACCTCATGACCTAGATTGTGTTTTATCCATTTGCACATATCCTGTATCTCGTCTGGATACTCGTTTATTGTGGGGATGACGAGATTTACAATCTCAAGCCATTTCCCTTCTCTTTTTATTATTTTTAATGCTTCCAGGACCGGCTCGAGCTCTGCAGAAGAATTGTCATACGCTCTCTTGGAGAAGCCTTTCAGGTCAATGGTGGCTGCGTCTGTGTATTTTAAAAGCTCTCTTAGGGGCTTGGGGTTTAGCGAGCCATTGGAGTGCCAGAGGATACGCAAACCTTTTGTCTTGGCAATTTTTGCTATATCGTATACGTATTCGTAAAAAGATATAGGATCATTGTAGGTAAAAGAAAGGGTCGGGATTTTTCTTTTGAGAGCCTCGTCTACTGCCTCCTGCGGTGAAAGGTCATGGTAGGTCATCTGTTCTATGGAGCGCTGCGAGAGTTGCCAATTTTGGCAGTGTTGGCAGCGATAGTTGCAGCCAGCTGTACCAAAGCAAAGTATCTGGGTGCCTGGCAGCATATGGAGCTGCGGCTCTTTTTCAATAGGGTCGACCTGGATGGATGAAGGCCGGGAATGGACAATATTGTAAAGGGTGCCATTTGAGTTTTCTTTGTTGCGGCAAAAGCCTCTTTGCCCCTCTTTTATGATGCAGCGGCGGAAGCAGATTTCGCACTGGAGGGTACTGTCTTCGAGGCACTTATAAAACATTGCCTCTCGCTTCATCACGTTAGAGATCTTTGCCCACACTCTTTTTGCGAATATATTGGATGTGAAAACAAGAAATAGACATAGGGTGATTCTTTTTAAAAATGCCTTGCGGGAGATTTTTTGGTTAAGAAAAGTCATTTCGACTCGTTCGAAGAGTATGACAAAAAGGCCTTAATTGCATATCTTTATTGTGCATCTTTTATAATACTACTTTGGGCTCATTGCGTCAAGGTAAGGTGTTTTTGTGTTAAATGTGTGTAAGTAAAGGGGGAAATAATAGGTAAGCTATTCGTATCTTAATGCTGTCAATGCTATATTGACTTTTTACCAGGATTTACGTTATAATAGTTCTTAAATAAAGGGGATGCATGCTAAAAAGATATCAGGTGCTTTTAAATGACTGGATGGTACAACGCTTAAAAGAAGCTAGCGAGAGATACGATATAAGTCAATCCGAAGTAATACGAATTTTACTATGCTTGCAGGCCATAAGGCTCGTATCTCAACTTTACCCCAAGCAATACAAAGACCCCGGTCTTGAAAAAGTTGTTCTAAATACCGCAACAAAAGTAAATAAAAAACAAGCTATAAGTTTAGAAGGATTTCATCGTCTTATATCGAAGATATATTACGAGGCACAAAAGGCAACAGAAGTTCGGGAAAAGCAAGAAAGCAAAATAAAAAATAACCGATCGATCATTCTCCGTTAAAACCAAAACCCCCTAAAACCTACACAAATCCCAACCTCTCCCTGCGGCGAATGTATATATATTATCTCTTAAATGTGTGTAAGTAGAGAGGAAATCAAAGGTAAGCTATTCGTATCTTAACGCCTCTATCGGATTAAGCTCGGACGCCTTTTTGGCAGGCCACAGGCCAAAAAACATACCTATCTATTCCCTGATTAACACTACATCCAGGACATGCTTTTATAACTGCAGATAGTCTTCAAGCGGCACGGTCTTCTGCGTTGGAGCATTCTTTTCTTTGTCCGTGTCAATAAACTGCATGCACCATATTTCAAAAGTCAACAGACAAAAGATACGATACCCATGATGCTTCAGCTCGATTATTTCACGGGGTTTGATTTTCTGGCGAGGGAATTCATTGAAAATATGCTCAAGTGATCTATTATTGAAAAGACCTCGTCTCTTTAGACGACTAAGAAGTCTCTCCAGCACAATCGGCCGTTTTGTCAGGAATAAATGAAAAGGCACATCACAGCTTTGTTGGGCTGAATATACGTATTGTTCCGGCAGATAACGGAGCATCGCCATTTTATGGAACCTGCGTCTATGTCCGGTATTGGAAAGTTTCTGAAAGGTAGTCCCGTCATTAAGCCACTCCTTGGGCAGTGAGTTTATAAAGGTGATCAGCTTATTATTCAAATACGGCGAGTAATAGTTCATCCCGAATCCCTCTATCGGTTTTTGCGTCGGAGGAAGCATATACTGATACACTCCGTACAGCATTTTCGTTTCAATAAGGGCATCGAAAAAATTATCCTTGGTAAATGGCAAGTCTATCATACATTTGTGAAGCGAGATCTCTTTAAAAGTCTCGGCATCAAGGATCTTTCTCACGGTCTCTATATTATAATGGCGGTACGAGCAAAGCCTGCCAAAAAAATCATCGTATATATTTTTTTCAGCAAAAAGAGAAAACACATGGTCACTTTCCCAGAAACGCTCCCAGTCATTTACCGAAAGTATTATTTTGTTCAATAGCCTGGCACCCTTACGTAATATATACGGAAGACGCCTGAAATACCTGTGCCACTCGGCCACAGGATAATATTCTCCCCATAATGTATCTCCTGCGTCACCGGAGATCATGCTATCCACGTGTTTACGTGCCTCGAGGATGCACATAAATATAGGAAGCGCTCCCCCAGAAACAGGCTCCTCGACTATATTTATAAAATAAGGCACACAGTCTATAGCATCCGGACCTATGACCACAGGATGATGGACCCCTCCGAACTTTTCGGTAATATAGCGTGCCTTCGGCGTCTCGTCAAAAGCGAAGTTCTCATAGGAAGCTGTAAAGGCATGAACAGGCTTACCAAAAAGCTTTGACGTCTGGATAAATGTAAAGCTAGTGTCGTGGCCGCCGCTTAGAAAACAACCAAGTTCTCCAGGCTTTACACAGTTAAGAAAACTTCCGATACTTTTGCTGTAAACACTCTCGTATTCGTCAAGTTTAGCGTTAAGATCCGTGAACGGCCGCCTGTCAAAGATATATTCAGTTTTCCAGTGATCTGAAACAGTGTATGTTTTATCGTGAACATGGATAAATTGAGTAGGCAGAAGTTTTTTAACCCCCTCTAATTGCGTTTTTTCAGTATATGAGAACCCCGTTCGCAAGAATGAAGGAAGCGCCTGTTTATCAAAAGGGGGTGTGTAAGGCAGCAGGTCGAGCAGCAGCTTAAGTGAGCTTGCGAAAAATAAAGCATTATCATTAGCACAATAATACAGTTGAGTGGCCTGGTGACGGCTGTTAAAAATGAACACTTCGCCTGATGTCCTGTCGTGTATCACGATTATAAAAAAACCGTCGAGAAGGGAACAGAACCCCTTCCCTTCTTTAACAAATAGCTGTGCAACTAATTCTTCGAGATTATTTCGACTTGACTCAAAATAGGCACCATCTGCCTTTATATCTAATATATCGCCTAATATTATCACTGAATGATTATCGGTAATTCTTGCAGGTCGCGACGAACGAACGGCAACACAAGATTGGCAATATTCGGCAGTAAAAGGAATCTGCTGGATCGGCTTAGATTCTTTGCCGTCAAGTAAGACCCGTCCAGCGATCGTATATTTATTTTTTAATTCCGGAAGATTCACGTGTATGGCTTTTTTCTATATCGAATCTCTGTAATATATCTCTGTCGAGCTCTAAGCTTCTAACGCGACTTCTTATCTCGATCAGCAATATATGCAGACTAGCTAGTATGGAACCAATTAGTCCACAGAACAGGGAGACTGCTGCCATAAAAAGACCGATATAAAATATTTTATCCAGCAAAACACTATGAACGCTGTTCGCTAAAAGGAGCGATTTGCTTGCCACTGCCAAGACAGATACGCTGAATAACGCTATAGCCAGCCATATAAAAAAAGCTAACGGGTAATACTCGAGGAAGACCGCTGCTAAAATTTTAACCTGTTCAAGCACATACTCAAAATATGATGTAAAAAGGTGGGATTCCCTGGTCTTGGCGTTTACGCCGATAGGTTCCCATGCAACCTTTAATCCTATCCGTCTTGACTGGCATAACATCTCAAGGGTATAACTAAAATCACATCTGACAACGATCCTTCTCGCAGCATGACGGCTAATGGCACGGAATCCGGTCGTCGCATCTGGGATATTTAAGTCAGAGAAACGAGAAGCGATCCTGCTGCCCACTTTATGCAGCATTTTTTTAAGAAGGCTGTTTTCCTTATTAGCGTCGTTATCGCGGCACCCCAGCACTATATCAGCACGCTTATTACAGATCGGCCTTATGAGTTTTGGTATATCGCTTCCTTTATACTGGTTATCTCCATCAAGGTTGACAATGATATCCGCTCCTAACGCGAGGGCTACCTCTAATCCATTACAAAACGTCTTTGATAGCCCCTGTTTAACGTTATTCTTAACGATATAATCGACACCCATGGACTTTGCGACTTCAACTGTCCTGTCAGTGCTACCGTCATCTATGACCAGGGTATATATTTCATCTATTCCCTCTATAGGTCTCGGGATTCCGGTAATAACGGAAGGCAATGTCGCCTCTTCGTTCAAACAAGGGATCTGAATAAAAAGCTTCATACCTGATATTTTAAAACTTTTCTCTTTTAAGTTCAAGGGCTAATATGTTTTAATAATACCAACAACCCCCATATTTTAAAGGAATTGTTCTCTTTGCGCTGTCTGTGCCTGAGCAATAAATTTATACACTCATCTCTATTAATAAAGTTGTCAAAAAGCCTGTGATGCGCATTGAATATATCATGGCAATAATCAAACAGATCCGACTTTAACCATGCAGCTATAGGCATATGCCATCCCTGCTTCTTTTGCCGTAGTATCCTTTGGTCCAGTTTGTCTGTCATTATCTTTTTCAACAGATACTTGGATTCTGTTATTTTAAAACGCGCACTAAAAGGTAGCTTTATCAAATATTCAGCCAGAGGAAGGTAGAGAAACGGCACCCGCACTTCGAGGGAATTTTTCATACTGTAAACGTCCGTCCTTAATAAATTATTGAAAGTGAGCCATGAGGTCAGGTCGGAGTTGGCTAGATATTCGAGAGAGGCATCCTTTTTATCTGGACCTCCGTAATATGTGTCACTGAATGAGTTTAAATCTATTTTATCCAGCAGATCACTCTTTAGTATTGCCTTTTTATCCTCGAACGGAAAGATAACACGCCAGTATGAATGCGCCATTTTACTATCTCTGAATTTCGCCCCCTGTATAAAACGCAGGAACTTATAATCGAAGTTAAGCTTTTTATCGGATGAGGGGAAAAAGGAAATCATTTTTTCAAGAGAACCGAGACCGGCTATTGGGAGGTGCTTGAAGAAACGATAAAGAAAATCCGCTCTGTAAGTAGGGTATCCTAAAAACAGCTCATCCCCCCCTTCTCCGGAAAGACAGACCTTAACATATTTACTGGCTAACCGACTTACTAAATAGGTTGAGACACACGCCTGATCCGCGATAACAGAATCGCAAATTTCAGGAAGATCTTCCAGGAACCGGATCACATCACCTTCGCGGCATACGATCTCAGCATGATCTGTTTTATACTTTTCAGCAACAAGTCTCGCATATGGCCTCTCATCGTAGGATTTATTATCATATCCTACCGAAAACGTCTTAAGACGACGATGGTTATTCTGGCATAAAAAATGTACTATCGAACTGGAATCAATACCTCCGCTTAAAAAACATCCGACCTCGACATCGGACTGGATATGTCTTTTTATCGAATCCTTCATGAGCTCTTCTACATCATGGATTATCTCTCTGGCAGAAAACTTTTCTTTACCTGTATATATATTCGGCCTCCAAAAAGACCTGACAACGGGCCTCAAATGGTTATTGACCTGCAAAAAATGCCCCGGCAAAAGTTCAAACAGATCCTTGTAGATCGTTCTTTTACCTGGGATATAATTGTAGTGAAAATACAGATTCAACCCTTCAGGATCGATATCTTCTGTTACCGCACCGCTCTTGATCAGGGATCTGGTTTCAGAAGAAAACATAAACCTACAGCTGTTTCGGTAAAAATAAAGTGGTTTTATTCCAAAGTGGTCCCTAGCTAGAGTAAGGACATTCCTTTTTACATCAAATATACACATGGCGAACATTCCATGAAGAAGATTAAAACACTCAACACCTTTCTCTTCATACAAATGGACGATAACTTCCCCGTCCCCTTTTGTTCGAAATAAGTGGCCCTTACTTTCTAATTCAGAGCGTAACTCTTTGAAATTATAAATCATCCCGTTATAGACAAGGACCAGGCTTTTATCCTCATTGAACAACGGTTGGTCGCTGTTAATAATGTCGACAATGCTCAAACGACTGGCAGCTAGACCGACATGATCGCTCTCATAAATACCCTGGCTGTCCGGCCCCCGATGCAATAACAATGAGTGCATACGTGAGAGGTATCCGGCCTCTTCTTTATATCTTTCGGGGGAATAAATTCCGCAAATACCACACATGTTCTTTATCCTATGATCTTACTCAGAGAAGATATCCCATATCTTAAAATACACATCCGCTCTCTAAAACTTCCCGCCAGCTTGAGTCTTTCCAGAACATATCCCGGGCGCACATAAAAACCTCTTAATGCCTTTTTTCTTAATTCGATAAGCCTTTCTCTGGTCAGAGATAATGTAGGGCACTGAGACCCGGTATAGGAGTCTCTTGAAACCCCAGAAGCAGAGTAGTTATCGATCAACCCATTCTCTTTTATTATTTGAAAAAGCTCGGTCCCCTCAAACGCTGACGGTAAAAAGAAATCGAGATAATCAGGCGCTATCTTTCTTGAAAAAGAGATGGTTTCTCCTATAGTATCCTCTGTATCCCACGGGAAACCTATTATGAAATAGGCATACGTCTGTATACCATTCTTCCTGCAGAGACTAAAGGCTTCTTCGATATCACTTACCGTGATATCCTTTTTTATTTTATCCAGAATATACTGAGAACTGCTTTCAACCCCCAGAGAAAGAGCAAAACACCCGCTTTCTTTCATCATATTAAGCATATGATCGTCCAGCGTATCAACCCTGCTGTTAGCGAACCATCTGATCTTTAAATTCTTATCAATAATGCCTCTACATAGATCGATGACCCATTTCCTGTCAAGTGAGAACAAATCAGACTTAAAATGGAAGTCAAAGATATTATGCTCATGATTGCAAAGTTCTATCTCTTCAATAATCTTTTCAACTGAGCGCCTTCTATGGTCCTTACCGTAAGCAAAAGAAGTAAGGCAAAAAATACACTGATACGGGCACCCCCTGCTTACCTCTATCAGTCCAAGTGGCCGTCCATTATCGGGCCTTTTATATAATTCATTCTTTATTAAGCCTCTGTTGACTATTGGGATAGCGTCTAAATCCTTGAGAAACGGTCTTTTATCGGTCTTGGAGATCGACCCCTTATAGCGATAAAAGACCCCCCTGACCCTGTTTTTATCCTCATATTCCAGAAATTCATATAATGTAAAATCCGTCTCTCCGTAAAATACAGCATCTATGGAACTTTCATTTTCCATAACTTTTCCGGCTATATTCTCGATCATGCCGCAGCGTAATATAACGATCAGGTCCTTTTTTATTTTTTTCGCTATCTGAGCGCACGCGATATCATCCTTTAATGTGGGGATCGTCCCGTTTATTACCAGGATATCCGGCAATATCTCTTTCAGATCGAGCTCATAATCCCAGACTGACTTTTTTTCGATCGGATAATCTCTGATAATAACTTCGTACCCATGACCTTCCAACACCGCCGCCATAGTCAATAATTCGTGCGGAGGGCGGGTTACTGAGATCAAAAAATTTCCAACGTCACTTTGACAGCGATCATCACGAATGAAAAGGCCTGTAGGAGGATTTACCATTAAAACTTTTTTTTCCATAACTTAGACTACCCTCTTTACCAATCTACATCCCCATTTTATGTAGTTAAAAAGGACCCTGGGGTTTTTAGCGCCCATCATTTTTTTAACTATATATTTAGGCCGAAAATAAAAAGAGGCCAACATATCCTTACGCAGGTCTGTGATTTCATCAGGGGACAGCGAAAAAGTACGCAGTATCGGATTAATATGGGAAAACCTTTCATAATCCCTTGATATGAAAAGATCCTCTTTACCAGCCATTTCATATAACTCGCTGCCTATTAAGGGATAAGGCACATTCACTTCCATAAAGTCAGGGTCTAACTTAAGAAGAAGTTCTTTAGTCTCATTGATAGTTGTATGGTCATCCCATGGAAAACCAATGATACAGTGAAAAAATGTCCGTAAACCGCTTTCTTTTGCCAGCCTGTGCGCATCTTCAATGTCTTTAACGCATATGTTCTTTTTGATCTTTTTCAAGATAGTATCGCTGCCGCTCTCTACGCCGAAACCTACTATATCACAACCTGCCTTCTTCATCGCTTTAAACATCTCCATGTCGGTCCTATCTACTCTGCTATTAGCGCCCCAGGAGATACTGATCTTCTCCTCACCTACTCTCTTACAAAAAGCCATCACCCATTTTTTATCAAGGGTAAAGTTGTCGGATCGAAAAAAGAAGCTGCTCACATCATATCTTACAAGGCACTCCTTGATCTCTCCGATAACATTATCGACACTTCTGGTCTGCACTTTCTTCCCTAAATATACCGGTGCTGAACAAAAGATACATTCACCAGGGCAACCTCTTGAAAGGTAGATATAAGCTATCGGCTCCCCTGAGTCGGGCCGGACATAATCCTTTCTGTTTAAAAAATATCTCGGTGGAGAAGGATATCCGTCTATATGAAAAGTACTTCCGACATCCAGACTCACAGGCTCGTGAATTGTCCGACCGGACAGCACATAGGCATTTTTTAGCCTGTCGACCCTGCCGAGATCCATTAAAATATCCTGGATAATCTGCTCAAAATTCCTGACAATAAAGTATATTTTATTACGGCTGTTTAATTCAACGACAGCAAGTTCGCCTCTAAGATATGGGAAATCCAGGAACGGCGCTTTAATGATAAAAAAGGGATCTTTTACCCTGTCGTTTAAAGACTTGATAAAATTCATATCGTTTTTAAAGGTCCCCTGGGTAGTCTCTATATAATAACAATCCGCGTTGAAACTGGCTGCGTCAGAAAGGACATCTTCCAGATCGAATCCCGGCACGCTATAATCCTTTAAAAAGACTTCATGACCGTATTTTTGGAAGAGTCCGGCCAGATAAAGGATCTGGACAGGTTCTCGGATATTCTCTGCAACGCGGGAATTTACATCTATCTGGCACCGCTCATCGCGTATAAAAAGTCCTGTAGGAGGGTTGCAGAAAAATATTTTCATGTAAAAAGTATGTCCCAAAAGGCCTTAAAATATTTCCTTAAAGCTGGTATTGACATATTATCTCCCAATTTTTTAAAAATTATCCTTCTGCGAACATAAAATCTAAGGTACATTGACTTAATATATCTTATAATCTCCTCTGGGCTAAAAGGCGTGTCCATTAAAGGAGGCGCTGAGACATTTTTTTTGTCCAGGACATATTGCCTCCAATAATCTTCACTCCCATTTTTAGTTCTGTGCTCTTCATAGAATTTTGTCCCCGGGAAAAGGGTAAAACGGGTCACCTGTATTTCGTCAAGCGGCATTGAAAGCGCAAAGCGTTTTGTTTTCTTCAGACTAGAGATAGTCTCTCCGGGACATCCCAGCATAAAAAACCCAAATACGGTTATCCCATTCTCGTGGGTCATCCTGACGGTATCAGCTATGCGTGACAACTTTTCATTTTTTCCCAGACGATCCAGGATCCTTTGATCGCCGCTTTCAATACCATACATTATGCGATACAGGCCGGCTGCCTTCATCTCTCCCAGCAACTCCCTGTCGATCAGATCTGCCCTGGTCCTTATAGTCCAGATGATCTTTATATCGCGCTTAATGATCTCACGGCATATTTCTGATGCGCGCTCCCTATTAATACTAAAAGTCTGATCGTAAAAATCTATCTCTCTTATGTCGTATTTGTTGTAACATTCCTCTATTTCATCTACAATATTCCTGGGACTCCGCATATAGCATTTCGATAAAGTCGATACACAATATTTACACTTAAAAGGACAGCCCGTCCCGGTTAGCATTGCTGTAAAATTCTTTTTTTTGCAAATGAAGTTGCCATACAGATCATTCTTCAATAAGTCCCTGGATGGAAAAGGTATCGAGTCCGGATCTTTTTGTATTTTTTTTGTGATCTTATTTATGAAGGTCTCCCCGTTTTTCCTATAACATAACCCCTCTATTCGATGATACTCATCGATCTTACCAAAAGAGGACAAAAAAGCGCCCAGGGAATCTTCAGCACCACCTATAAGCCCAATGTCTATTTCAGGATGAGCCATTGTTTCCAGAGGATAGAGGCTGAGATGGAATCCGCCGACAATAACAGGAATGTCTACAGCCCTTTTTATCTCTCTTATCCAATCAAGTACAGGATGAAAGAGATACGTCGTTATGGTAAAACCTAAAAGATCCGGACCGTATCTTTTAATGTAACCGACCAGCTCATCAAATGAAAAGTCTTCGACCTGCAGATCGATCAACCGGACTTCGTGGCCACACTTCCGTATTATTGAAGCTACATAACATAGATTTAGCGGAGGTATCGCCCCCATGTTCTTTTCCTGCGCTTCCAGGCAGTTCCAGTGGACTTCCGGTAAAAAATTATTATATAGGAGAAGTACTTTCATTTTACCCAGAAATATATGTTATAGAACGACTTTGTCCTTTGATCGTATGTGATAACGTCTACTCTCTTTGGCAATGGACCTTTCAGAGGTAACTTAATATTTATTTCCTCCTCATCTCCTGAAGCTAGGCTCACGACGCCCGTTGCCCGCGGCGCAAGGATTTCTTCTATTTCCCTATTATTGGCTCTGTCAAATAATATCTTATCAATTTGTACAAACCCTTCGCCAGAATCATCTTGCCTTACTGCAAATATATTTATAGAGCCCCCTTCCTCTGCCAAGTCAAGCCAAGTTCCGTAGATAGCTGCATAATCTTTAAAATTATGGCTTATACTTTCTTTTATCTTTTTCATCTTCTTGTCTCCCACATATAAATCTATGTTATCTGTTATTTCTGTGACTAAGCAATATACTTTATAATTATCCGGTTTTATATCCAAATCGCCTCTTAATACACTTGACCTTTTAGTATTTATTAAATCCATCCTCATATCACTACCAGCGTAAAAGCTCGTATCACTACCAGCGTAAAAGCTAACAGGTGCCCACTTATGTCCTCCAATAGATGTCTCATATAAAGATCTGGCATCTATAGTATAATCTGAGATAAAAATGTTATATGTATACGCATTTTTAGCCAAAGCATTATTTCTTATTATGAAGCTAAAAATAAGATTTTCGTTTATCTTTTCCAAAGGGAATTTCCCTAACGTAGCATAACTGCCATCACTCCCTATATCAATAACGCTATATGCGTCTCCTGAAAAATTGAAACTTCTCCCTGATGTTCCGTTTTTCTCCAAAACTCCTTCTGCCATAATTCTGTCAAAAACTCCATCTTTATCCATGTCAACGAAGTCAAAGAAGACCTCCTTATCCTGTATGACATTCTTACCGGCCTTAATTGTCACATACGGGAAAAAAACCTCTGTCATTTCAGTACGCCTGACGTTAAAAAGCGGGTCCACATCTACTGAGATTTTGAATCTTTCTAAACGCTCGCTATTCTTTACTAAATACGGATAACATATAGTGGCTAGCTTACCGTTATCATAAAGGCGTATTACCTTAGTGGAACTCGTTATCCGCTCATAAAATGAGGGGGGATTTTCTGCCTTTGCACGATACGAAATTGTAAAAAGATCTTTAAGTTCTCCCGTTGTGATGTAATTTATTTGTTCGTTTTCTAAAAATTCAAACGGGGTTTTACTCATTTCTAATAGTTCGCTTTTGTCTTTTTCTAAAACAAATGTTTCGGCGTCCTTCACATGCCCATAAAACTGATCCCCTCCCCCACTCTCATATCTAAAACTCATTGTTTCACGGTAAGGCAAAAAATCATAAGCAGAATAATAAAATTCATATTTTCCATATATATCCAAAACTTGTTTTTTTATATTAAGAAAACAAAATAGTCCTAAACAAATCATTAAGCCCAGGAACAGAAACAAAGAGACTATTTTTGAGACATTCTTTCTGGAAACATATCTAAACACAAAATAACTTCCGCATAAAATAACGATAAAACTGATCAAGAAGGGTATGCAAATATGATATATAATTACTTTTAACAAATTTTTGACGCTGTCCAGAACAAGATAATTATTTTTATAATACACCAAAAAATAACCCTGTACTGCGGCTATACTTGCGAGATAGCTTAATGTGAACCTCGACGTTGTAACTCTTTTGAACAGATAAGCTAAAGCGTATCCTATGACTATACTTAACATTGGAACTGCCGGAAGAACTCCTCGAGGAGCATGATGCTGAGGAGAGATTATTGTAAGAAAAAAATATGACGATATATAAGAAATTAAAAGTGAATTTATGAATCTTTTCTGTTTATCAAAAAAATACAAAAAAATAAAGATCGCTAGTATAGGTATTATGAGCTGTAATAATATACTATAATAATCAAAATGCTCCAGCACCAAGTGCCCATAATGTCTTGCTAATTCTGACTCTATGATATTATCCCCTCTATCTGTATAAAACCACTTTCCTAATAATCGGTATCTCCATATAAATACTGGGGACAACAATATAAAAAGTGCTATTAAAAACAATAAAGTATGCTTGGCTTTACCCAGGTAGACTTTTTTGTCTTTTTTCTTATGTGCCCATTGCAGAAGTAAAAATATAAAAAGCCCACCCACGCAGGCCAAATAAAAAGTCTTCATATTAAAAGCAAGAAACACTGATATACATCCAAACAAAACCCACTTTTTAGATTGAACTATATTTGCTTTGTAAAGACAGTACAAAGATAAAGTGATAAGTAAAGTAGGTATTGTATATCCCTCTATAACATGCGCCCATCCTACATGTAAAGGAAATATTGCCAATATAAGTGCAGATAAGGATGCTGCGATTACTCCATATGCCTCTTTTGATAATTTATAAACTATTACTATGGTCAAAGTACTAAAAATAGCGTTGGCCAGTTTAAGGATAATAAAATTCTGCCCAAAAACTCTCATAAAACCTGCATAAAGTATGCTTAATCCCGGAGAAAAGGGCAATAAATCCTTCCAGCCATGCTCTAAAAGTCGAATGGCATGAAAGGCAATTTCACAATATCTCAGTGGAGTAGTAAGCGATAAATAAATTCTAATGATCGCCGCTGAGGCAATGATAGCAAAACCTATAAAAAGGTAACTTCTTCTCTGTATCATCAAGGATCTCTCTTTTTAGCCGCAATTTCCTGCAGCTTCTAATAATGGAAATGTTATTTATTCGTATCTCAATGCTTCGATAGGATTCAGTCGAGACGCCTTTTTGGCAGGCCACAGGCCAAAAAACATACCTACGGCTATAGAAAAACTTGCGGCAAGTATAATATTAGATATGGTAACTTTGGTAGCCCATCCAGCCAGGGACGAAAGCGTTATAGATGTTGCTATGCCAAGCAGTATGCCCATCAACCCCCCGCTCAATGTCATAACCACTGATTCAATAAGAAACTGTGTCATTATGTCCTTCGCCTTGCCGCCTACTGCCTTGCGCAGGCCGATCTCACGAGTGCGCTCTGTCACAGAAACAAGCATGATATTCATGATGCCTATTCCGCCCACAAGAAGCGATATAGCAGCAATGCAGCCCAAAAGCATGCTCATGGTCTTGGTGGTGCTTGATAGCATTTCCTGGATCTCACTCATATTATGCATATGAAAATAATCATCGGGGTTCTTGTATATGCGGTGCCGCTTTATAATAAAGTCCCTTATATCATTCTCTGCCTCTTCCATGGATTCGATATCGATTACCTCAGCATAAATACCGTCAAAATAATCTTTACCCAATACCCTGTACATAGCAGTAGTCACAGGGATATAGATGACATCGTCACGGTCCCGCCAGCCGCTTGCACCTTTTTCAGGCGCGATGCCAATCACCTTAAAATTAATCCGGTTTATCTTTATTGTCTCGCCGACAGGATTTATATTGCCGAAAAGTTTTTCAACCACGCTTCTCCCCAGTATCGCTACTTTAGCGCGCTGGTCCATTTCTTCAGAGGTAAACCACCTGCCTATATCAGGTATGGCTGCCCGCATCTGGCCATAGTCATACCCGACCCCTTCTACCCTGGTACTCCAGTTCTCGCTTTTATATACGACCTGACCGCTTCCGCTGGCATATCCGCTTACTCTTTTTATCAAAGCCAGGTTTCCAATGCCTTCGGCATCTCCTGCCATAAAACGCGTCACAGATCCTGCTGCCCTGGCCGCGCCCCTGACTTTACCAGAACCTCCTTGTATAGATAAAAGATTAGAGCCGAGTGTCTTAAGTCTTTGTTCCATTGATGCCTTAGCTCCCTGTCCAAGCGCAAGCATTGCTATGACTGCTGCCACGCCAAACAAGATACCGAGCATTGAAAGAAACGACCGGACCTTATTTGAAAAAATAGCCCTGAATGACTGACGGACGTGTTCCTTGAACTCAACCTTACCAAAATAAGAATGGCCCTGGCCTGTCAGCTCTTTAATAGATACCTTGATGTCTTGGCGGCTTTTATTTTTGTCTTTGGCCTCATCAGAGACTATTTTACCATCGCGCATCGTTATGATCCTTTTTGCGTGCTGGGCGATTTCTTGTTCGTGCGTGACAAGGATTATAGTCTTACCCTGCGAGTTTAAGCCCTTTAGGATCTTTATTATCTCTTCTTCGCTCTTTGTATCCAGGTTTCCTGTGGGTTCGTCTGCAAAAATGATCAGTGGGTCATTTACCAGCGCTCTCGCAATAGCCACTCTCTGCTGCTCGCCCCCTGATAATTCACTTGGCATATGTTTTGAACGTTCAGCAAGGCCTACTGACTCTAAATTCTTCCGAGCGTTTTCTATCCCCTTGTTTTTGCCGGAATAGATAAGGGGCAACTCCACGTTCTCAAGGGCGCTGGTCCTGCGAAGCAAATGAAACTGCTGGAATACAAAACCCACGAGTCGATTTCTAAGTTGTGCGAGTTCACCATCTGAGAGTTGTGAAATCTCAGTACCCAAAATATTATACGACCCTTTGTCTGGACGGTCCAAAAAACCCAGCATGTGAAGAAGAGTGGATTTACCTGAGCCAGAAGGTCCCATGATGGCCACAAATTCACCCTGACCGATATTAAGCGAAACATCGTCTAGTGCAGCAATAGACGCATCGCCTTTGCCATACGTTTTACAAATATTTTTTAGCTCTATCATTTTCTTTTCCTGCTGGGCATGAATGGATTGGTGCCTGAGGATTTTCTCTTAGGTAGGTAGAGATCGTACTGTATGATGACTTTATCTTCCTCGCTTAAACCTGAGATGACTTCAGCATTAAGATCATTATTTAATCCTACCTTGATATCGCGCTCGATTATCTTGCTTCGTCCTTCCTGGACCAGAACAAACTCTCTTTCTCCATCGTAATGAATAGCGCTTGAGGGGATTGTTATAACACCTTTGGCTTTCTTTTCAATGACTTCCACTGTAACGCTCATGCCTGAACGCAGTATATCAGGCATTTCTTTAGGTAAGATATCAACATCATATATTGTCACATTATTTACTATCTCAGACTCGTATGCTACATGATCTACCTCGCCATTAATCTTAACATCAGGATACGCATCAAGAGTTATGAGTGCCTCTTGCCCTATCCTCACCCTGCCTATATCAGTCTCGTCAAACTGACCGCTTATTACAAGCCTGTCAGATAGGACTAATACTGCGTCAGAAGATGAGACGGTCTGGCCTGGCTCGACTGCGCGGACTATTACTTCGCCATCAATAGGAGAAATAATAGGCGTTTTCTTGTAAGTCTCTTCCCAGTATTCCAGGGCCTCTTCGCCCTGTGAATGGGCAGCATCCACAAGCGCAGCCCTTTCAGTAGAACTCATCCACGCCAAAATATCACCCTTATTGACCTGGTTACCCTCTCTAATTAAGATCTCTTCAATCCGCCCGCCTATAGAAGGTTTTATTTCAAGTCGGTTCTGAGGCTCTACGATTCCTGTTGTAGCAACTTTTATAGCAACATCACTTATTATAGGTTTTACGATTTTCTTTGCGCTTCCTTTTGGCTGGCCATTGTCTTTCTTTGAATTCATGACTAAAGCTACAGCAACGCACAATATAACTACTGTGACAATAAGCTTCCCTTTATTTTTAATCATTCCCCAATACCCCTCCTATCGCCTGAATCCAGTATGCCTCGGCAGTCAACATGGTTGCCTGAGCGTTCAAGTATGCTTTTTTGGTGCTTACTAGATTATCCTCTATTATTATCCAGTCGTCAAACGATATAAGTCCTGTTTGGTATTGCGCCTGGGTTATCTTTGCCCGCTCATCTGCAGCCTCAAGAAATTTTTTCTGTACAGAGACGCTTTCTATTGAATCCTTAAGGTCCTTCCATGTCTCTTCGAGCGTAAGTAAGACACTGTCCCTGCCGCTTCGCTGGTCTGCTGCTGCCTGACGGAATTTAGATCTTGCTTTATTGACCTCAGCAAAACGGCTTCCACCTTCGAATATCGGCAAAGACACTGTCACGCCAAATGACCATGTGTCTTTCTCAGGCGGCCAGGTCCCGCTTGTCTTACCCAGAGCTCCATTCAGGTAGACCTCAGGTAGAAAATCAGCTCGCTCTGATTTAAGGTCATAACGCAATGCTTCTTTTTTAGCTATCAATTCCTTCAGAAAAGGCGTATCCTCAGCTAGTTTCTCGATACCAGGCTTGAGATCATAACTTCTTAAAACAGAAAATACTCCTTCTGCCTCCATGGGATTTAATTTTTGAAGGCCCATTTCTTTTGAAAGTTCGCGCTGGGAAAGGACAATATTCCTCTCTGCTTGTTTGACTTCATATTCTGCGCTGGCGAGATCTGCTTCTGCTGTTAAAAGTGAACCCCTGTGTTCCCTGCCTGCCTCATATCGCAGTTTCACGAGCTCAAGATTTTTCATTCTGCGCTCAGAGATTTCCTTTGTGAGAGAAAGGAGCTCCTGGGCCTTTAAGAGTTTAGTAAAAGCGTTTTTTAAATACAATCTTACATTAGAGGAAGTAACTATGTAATTATATTCTTCTGCCTCAAGGGTCTTCGACGAACTAGTAATATCATAAAATGTCTTAAATCCGTCAAAGACCAGTTGTTCTCCTGTCACGCTGTATGCATAGGTGTCGGTTGTCACGCCGGTCGAGGCCTTTGCGCTTTTGCCGGACATAGAAGCATCTAGCTGCGGTAACATAGAAGTTATATTTATTACCTTGTCCTCTTTTGCCTGCTTGACTTGTTCAAAAGCAGATATTAGATCAGGATGATTTTCTTTGGCCTTCATTACGCAGTCTTTCCATGTGAAAATATCAGCTGCAGAGGCAACGCTCGTTGTGGACAACAATAAAACTAAAACAATAATTCTATATATTTTTCTCAAGTCTCTATGCATTGTAAATCCTTATATTGTTATATATAATATACTACTTTAAATAGAAATGCAAAGATCTGTGAAAAAATTTATGGGGAATTTTGAAAGATTTTGAAATGCCTACCGCAAATCTTTTCCACGCCTTTATGGTTAGTGTATATATGATACTACTAAGGGGCTATGCAGGCAATGGGATTATTGATCTAATGCCCTATTTTACTCCCCACTTCCTGAGAATCTTTTCTGGGATACACCAGTTAGTGAATGCTGATTGAATAAGATTGATGCCTACTAGTGCAGCCCAGATAAGCCACCATTTACTTACCGTGATAGCCAGAATAACGCTTATAAGAACAAAACTCCCTGCGATAATCCTGATATATTTTTCCATTGCAAGCTGCATAATAATATCCTCCATATTTTAAAAACTGCACCTGAGCCTGAAATATATATTCTTATTCTCTTCCATCTGTCCAAACTCAGTAATGTCCTGCTCTCCCCATGCAAGGTTGGCGCCCATGGTGAACTTCCAGTCATCTGTCATATCATAACTCAAAAGAGGCCTGATATAGACATCTTCATCTGAGGGTGAATAAAACGTAAATAAAGAAAGACTCAAGGTCTGGTTTGTTAAGAGTTTTGTTATGCGGTTTGTGACAAGATGTCTGTGTTCGTCCCAGAAAAAATCTCCTGCTAAAAGGGCGTCCTTATAATCACTATAATTCAGCCTCTGTTCATAAAAATACTGGAATGCTATTTTTAAATCGCTTCCCATGTCCTTTTCATAGCCCAAAAGCCCTTTGAAAAAAGAATTTTCAATAAGCCTGTTTGTCCCATCTGAATCATCCCTTGAATTGTAATAGCCTATCTCGAGATTTCCTATGCCTCCGGAAAAAGGACCGCGCACGCTAGCGCCATAGACATCCAACCTCTCGTAATATAATTGCCTGAGTGCTTCGTTTTTGTAGCTCCGCGGCGCCTTATCAAAACCCCTGAAAAAATACAGCGCACATTCATAGCTTTTAAAGTTTCTGTATAGCCTTAAAGCGGTTTCTATGTTCTCAGCCTGATTCGCAGGCTCTAAAAGCAAACGCTCTACCCCTCTCCCTGTAATGCCCCTATTAAAACTATCAAAAAAGCTAAGCCTATCACCATCTGGCATAGTATTTGGCTGGAAAAAAGGAATAATGGCGATGTCGACATTGGCAAGCTTTGGATACAGGGAAAGCCTGATTGCATCCGAAGGTTTTTTAAGGTACTCGTCATCTCTTCCTGTGTAAAATGAGATGTAATCTTTTGGAAACATATCATTTATAAATATATAATCACCTGTCCCCCAGGTAAGGATCTGCCTTCCGACTTTCACATCAATGATCTTAAGGGGAGTGAAAAGGGCATTTAACTCTCTGAGATCAAACGCGGTTTTGCCTCCAAAATATTCATCTACCAGGAAATCTCCTTTAAAATTCAATTCAGTATGCCAATCTTTCAGCAAAGTTTCGCCTTTTGCTCTATGGGATGCCTTAA
The DNA here is from genome assembly GCA_042572045.1 of Candidatus Omnitrophota bacterium. Classification (GTDB taxonomy): domain Bacteria; phylum Omnitrophota; class Gorgyraeia; order Gorgyraeales; family Gorgyraeaceae; genus JBHPFI01. Next base: position 142,577 of record JBHPFI010000001.1, read on the forward strand.
GCTGCAGCCTTTGCTCCATGATGTTATAATGGTCTCTTTTTGTAGTGTGAGAGCTGGTCCTGAAACCTGACGCGTTTTCTATGAAGCCTCGGACATTCGGGCCCTTTTCAAAAGGCCTGAATGCCCAGGCATTATTAGAAGCTAGGAGGATCAATAATGCCAGGAGGGATTTTTTTATCATTTTTACTCGAGCCATTCTGCTGGAGGCCTTCTCAAATATCTCTCTGTAAATATATCGTCCGAAAGGCCAATATCATAGTCTATTTTTTTGAATTCCAACACAGTAGAGCTACCTGAAGAAAGATCTGTTACTTTAGATTTAATAACTGTTGGATGACCTTCTATATCGCCTACTTCAAGCGCCTCAACAATCCTGTAAGGCCTTCCTTGTTCATCATAATATTCTGCCTTCATGGGCATAAAATTAGACCTGTCTATCCATACATGATAATACTTGAAGTCAATGCCAGATTCTTCTTTCGGAGTGTTTTTGATCTTATAATATCCTTCTCTGTCAGATTCTACAAGTTCGTGCAGGTCCATATCAAGGCTTCTTCCAGAGACATCCTCGTACAGAAAATCAGACCCTACAAAGCTAGACCTTTTGTCGCTCGCAGCAACCCTTCTCACAAGATCCAGGGCAGGCAAATAAAGCCATCTATCATCATCTCCATCAAGATGCTTCCATACCATATACACCATATCCTGGACATCGCTCGGCTCTTTGAAATACACATAATACTTTTGCTCTTTAGCGTCTTCAATATCCATCCTCAGGATAACGAACTTTTTTTCTCTCGTCCTTCCCTGGCTATCAGTTATCACCATACTTACTTCTGCTTTTCCGTCCGAACCCTCATAATACGCGACCTTATTCGCCTTTTCTACAATATCCTGGACAGGCACATTTTCAGCAAAAAGCAGCCCACACGCAAATATCCCGATAAAAATAAATGCGGTATTTAAATATTTTTTCATTATTTTCCTCCTTTACAAACTTCTCTTCTGGATAATCTATTACAAAACACACTCATTAAAACTACAATAGCCAATGAAACAATAGAAGCCATTTTAATATCTATCAGCCTAAAACTATACAAGGTGCCTACCATTAAAGCTGACACAATAAAAGATATTATGACGCAACTGAGACAATTGCATCCCGGGGACTGGAGTTTCTTGAAAAACATTTTCTCCATAAGGGTTATTCCCGCAGGTAATATAAAGAAAGTCGCAAGACTGGAAACAGCCATGATGCTTGCTATAAAAAATCCAACCGTTCTATATGGCATAAGCGGGGCTAAAAGAAGCGGAAAAAATCCTATGGCTACTACAATAGCGTTTCTGGATATTGCCCTTGCTGGTTCCTCAAATAGTTCTTTCGCGGAATCCTTCCAGTTCTTATGCTTTGAATAAAGCATCTTTGTTCTTTGTAAAAAGTGTATTGCAAAATCTACTGATATTCCTAGAGTCAACGATGAGAGCACTGCTACCGGCATGTCGTAATCCTTGCCCACTAACCCTATAAGACCGTATATAAAAAGTATTGTCATTGAAAGAGGCACCATAGCCAATATTCCCCATAATGGCGAACGAAACAAAAACATCATCATAAAAAATACAATAATAAAGGCACTAAAAAGACTCTTGAGCATACCTGAAACCATCCTATCCTGCCATACAGTATTTATATATGTAAGGCCTGCCCAATTGGTTTTTACATCTAAAGGCGGCGGGTTATCTTTTATAAAGTGCGATACAGATTTAACAACATGCCCCATATCCTGATTATCCCCGCTTTTAAGCTGCACCCAGATGTTTATCTTAGAGTAATCCGGAGTTACTAGATGCCATAAGTCATCTGGCTTATGTGAATTCTGGAATGATATCAGACATTGCGCTACTGCAGCGCTTGAATCAGGGATCCTATTATAGTTTTCTTTGTCCCCATCCATGAGTTCATAATAGACTTTTTTTACGACATCTGAAAGAGAGCTGGATTTTCCTACAATGCCTGTTTCCAGGAGATATCCCTGAAGCCTTTCTATGTATCTCAAGGTATCCGGATCCTTAAAGCTATCTTCTTTTTTAGAGTCAAGTACAAGATATGCTGTGTATGTCCCGCCAAAATGCTTATTCAAGACCCTATCAGCGACCCTTATCCTGTGACTTTTTTTAAACCACCTTACCGGGTTATCATTTATATTTATTTTGGTTATACCATAAATAGATACAGCACATATCGCTATTACAAAAATAACAACTATTTTTGCCCTTTTAATAGAAAACCTACCTATTGATTCAACTAGCCTTGTTAAAGTATCCGGCTTTTCCGATAAAGTATCTCCAAATCCTTTTAGAGAACTTTCTTTTATCGTCATGATATATGCGGGTATAAATACCATTGTTAAAAACCATGCCAATATAACACCGAATGCCACAAATATGCCAAATACCTGTACAGGCGGAATAGGCGTAAATGCAAGCGAGGCAAAACCACAGGCTGAAGTAAGAGATGTGTAAAGCATGGGCATAAAAAGATCGTCCATGACTTTTAAAATAGTCTTTTTCTTATCTTTTATTTTATTGTAGTTATCATGAAATTCGCTAAGGATGTGGACGCCGTCTACTACTGAAATAGGCATCAAAAATATAGGTATCATAGAGCTCATTATATGGACAGTCAGCCCTTTCCCTATAAGGCTTCCCATCGTGATCACAACTGTTGCCATGGCAACAATCATAGGCGAGAGTATCAGATTTATCTTTCTAAAGAAAAATAACATCAAAAGAAATATTATAAGCCCTGCAAGAGGCGCTGATACCCCCATCTGCTTGAACATCTCGACCCCGAACGTATCTTCTGCGACAGGAAGACCTGTTATATGGTATTTTTCAGCGCCTTTTAACTCATTTACAATTTTAAGCATCTCCCTTGATATTCTGTAACTCATATCTTTTTTCTTGATCGGCGCATATATACAAAGCGCCTTTCCGTTCTCCGACACGATAGTACCGTCGAACAAGGGGTTATCCTTTGCTTCTTCTTTTATAAAGAGCGCTTGCTCTCGTGTTTTGGGAGGTGAGGCCATCAACCATTCAAACTTTACTGCCCCAAGCCCTGCTTGAGAGATATTGTCTTTTGTAGAAGGCGCTATTATATCCCTTGCGATAACACCATCTATTTCTTTTATCTTATTTGTAATATGATAGATCTTCCCAAGGGTCTCTATATTAAAAACTCCATCAGGGTGTTTTTCGTTTACTATGCCAAGGATTATAAAATCATAGAGAGAGAATTCCTTTTTTACTTGGTCATGGAATATTCTTACGAATTCCTCTTTGGAGAGCATGTTTTCGGGATCTGTATCTATCTTTATCTTGGGGAATTGAATAATGGCGAGCGCGCTTATGACTATGGTGAGTATTATAATAAGCTTTGGATGGTTTACTGAAAACAAGATAAGTCTTTTAAACATATATTATACGATACTTCATATCTTTTAAAAAAGCAAAGCCCAAGTAAAAACACCTGGGCTTTATTTATTTTTTGTAGGTGCTCTCTAATTATCCTCCAACCCCTCACCAAGCCACTCTTTTAACAGCCTCTCCCCTTCTAATATTATGCATCTTTATGATGCTGCTTTACTTTTTGAGCTTTGTAATTTTAGACCCTTCAAGTGTAATGTTATACATCAATCCCTTCTGGTTTAAAACAAAACCAATAATAGGCTCATTGATACTTGCTGTATCAATTGACCCTCCTACTCCAATTGTAATCACTGCAACAGAGGCATCTAGCCCTACTTTCCAACCGGAAGATTCTCGAAACTTTTCAAAGGCATTGTTTTCCATAAACGCAATAATGATCGTCTTTTTTTGTCCGCCAATCTGAAAGCCTATCGATGCTGCACCGGTGCCATAGTAATCAACTGTCTTGCCATTTATCCTTAAAGCGCCTTCGCCATATTCACCGCCTATGCCAATACCTGCTTTAAAAACTTTTGGGAATACTAAAATACCTTTTGCTTTTTTTATAACTTCCTTAGCCCCTACAATGCTCTCAAAATGTTTTAAAGAAGCGTCTACATTGGCATCAATTTGTTTTGCTGTCGCGGCAAAAGCCTCGTTGATCCCGGTTCCACACATAAATCCTGCCAATAGCGCTGTCACCAAAAGAACTTTATGTATTACTGTGATTTTGTCAAAAACCTCCTGTTTCATTTTTCCTCCTCATATTATATAATCGTAGCCTTTACAAAATTAGCTATTGCCAGTTTATCTCTTCTGTTTATGCTGTCAAATTGAATACCTAAGCGATGTTGGTTTTTATCTAAAAGGTTATCATTGCGGATTTCTCCTTTTATCTCACTTAACGTTCTAAATTTATCACTGTCATTAAAGGCGCGATCATTAATCAAAGTAAATTCAATTGATAGTCTAGTACCTATAGGGATGCCGTCATTTGTTACAATAGCCATTCCTCCTTCGCTTAGGTCAAACATCAACGCATCAATCTTTTTATTATTAAACAATATGAGTGCTTCTGCAACATTAGATGCCTTACAAGTAACAAGAAATTTCGCCGGCACACGTTTAAAGCGTCGTCTTTCAGAACCGCTATATGTATCAGCCATAATTTTTACCCCCTAAACAAAAAGCCAATCCCTCTCCAAATCACTCTTTTAACAGCCTCTCTCTTCGTCTATCCTCTCCACCTAACCTTAACTACTGCTCTATCAAATCTCTAAATCTTTTCTCCACCTTGCCCTGTTCTTTAGGGCAAGGCCTAAAACCCCCTCTCCTTAATCTTCTAAACAGACCTGACCCCTTTACTATTTAAACAGATTGCGTTAATATATGATTGGAAGTGCCATTATGAAAAAAATGATATTTCTTATAATTCTGCTTATTTTTATCTATGGCTGTGCTACAACGCCTAACCAAGCAGGACAAAACTATATCAATTTGCATCCTGAAATATCTGAAAAAATTAAACAGGGAATTCTTGCAAAAAGAATAGACATCGGTATGACAAGCCAAGAACTTATAGCATCTTGGGCTTATCCCAGGCGCATTGGTAGAACTGTTACTGATTATGGGACACGCGAACAATGGATATATGATCCTCTTGGAGATTATAGAACTTATGTCTATCTTGAAAATGATATTGTCACAGATTGGCAAGATTAATCTCATTTCTTTTTCCGCTGCGCCCTCTTTAACAAAAAAGCAATCCCCTGTATTCTAATACCCTAACTCCCCTACTCCACACTCCAACCAACCATCACCCCTAAGAGTATTACAAAAACCCCATACAATCGGCAACATCCTTATCCCTTTCTCAGCGTTTTTTATTTTACCTCTAAGTACCCTATCCTTAACGCCAGCTCCAATAAACATATATTAATAATAACAATAAATAATGCTCAAATTAACTTCTTTTTTTAAGGTTAAGTGTTTGGTTTTACTTAACATTTGCTGCTATAGGTACAAACTTATTTAAAATTAAACTCTTATAAACATTTTTGGCAATCAAGTTATATCCGTATTGATTACAATGACCATCTTCTGCAAATAAATCTGATCTTTTTAACTTTTCAAGTCTATTTTTAAACAACGCATAATTGTCTACTAAAGGAATGTCATTGAGGTCAGACATCTTCTGTATAGTTTCCCTGACAACATCAGGAACAACACCAAAAGGATATTGCATTAAAACTACCTTTATTTTTTTTTGTTTTGCAAGCTTTGTAATCTCTTTTAAATTATAAGCAATTACCTTTCCTATAATTTTATTATCTCGGTGAAATGACAATAGTTGCTCAAGATATTTTTTTGCTTCGACCTTTTCATTAGATTCATTCCTATCTTCAATAACAGATTCCATATCTTTAATAGCAGCATAAAATCTTTCATCTTGATTTTTATCGCCTAAATTGGTTGAATCACGTACCACCGCAAATACATCCTGCAGAATCGAACTATCTCCATGCCTAAGCGCAGACATTGCTTCATCTTTAGCTAAAGCATAGTTCTGTTGAATTTGAAGATAAATATGCGCCAATCGTAAATGTATATCAGGGTTATCAGGTTCCAATTGTTCAGCTTGTTTAAACTCTGACAATGCCAATTCGTATCTTGCATCGCGCATATAATCATCACCTAATATATAGTGCCTTTCCGCTTCTTGGCTTTTAAAACCAGAATTACCTTTTTTATTATCTTGGTTAAATTGCAAACTTCTACTTAATATAATCTTTTTCAAATTCAGCAAGGTAATTTTTGCAAACTTATATATCCTAAAATCACCCAACAGCACATCTGTTTTCTCTAAGAGATTCCCATCCTTAACCATAAGATAATTACAGTTCTGCAAGCTCCAGGTATCATTGCAACCTGTCATAATAATCAAGAGATCCGCTCTATATTTATTTATGTCTTTTTTTAGGTATTTTAAAATAGTAGAGGAATTAATGCGAAATTCTCTGTGAACATTAATTGTTTTGCCCAATTGTCCATTTGCAATTTCTTGCAATTGCTCTGGATAACTTTTACCCTTAGAAGCTCCAAAGCCTTCAGTAAAAGAATCTCCCAAACATAATATATTAAATGCTCTTAATTCTTCTTTAATAGGTTCCAGAGGATGTGACAGGCGAAGATATATGCCTCCGATAGTTCTCAAAGATAACTCCAAAAGAAATATGCTTAAAATAATACTTAAAACTATCGCTGTAGGTCTTTTTAATCTTATGGGTCGCAAAATCTATTCTCTCGTCAGCTTCTTCACTGTCTCCATACAATGGTCTACAATCTCTTTAATAAAATCCAACATATCAAGATACCGAATTTTTGCCCATTCATCACAGATTCCTTTTGCTGACCTGTCTATATGGTTTACCCGGCTTTTTTCTATTAATGCATAGAAGAGTAATTTATTCTTTAAAATCTTTTTAGCCAGCTTCTTATCACTGACCTTCATTGCATCAATTGTATTTGATAAAATCTTGTCTATATTGTTACATAGCCCTTTGTATTCTTGCACTGCTGCCTCACTGAATAACAACTTTTCACTTATTTTATATTCGATTCGTTCTACCAGAGCTATGCACAAATCCCCCATTCTCTCGATTGCACAGATAATATTCACCAGGACCACTACTATCTTTTTAGCTTCGGATGATAGTCTTTTTTTGGAAATATCTATTGCCGAGGTAGTCAAGTTGCTATGAGTCTCGTTAATCTTCAATTCATCTTTAAGCACCTGATTCAAGATATTAATATCATTCTTCATTAAACCATCGAAGCTGGCGCGAAACATTATCTGAACCCGCTCTAGCATTTCTATAGTCTCTTGTCTCAATGAAGCAATTTCTCTTAACTCAGCTTTATTTAACTTAAGCATAACTTTAACCCCCCCTCCTAAAAGAAAAGGCAACCTTGGCTTTATGTCAGAATTGCCTTATGCCTTACAAATATAATAATTTCCTAATCATCTCTTGCTCTATTGTGGAGATTCTAATAAATCCTGCCACCCCATTGTGGCCTGAAAACACACAAAAAGGCCTTAATACATACTGTATCTTTGTATGCAATATATGGTACTACTTTGGGCTCATTGAGTCAAGGTAAGGTGTCTTTGTGTTTATTATCGATCATCAGGTGCCTTTGTTTCCAGCTTTGAATAAAGCAATGGATTCTATGTGTTTTGTGCGGGGGAACATATCAAAGCAGGAAACGTTCATAAGCTTCCAGTGATCGTTCTGCGTGAGGATCTTGGCATCACGCGCCAGTATGGCCGGATCGCAGGATACGTAATAAAGGCTCTCCGCGTCCTTTAGCTCGGAAAGCCATATAGCTATCTTTTTACTTATTCCTGAGCGCGGTGGGTCTATGATAAGGGTGTTTTTCTTTCCGCGTAATTTTTCATAGTAAGCAGGGTATCTTTTTTCGGCTTCTCCGCAATAAAATCTCGCATTGTCCATTCCCAGACCTTTCTTAGCGGCCTTAGCGCAGTCAATGGCTATGCGACTCTCATCAATACCCACTACAGATTCAAACATATCACGCAAAAGCATGCCGAAAAACCCTGTACCGCAATAGAGGTCAAAAAGCGTCTCCCTTTTTTCATTTTGCATCAATTCGCGTACTTTTTTAACCGTACTCCCAGCAACCTGCCGGTTGGCCTGGGAAAACGCCCTAGGAGAAAAAGTGAGCTCTGTCCCTAAATAAGAGTCTTTAAAAAACCGATGCCCTTGATAACCTTTTATCCAGACATTGCCTTTATGGTCACTCTTTAGAGTAATATCGCGCTTAGCGTCTAAAGTATTAAGATCCTCCTTTATAGCGCGATTTATCGCGTCTTCGGCCAGTGGACATTGCTCTATGGTAATAATAGTCTTATTATCCAAGGCAAAATAACCATACCCCTCATCAGACCTGTGAAGTGTGATTGACGAGCGGTAGCCATAATAAAGAGGTGAAGGCGCTATCCCATCAAAACTATATTCTCTGAAAGACCCAATACGGCCAAGGTTCTCTTTAACCTGCTCAGCTTTATAATATACCTCTTTTTCATAATCCAGATGCTGATACTGACACCCCCCACATTTATTATAATAAGGACATACCGGCTCCACGCGAGAGCTTGACGGGGTAAGGATTTCAGCTATCCTGCCGAGCCCGAAGTTTTTCTTCTCTCTCCTTTTGGTAAAGGTAACCTTTTCACCAGGCAAAGCGCCTTCTATAAAGTAAACTTTCCCGTCAACCCTGGCGACACCCATCCCGCCGTAGGCCATGCCGTATACTTCAGCTTCGTAATTATTTTGCATATAATAGTCCCTTTATTTGTTGCTTATTATAGCACGGCGCGCTTATAATCGTCCCTTATTTTTCCTTTAATTTTTGTATTTTGGGGATTTTTTGGTATGTGCTTCTGGGGCAGCTTGGCGAGGAAAATCGCAAAATGGTTCAAAAGCTAACAACAAGTTGTCCTTTTTGAGATATTTAAATTATATCGATCTCTTCTCGTCTGGCCCTCCACATTTGGGACATCTAATAGGCCCCGAAGGAAACCTTTTTTCTCTTCCCTCTCCTTTTTCGAAAACATCCATTTCGAAATCATGCCCACAGTTACTACAAGTAAATTTTTTTCTAACCATATTTTTACTCCTCCCTTACTACGATTAATCTTCTAATTCTAGCGCATTGCAAATACTGGCTATAAATTTGCGTAAAGGGAGTTATTGGTATCATAAGACGCCTGCTAGCTCAATCAGGAACCTGTCCCTTTTTTCTACTGGTGTGTTCTTTCTTGTCTTTTCCTGTTTGCTTCGTTTTGTGCGTTTTTTGCTTTGGTTACTTGTTTGTTGTGTTTATTTTTATCTTTCTTGCCTTTATCACCCATGGATGTTCCTCCTTTTTTTCTGGGTTAGCTTTTTCTAGATTAAACGCGTTCTCTACTCACCTAACTGCTTTTTATTATAATGTCTCAGGGTATCCTACAGTCTGCGTAAGTATTATCTTTTGATCGGGGCGTAGTTTCATGGCCTCTCTCAAGGTAGGTTTGTCTATCCAGCCTCTCACTACTGTTGCCAGCCCTTCTGAAGCGCAGTATAAATATACATTCTGACTGATAAACCCGGTATCTGTGGCAGCGTAAAAATACTTATCCTTGTCCTGCATACCGCCCATTTTGGAATAATCAGCAACATAGATAAGGTTCAAAGGAGCATCTTTAACAAATGCCTGTAAGCCAGTAAGCCCCCTTATATCCTTTGATATAATAGGTAAGAGCATATTTGATGTAGCATCATATGCATACAGCCCATCAGATTTAGCCACATAGATATCTATCTCCTGCATGTTCTTTGCAGAAGGAGCTGTGCGCTTAGATGATCCTGGGCGGTTTATCCCGTTTGCAGCCCAGAGCATGTCTGAAAGTACCTGTAAAGGGATATCTCTGGAGCTAAACGCTCTTTCGCTTTTTCTTTCTTTTAATATCTGCATCAAGGGGTTACCTGTTTCTGTCTGTGGTGCGGGGAGAGTGATTGCTTTTAATTCTTCGGCATAGACAGAAGATGCCTGTGTCGCAAGAAAGATCAGGAATATAAAAACTTTAAGTCTCATCATATGCTCACACCGTTTTATTTTTTTGATTTTCTTTTCTCATAATTACAGAGTAAAATTGCCAATAGAGTTGGGATAGGCAAAATAAGAGCTAAATCATATTCGTTTCTAGTCTTCAATATATAGATGCTTATAAAAAGAAACGTAATAAACCAAATGAGTTTCCTTGAAATATGCAACTTAAACCCATCGCAAAAACAAAACCCCACAAAAAAAGCATATATTGTAAGTGCTAAAAATTGCATAAGTAATATCTTGCTCACTATTTCTCCCTCAAGGTCTTCTTCTCATAGATTCATCTAAGACTTCTTTGGTTACCATTGCTAACTTAAAAAAAGCTAATGTCCGAAACATTACAGATAAGATATAAGATACTTGATCCTTATACCCTGCCAAATAAGCTATCTTCTTGCCAAATTCCCATTCTAAGTGTTCTTCAAAGCTCTTATCAAACTCCCTGGTAAATTTATATTTGCTATATTCTATTTGAACACGATTATAATCATCTATAAATCCTCCTCTGCCTGGTGTATTTTGTAAGATTTTTGAATAACTCACAAATTTATCTATACTAAGAGTGTCCAGCATTCCATCTAACATTTTTTCACGAGATCTATCCACACGTAATGCAACTTCCGCTACGGTTCTTTTCATAAGTGCGCTTCTAATTTCGGTCCCAAAAAAACCAAATATACATCTATCACAAACGTGTAAATCATAGAGTAAGAACTCTTTTGCTAAAATAAATAATTTATCCATGTCTAAAACCTTAAAAGGAGAATTCCTAAAAAAAGATGGGATAGAAGATATGTCTTCTGAAATTATGAATGCAAAACTTTGGACGTACTTATCTATGCTTAAACTATCCATATTTATATTCAAGGGACTGGTGGGTATTTTCTTTGTCTTTCTGTATTTTCCAAGCAATTCTTCCACGTCCTTCATTACTTCCTTCGTTAGATCAATTGATTCTTTGCCTGTTAACATTTGGAAATCTTGTTCTTGCTTCTTATCTTCTTCATTAATGGGTGGCAAATTAGCTAAGCAATCTTCATTTATGCACTTAAGCCTGCTTAATTCGTTATTGGTTCCACAATAAGGACATTTTCTCATATAGCCCCCTAAACAAAAAAACAACCCAGATTTACACCAAGATTGCTTTATATTGTAAATACACCAGTTCTTTTGCCATATACCACACCATTCCTACCCCACACTCCACCCAACCACCACCCCTAAGAGTATTACAAAAACCCCATACAATCGGCAACATCCTTCAGAGCAGCCCAAGAAGTAGCTGATTGTGGATTCAAGCATATTGACAGGGGAAATCAGTATGAATAGACCTTTAATCAAGGATATAATACCCAGGACCTTTATAAAGAGTGCAAGGCGAGATACTGGGTGAGCCCATAGAAATAACACCCCAAACAATAAGGGTAAGATAAATGCGGTTTTTACAACAGGATTCATTAGATCAGTATAGAGTGTCTTGGATTTTTTGGGGAAGAGAATAAATGCTGTTCCTATAGATATCCAGAATATAGATATGAATGATAGAAAGATCTTCATCTACTGCGCCTTTACACTATCATCTTAAGGTTTATTTAATATCTCAAACCAGGGACATTCGTTCATGCAATACTTTAGGCCCTTACCTTTTGCCTTAGGGCAGCCTTTCTCGCCAGTACTGGATGCAACAATCCAGCATCTTGCACCCATATTTTCTATATAGGCAGGGCATTCTTCTCTTGCTATTAGTTTGCAATTCCAAAAATCCCAACAGTTTTCAGACCTTTTTTCCGCCACAGCTACCTATCAAAGCTTTATACCAGAATTGCCTTATCTCTTACAAATATAATAATCTCCTCATCATCTGCCACCCCGTTGTGGCCTAAAAACACACAAAAAGGCCTTAATGCATGTATCTCTATATGTAACATATGATACTACTTTGAGCTCATTGAGTCAAGGTAAGGTGTCTTTGTGTTAAATGGGGATAAGTAAATGGGAAATGGTGGAATTTTAGTGACACTTTGAAACGTGCTTCTGGGGTAGGTGGTGTGAGGTTTTGAGAGTAACAGGGGGGCTACTTTATCATAGCAAACATTAAACCTAAGGATGCACCTATCAAAGTGCTTATAATTGGATTGCTGGTTAAAGGGCATGCCCCCGAGGCACACTTACCAAAATGTCCAATTAGGAAGCCTATTGTGCCACCAATGACTACACCTAAAACAATTTTCATTTTAAAGCTCCTTGATTATTTTATTTCTTTAAATTCAGCATCTATAACATCTTTATCATCAAATGCATTTTTGCTGGTTTCTTTATGCCTTTTGCCATAATTATTAAGCTGATGACGAAAAAAAAGCATAAGCAAAGAAATCGCCCCAAAGAGAAAGCGGAATAACAAATAAAACAAGAATAACCTTAGTAAAATAAATAATATGTTCATCTCACCTAAAACAAAAAAGCAACCCCAGTTTTATGCCAAGATTACCTATGTTATAAATATTTCTCAAATTCAGCTACAACTGGATCAAGATCTTCCAGGTCTCTATAAGTATACCAAGCAGCTTTTACTTTATCACCTACATTTTTTTTCATTTGCCCATATAAGAAATCCCATAAAAGTAAATGAGAAAGATAATCATCCTTGCTTGTCTGCTTAAATATATGAAAAATGACTAACTGCTTCTTTGTCTTGTCTAAACCTTTCCTAACACAATACCAATATTTAGCCAGATTGATTATGCTTCCCGCACTCTCTTCTTCAACAATTATATGCTTTGTCTCTGTCTCAACTCTTAAATCTCCAAATTCAAATCCTATATTATCTGCTACTAATATTTTGTTATTGGTACTCTGGCCTGTAAATACAGGATGCTTATGCTTGCGTGCCTCTTCTTCAAATTTGCTTAGAGTTTCATTTGTAATTTTACCACTACTTGATTTTATGCCCTTAATGACAGTTTTCCCCATAAGATTCTCCCCATAAGATTCTCCTTGCCTTTAATCAATATTTACTTCTTCTTTTTTACATTTAAATTAATGTCTTTAATCTCATCTAAAATGCCTCGTGTTTTTTTAGTATATGCTCCTTTACTTTTAGGACGGTTGGCTATAGTTTTTCCTAATTCATAATATAACTTCTCTCTCTGTAAAATAAGAGTTATTTTTTCTAACTCCCTTTTTCCTTTTACAGATTTGTCTTTAAGGTAAGTTTCTCCTTTCTCAACTAAGGGCTCAATGCCTTTTAAAACCTTACTTAAGTCCTTTTGTGCAATCTTCCATAACCTATTTATTGTCTTCTCAAGTTCTTTTCTTTTCATACTTCCACCCCCTTTATTATTTTATGGTTAAACGCTTCCCTGAGCCATATCTTGCCTGCATCATAAGCTAGGTAAGTCGGCGTGGCGCTGTCCACCCATGTCCCGCAATTTGCGTATATGCCTTTGTCTATACTCTCAAGCTGGCATCTGTGCGTATGCCCGAATATAACTACCCTAGCCCCATTATCTATGCGCCCCTTGACAGCCTCATTGAATTCTCCAAAATGGCCGCCCTTTCTTAAATATTCTCCTGACGAAGGCGTAATCTTGTTTCTTATAAATGCGGCATGACCGATAAAGGCTTCTGTGTTTTCCAGTGCCTTTTCCAGCCATACATCGACATTAGGGCTAACCAACCTTTCTAAACTGGCGGCAAGCAGCGCAAATCGCCTACCGCTGGGCCATTTGATTGACTGCAAGGGGTTTTTGTAGCGGTTGAATACGTCGTATCTGTGGCCGTGTTCGGCTATAATCCCGATTTCAGGATCATGGTATTCTAGACACACGCCAATCCCTGAACCTGTAAATTTTATAAAGGGTATATAGTCATGGTTGCCGATAACATAGGTTACTTTTATTTTATTTCTTAAAGATAAGACTTTAGTTATGACTTCATTGTGCCTGAATAGAATCCTGTCGAGGTCAGCCTGCCATAATTCCAAGAAATCCCCCACGATAACCAGCTCCTGAGCCTCGTTTTCAACAAATTCAAGGAATTTCAACAGCTCTCTGTCTCGATGAAAATCATCTGTCTTTGAACCATCGCCTAAATGTAGGTCGCTTATAAAAATCTTCATTGTGCTATAGCAAGGTCCTGAATTTTTTACCCTCCCTGCGGGAAAGACTCCTCCTCATACATGTACCAGTTGGCTGAATCTATTATGTAGGTGTGCAGTTTCATGATTCCGTCGTAATGCGCCTTTTCTTCCTCGAGCAAAAAGTCCAAAAGCTTCACCAGTTTTTTGTCTTTGGCATCTTTGCGCATTGCTTCGTAATATTTATAACCGGAATTTTCGAATTCCATGGCAAACTCGCACGCCTTTCTATCAGAGTCGCTTTTCTTTACCTTGCCTTTCAGCTCAGTAATGCTCATTGCAAAAATAGAAAGGTCCTTTTTTCTCCCGGCCATGAGTCCATCCAGATTTAGTTCTGGAAAATCGTCGCTCTTGACCAGCGAATCGTAAAAATCTTTTAGGCTTTCTATATGAAGGAATTCGTTTTTACCGAGAAATTCAAACATCTTTTTCGTGGCGTCGTTCTCAACTTTCCGGACAATGTCCTTATAAAAGTCAAAACCCTTTTCTTCCATCTCCAGTGCCTTTTTAAGAGCGTCTTTTAATGAGATGTTGTCCATAAGAAGCCTCCACTTTTTTCATAGACAGTCAAATGTTTTTAAACCACTTTATAGCGTTACAACCTTCTTTAATGCGGCCAGGGCTTTTTCGTAATCAGGGGGCGAAGAAATCTCAGGCACCAGTTCAATATAGTGGATCTTATCTTCTTTGTCGATAATAAAAATTGCCCTTGTCAGTAGTCGAAGCTCTTTAATTAAGACCCCATATTTTTCCCCGAAATCCGCGTTTCTGTGGTCTGACAATGTCTTTACCTTTTTTATGTCAAACTCCTGACAAAACCTCTTCTGCGCGAACGGAAGGTCCATGGAGATAAATATTATCGCTATGTCTTTGCTTAAAGAAGATGCCTCGTCATTGAAACGTTTTATCTCTGTGTCGCAGACAGGCGTGTCCAGCGATGGCACCGAGGCGATCAGCTTGATCTTGTTTTTGAATTTACCGAGAGTTTCTTCTTCGAGCGCGCTGTTCAAGGCCCTGAAGTCAGGCGCCTTTTCGCCCACCTTTAACTCATTTCCTGTCAATGTAACAGGACTTCCTTTTAGTGTTACCTTATTTTTTTTCTCCATTTTTATCCTCTCCACCTAAGTTTAGTCACTATTCCATCGAATCCCTATCTTTACCAGCCTTGGCCTCTGCCACGCCATTGTGGCTAGTGTATATATGATACTACTTTGAGCTCATTGAGTCAGTTGGAGAAAGCTTATTTACAGTTCAAGCTTCCCTGTTTCTTATCGATCATCAGATGCCTTTATTTGTTCTCACTTGCTGCCGACATACATGTGGTATTCCAGGAGTCGGCATTCTATTTTGGCATTAAAGAAAGTGAGCCGGCGGCTAGTTCGCAATCCCACCTTCTTTGCCAGGGACATATTCCCGGTAAAGACATACCCAGTAAAACCCGCGCATTTATTCTTAAAGAAATCCCCTATGCCTTTATACGTTTCCTCCAGCTCGCGCTGCTTTCCGAGCCTATGGCCGTATCCCGGGTTAAGAATAACGACCCCTTTTTCTTCGGGGATCGGGGTATTGTTAAAATCACAAACATGAAATTCGATGATCTGATCGACCCCGGCAGTTTGAGCATTTTTCTTCGCGGACTCAACCGCCTTTTTATCAATGTCCGCTGCGATGATCCGGAAAGGTAGTTCTTTTTTTGACTGAGCGCGTACCTCTTTATGTAAAGCGCTACATGCCTCTGAATCGAATCCTATTATGTGCTTCAACCCAAAATTGTTCCGCAATAGCCCGGGCGCACGCTTCAAGGCGATGAGCGCCGCTTCTATTGCAAGCGTACCGCTTCCGCACATGGGATTCACCAAAGGTTGCGAACCGTCAAAACCTGTGGCACGCAACAGAGCGGCTGCCAAGGTTTCCTGCAATGGGGCTGTATGGGGAATTTTCCGATAGCCTCGGTCTGAAAGCTTCTTTCCTGAAGTATTGAGATATATCCAGCATCTGTCATTGTTCCAATAAAAGTTGATCACCACATTGTTTCTGTCCGGTCCGGAATCTGGCCGACTGCCGCATTTCTCGGACACCCTGTCAACGATCGCATCTTTCACCTTCCGGCTCGCAAAAACTGAATTATTGATAGCAGGGGTATCCACGCGAGAGACGACGCTGAGGTATTCCGAGGGTGCAATATAGTCTTCCCACGGAAATGATGCGACCTCCCGGTACAGTTCATCAGGGCTTTCACAGGAAAATTGCTTGAGCAGGCAAAGCACGTTAACGCCAGTGCGTAGCGTAAGATTAAGCCTCATCGCATCATGTAACGATGCGGCTATCTCTATCCTGGTAGCGGAAGCAGACTGCACTGTATACCCCAATTGCTCTACTTCCCGGCGTAAATAGTCAGCTACTCCCCGGGCACACGTAATCACTAACGTCTCATTTTTGTGCATGTCCATGATACAATTATACCTATCAAAAAGGTGGGCGTCTTATGTGTTAGCTGACCCCAAATTTTTACCACCAATACTTGGAGAAAGCTTATTTACAGCTCAAACTTCCCTGTTTCTTCTTTTATGGATTTAGAGAATTTGCTTTTGGTGCTATCCAGAATTTGCTGAAGAGCGGCAAATATCTTATCCACTTCTTCCGTGGTATATTCATAACCCGGAGAGGATAGATTCCCTATCAGCTCTATCTTCTTTAACGCGTTCGTCACTCTCTGCGCCGCCAATCTCTTAAACTTATCGTGTTTGCTTTCAGCTTCTGACATGTCTTACCTCCTTTTAATGGTATTGTTATTATACCGCTTTGGCTCTCCCTTGCCAACATTTCCCCTATTTCAATAAGTGAAGAGGTCTTTCAATGAATAGTCTTTTCCAATCACATTATTTAAGGCGTTACGAACCTTTAATTGCACATGCGGGGTTAGCCGCCTGCCCTTCATGGCCCGGGTGACCATTTTATGCGTAAGCTGCTCATCTGAATGGACAGCAAGATCATGCGGCTTAAGCCCGTTCGCCAACATAATCCTCGAGATTGGCTGTTCACCAAGGTTTTTCTCTATATCGGCACTCATGGTTCAATTTTACTCCAATATTCTTTTTATTTCAGGGCATTTGAAGGCGCAAATCCTGTAAATTCATAGAATTTCGTGGAATCAAGCACTACCTTGCCGATACGCGGCGGACCGTTCTTCTCGTCAAAACGGGAAGAACGAATTAAGAACTCCTCTTGATATCCGCGTTCTTGGACAAGATATGCCCCAATATCATATAGGCTGTATTCTTGTGACCCGCCACAATGGAATATACCTTTTCCTTTTTTATCAAAAAAATGAACGACCCCCTTAGCTACATCTCTGGTTGTGATCAAGGATCTTATTTCATCGTGGAAAAGCGTCATTTTTTTATTTTTACTAAGTCTTTTTGCAATAAAGTCTATAGGCCCTTTTGTCCCTGAAATCGAGGGTCCTATCGGTAGCCCAAGGCGTATTATTCCACTCCTTTCGTGCTGTAGGATCTCGTTCTCTGCTTCTACAAAGGTTCTGCCGACCACGCTGACAGGATCGCACACCGACGACTCCGAATAACAATCAACGGGGTCATTTCCCGAAAAGACTAAGTCTGTACTAATGTATAACAAATAGCTATCTTTTGACAAGCTGACCATATTGCGGGTGCCTAGAACATTCACTTGATGAGCAAAATCGGGAGAGTCTTCGCACCTGTCGAGATCACAGACCCCTCCCGCGTGTACGACAGCTTTAGGCTTGACCTTATCAAAGATCTCTTTTATCTTAGAAAACTTCTCCATGGTGCAAAAAAATACTTTTTTGTCATTTTTGAAAAACTTGGAGTTAATGCCTGGTCCGATACCATATACGCGTTTTCCGTATTTCTCTCTAAACGCAGAAAAGATAGGCCATCCGTGAATGGATGTTATGCCTGTTATAAGGATATTATCAGAATTTTGCATAAATAAATATTTGCTGGGTTTCCCTTCATTTTAAGCACCGGTTTCACATCTTTATTTTCCAGGGCAATTCTTTTCTATTTTCTTGTTTCATATTATCATTTTAAATGATGGGATTTTAAGAATATAATAGAAGAAGTTGCTTTTTAATATTTTCATCGGACAAATATTCGTCAAATGTTATGTTGGGGCGATCTATAAAACCCCTGGGCGTAATCTCAATAATGCGGTTAGCCACAGTTTGAATCAGCTGATGGTCATGCGAAGTAAATAAAATAGTTCCGCCAAACTTCCCCAAGCCCTTATTTAAGGACTCGATTGATTCTAAGTCTAAATGATTGGTCGGATGATCCAGGATTAGCGTATTGGGCTGGGCCAGCATCATGCGAGATAGCATGCATCTGACCCGCTCGCCACCGGATAAAACTCTGACCTGTTTAAAAGATTCATCGCCGGAAAAAAGCATACGTCCTAAATATCCGCGTACAAAAACCTCGTAAGTATTATCCGAATACTGGCGAAGCCAATCGATAAGATTGCAGTCTACATCAAAATATTTAGAGTTATCCTTAGGATAATAAGCCTGGCTAGTTGAGGCGCCCCATTTAAAATTACCGCCATCAGGCCGTATCTCTCCAACCAACACCTGAAATAGAGTCGTCTTAGCAATATTATTGGGCCCGACAAAAGCTATTTTATCGCCTTTCTCAACAGTAATGGTAAAATTCTTAAACAAAACCTGTCCATTAAGCGACTTAGATAAATGATCGATATTCAAGATATTGTTTCCGGCCTCGCGCTCTTGTTCAAAGCTTATATACGGACTCTTCCTCGAAGAAGGCTTAATATCCTCAAGGGTAAGTTTTTCCAAAGTCTTCTTACGGCTGGTTGCCTGCCTGGCCTTAGAGGCATTAGCGCTAAAACGGGCTATAAAATTTTTCAACTCTTCTCTTTTTTTCTCTACCTTTTTATTAGTTTCAATACGCTGTCTTAAAATCAACTGGCTGGATTCTAACCAGAAACTGAAATTACCCGGGTACAGCTGAATATTGCCATAATCAATATCCGCGATATGCGTACAAACCTTGTCCAGGAAATGGCGGTCATGAGAAACCACAATAGCTATATTTTCAAAGTTACATAAAAATTCTTCAAGCCATTTACAATTTTCAATATCCAGATGGTTGGTAGGCTCATCGAGCAATAAGATGTCAGGGTTACCGAACAATGCCTGGGCCAAGAGGATGCGCACCTTCTGCCCTTCTTCTAGCTGCTTCATCTCGAGGCCATGGAATTCTCCTGGAATGCCCAATTCACTTAACAATTTAGCTGCATCAGATTCAGCGTTCCACCCATCCATCTTAGCAAACTCTACCTCAAGCTCAGAGAGATGCATTCCATCTTTATTAGAAAAGTTCTTTTTAGCATAGAGTATGTCTTTTTCCATCGTGACATCATAGAGTCTTTTATGCCCCATGATAACAGTGGTCAAAGCCGTGTACTCGTCAAAAGCAAACTGATCCTGTTTTAAGACTGCGATACGTTTGTCGGGAGATACTGCAACCTCTCCTGCAGTAGAGTCAACTTCACCGGAAAGAATTTTTAAAAACGTAGATTTTCCTGAACCGTTAGCTCCTATCAGCCCGTAACAATTCCCAGGAGAAAAGACTATATTGACATTAGAGAAAAGCTTACGCGAGCCATAGTGCAATGATATTCCGTTAGATGAAATCATGTTTTAAAATCCTTTAATATTGGTAGATAAAAAAGGGCCCTGTTTTTAAGCAGGGCCCGCATATCACCCATTTCCTATTAAACTTAGCTTATTTTATCAAACACTGTTCGAATTTGCAAGAAAAAAGCCTCTCCCTTGGCCAATCCCTCACCAATCCATCTAGTCCCTATATTATACCTTAGCCAATCCTGCCTTCGCCAACCCCTCTCCAAATCACTTTTTTGACTCCCTCAGCCCTAGCCTACTAGCTCAATTACGAACCCGACCTTTGCTTTTCAGTTTTTCAGCTTGTTTCTTGGCCTTTCGAGCTTCTTTCTCAGTCTTCTTTTTGGCTTTTTTAGCTTCTTTTTCTGCTCGCTTTGCAGCCCTCTTTGCCTTTCGCTTTGCTATTATAGCTTCTTTTTCTCCCTCAGATTTTCCTATAGTAGAAAACCAATCTCCTGCGCGATTGAATATAGCTTCATCGCTGGCATGCTCGTAGGCCTTTGTGCTCGCGCCCCTCCTACCACCCTCTGCAGCAAACGCAGCTGTTGAAACCATAACAAAAGCTAATACTAAAACTAATGTCATAAGCTTTCTCACAACTAACCTCCTATTTATCTAAGAGTCCTGTCAGAATCCAAAACTCTTCTTAGCATCGCCTACTGCAGCCTTCGCAGCAGATTCTAATGCACTCTTGGCCTTATCAAGCAATGCCTTTGCTTCCTGAGAATCGCTATCCACATATCTCAAGATATACTGGGCAATATCAACTGCGCCCTGAAATTCTTTTGAATTATAGAATGCCTTTGCCTGGCCAACAAGATATTGCGCTTTTTCTTCCGCTGTCTCCATGCCTTTTGCGACATTTATTGCGGCACTACTAGACCCTTCCTTTGCTTGACCACAGCCAGCCAATGCCAATCCGAACATCAAACCACACACCAGAACCACAGATATAGCATTCCTCATATCACACCGCTCCTTTCTATTGCTTTTCATTATACATATGGACATCCCTTTGTGGGAATGGGATAGTAATACCATTCTTTTCTAACTCCAACTTACCTTTCTCTAAGGTATCAAAGCGAACAGCCCAGTAATCTTGAGGTTTTACATAAGGTCTGCATACAAGGTTTACACTACTATCACCCAGCTCTGAAACAGCAATGACAGGTTTGGGATCCTTTAATACTCGTGGATCAGAAGATACTACTTTTTCCAATGCCTCCTTTGCAGTTTTTATATTGTCACTATATGAGATACCAAAAACCAGATCAACTCTTCTTTTCTGAATAGCGCTGAAATTGGTAATATTATCCCCTGTGACTTTTGAGTTAGGGACAACAATGCGCCTATTATCAAAATGGTCTAAGATTGTATTGAATATTTGAATTTCTACAACTGTTCCCATAGTTCCAGAAACGGCAATAAAATCACCAACCTTAAACGGTTTAAAGATAATAAGCAGCACTCCTGCAGCAAAATTAGATAGAGAGCCTTGGAGAGCTAGACCAACGGCTAAACCTGCAGCACCTATTACGGCAATAAAAGATGTTGTCTGAATGCCAAGCTTACCAAGGGCAGCTATTACTACAAAGACCATGAGCCCCACATAGGAGATATTCTTGACAAAAGATGCCAGTGTCTTTTCAGTATTAGCCTTTATCATTAACTTTTCAATAACCCTGGAAACAATACGGGCCAGCCATTTACCAATAATAAAGATAGCTATAGCTGCCATAAAACTCAGCCCATATGTTATAATATACACATGCAGCTTATCTAAAGCCTCTTCCATGTTTCCCGCCTTTCTTTACTGCTACTATAAACTACTACTTCTTCTTCTTGCCTACCAAGAAGTAAAGCACCATGCCTATAATAGGCAATACCAATATGAGGATAATCCATAGCGCTTTCTTTCCTGTATCCATTGAACTCTTTACAGCATCAACAATAGCTATGATATCCAACACCACTACTACTAGACCCAGTATTCCGCCCATAATAACCCTCCTTTTATCTAAAAACGGTTTTTATTTACCAAAACCTCCGAACACTTTCTTGACTTTTTCCACGCCTGCCTTTGCTGTATCAGCCAGGGCGTTCTTTAATGCTAGCCTCCTTTCCTTATTTTTCAAACAATTTTTTATACTCAGGGTATCCTTCTTTTTCCAGGTCTTCTTTTGGTATAAACCTTAAAGAAGCAGAGTTTATGCAATAGCGCAGGCCTGTAGGATTAGGGCCATCTGTAAACACGTGGCCAAGATGAGAATCAGAGAACTTAGTTTTTACCTCAGTTCTTATCATAGAAAGGCTTTTGTCCTCTTTTTCAATGATACTTCCTTTCTCGAGAGGTTTAGTAAAGCATGGCCAGCCAGTGCCTGAATCAAACTTGTCTAAAGAGCTAAAAAGAGGCTCGCCTGATATCACATCCACATATATCCCCTCTTTTTTATTGTCCCAGTACTTATTTTTAAAAGAAGGCTCAGTGCCGCGCTCTTGTGTAACCTTGTACTGTAAAGGCGTGAGTTTGGCTTTAAGTTCTTCTTTAGATAGTTTAGATACTTTGGATACTTTTTTATAAGCCTTGGGTTTTTTCTGTAAAGTTTGTTTCCATTTTTCCTTTATATATAGATCGCGGCCTGAACCAGATTTATAACGATTGTACTTTAAGGGGCATGTCTTGTAATAATCCTGGTGATAATCTTCTGCCTTGTAAAACGTAGAGGCCTGGATGATTTCTGTAACAATAGGTTTTATAAATTTTCCGGATTTCTCTAATTTTACCTTTGATTCTTCTGCCTCTAGCTTTTGCTCCCGGGTATGATAGAAAATAGCTGTTTTATACTGTGTGCCCCTATCAGCAAACTGCCCTCCTTCATCAGTCGGGTCTATCTGCCTCCAGAATACCTCGAGAAGTTCTTTATATGTTATTTTGGAGCTGTCATATGTGACTTCGACTGTCTCTAGATGACCTGTCGTTCCTGATGATACCTCTTTGTAAGTCGGATTCTTTCTGCCTCCACCTGTATATCCAGATACAACATCCCTGACCCCTTCTAGTTCTTCAAAAGGCGCCTCCATGCACCAGAAACAGCCACCAGCGAATGTGGCTTTTTCAAACCTTGTACCTGCTTGAGCGTTAGACTGAACTATAAAAAACATAAAAAATGCAGTTGAATATTTTAAAACTTTACTTGTCATACCTATTACTTTTATTTTACTTCAATCTCTATATCTGGATTAAAAGGATTTGTCCTTACTGCCAAAGAGAATAAGTAAGGATAGTTATCTTTCAAATGCTTCATATAATCCAGCCATTCTGATATTAAATAGCCATAGGCTCTTTTTAAATCTCCTGACAGGTGTTCATAATCACTTTTTGGTAAATTAGAAAGACTCTTTCTGTGGATCAGCTCTTCGGTTAAATGAAACGTTGCCCATAAAAGATTGGTAAATGATTCGTGTTCTAATAAGTTCTGATTTTCTAAAAGCCCAAGAAGAAACTGCCTTCTGTTGCTTAAAAATGCTTTCAGGTCTTGTAAATCCACTTTTTTTATATCAATATTAAAAGATTGCTTATTAAAATCTTTGCGCTTCTTTAAGAATTCCTTGCTTGGCCATTCGTTTATATTAGTGAGTTTTTTATTTATGCTATTTATATCTAAATTAGAAACTGAAAGAATCTTCAATAACTCCGTACCTACATCGCTAAAGAACGCGCCTATTACCATATAAAGTTTATTCAACAGCACTTTTTTCTCCCGGTAATCAAGTAATTGGTGTAGTATCAGGGTAACTAATAAAACTTCAAAAAACACAAAGGCGATATCGCCTATCATATAAATGAATATATGATGAGCATCTCTAAATATAGCAAAATGTATAAGATAAACAATAGCAGATAAAGCTATAAGCGTTGTTCCAAAAAATAACTGCCAGTTTAAAAATTTCTTCATAACGTTTTACCCTCTCCACCTAATCTTAGTCACTACTCCATCGAAGCCCTATCTTTACCAGCCTTGCCATCTACTACATCATTGTGGCTAGTGGGAATATTATATCAACTTAGTCTTATTTGGACAAGAAAAACTCTATTTTGTTTATCTTGAACGATGCTTGGCAAGAAACGTTTTAACCTGTTTTATATTCTTTAAACCCTTGTTCGCGCCTTGTTTAGTGCAGATTATAGCGGAAACTGCCGAGGCAAAGATTAGATGGGTTTTTATATTGCCAAAAAACCGCCTCTTCCCTATTTTGTTTAGCCTATAGAGAAGTCCTGCTGTAAAGGCATCGCCTGCGCCTATTGTATCAGCTATTTTGACTTTAAAGGCCGGCGCTTTGGTAAAGTTGCCATGGTTGTCCATGCGCACTGAACCCTTTGCACCTAGAGTCAAGATGGTCTCGCAGTTGGTCAATTTTTTAAGCCTTTTTAGGCCTTTTTTAGGGTCTTTTTGACCTGTTAGGAATTCCAGGTCTAGGTCACTTATTTTAACCAGATCAACCCATTTTAATAAGCCTAAAACCCTTTTTCTGGCCCCCTTTTTATCCTTTATGGTATATGGTCTGAGGTTAGGGTCAAACGAGATAAACACTCGCCTTTTTTTAAGATATTTTACATATTTTAGGGCTTCTATAGAGCTTTCTTTTTGAAAGGAAAAGCTTGAGCCAAAATGCAGGATTTTGCAGTTATTTAATGGCTTTTTCAGGGCATCTTTTAAGCAGACTATTGATTCCAAGGAGGTATTTTTGTAAAAGGTATATTTTGAATTGCCCCGCTTATCTATATTGGCTATGGCAATAGGCGTGCGGATGTTAGGATCTTGCGCTATGCCGCTGGTAGCCACTCCGCAAGAACCCAGAAACCTTACAGCAAAGTCTCCTAAGGGGTCCTTGCCTATACGAGAAAGCATGGCTGTTTTAAGGCCCAACTTGGCGCATATAATGGCTGTATTAGTAACTGATCCGCCTACAGAGGCCCTAAAAATAATAGAGATATTTTTAGGGTTTTGTATGAGGTCTATTGATGTGCCCCCTAGACACAGAACGTCGATTGACATGTAATCATGATATCCTTAATTGGGTTGATTTTCAAGGGGTAAAAGTGGTTTTTGAGAGGTTTTCCCTGGGCAAGGCTATCTCTCTCTTCCCGGCCTCCTCAAGGAATAGTGTCTAATCGGGGCTTAAGGCAGGTTAAACGTGCTCTTGTTTTGAGAGGCGCCACCTTTTTTACTCTTTCACAGAAATTTCTCCTAAATCTACTTTTCCGGCAATGTTTGACAAGGCAGTCGTGTATTCATTTTGCCAGGTTTTAATAGAATACTCTAAATTGTTTATTTTAGATAATATAGTGCCTCTTTCTTTTTTGGATGAATTTTCTATATCTGTTAACCTGCTATAAAGCTTGCCCAGTTCGTTTTGCGATTCTATAAATCTGTTTCTTGAAAAGCGAATCTGTCTATCGAACAATGCTACCTTTTTTCTGTAGTCTTTATAAATAAGAAAACCGGCAACATAACTCCCAACAAGTGCAATAAACATAACGATTATTATTGCAGTAGTTATTCGGGACTCTTTCATTGCCTCCCCCTTTTTTTCTAAACAAAAAGGCGACCCATGACTATCTACCGATAGCCTCAAGCCACCTTATATTATAAAAATATCAGGCCTTTTCCCATTTACAGTCACTCCCCCGTGACTTAGTAATAATATACCCTGTCCAGAGCATTTTTTCAAGAAAAATGTGCTATACTTTAATTAGGGGGTAAAATGATCAATATCGTAAAAAGGCCCTTATTATTGATAAGTATATTAGCTATGGCAATGCCTCTTTATGCTGAGACTGACGCTGTCAGCACAAACGGCAGTGGTTTTCACGCAGAAACAGAGTTTTTAGCCGATAGCGGGTTGCCTCAAGAGCCGCTCTCTATTCATTTAAAAAAAACCGAGAGATATGTAACATTTTCAGACTGGATCAACTCGGCAAATTACTCTTTTCATATAGATAAAGATAAAGAAAAACAAAAATTAAGAGAGGATTGGAATAAGGTCTTGGGACTAGACGTCTTTTACCCCTACTTTAAGGCCGAAGAAATAAAAGATAGGGTAGAAGAAAAAGGAAGCACGAAGGTCCTTAAAATAAAAGGAACAAGAATAAGAGGCAGGCCGCGTATTAAAAAAGATGAAGCCAAATATATCTTTAGTATAAAATTCTAAGTTTTTCTATTGGTGTTGCATTTGGTATTGCATTGTCCTTTCGGCCGATTCTTCCAGGAAGTCTGCAAGATTTTCATCAGTTTCTTCGTTTTTAAGATCGAATTTAAAGGTGTGATATTGCCCGCCTTTTTTCATGCTCATTATCTGTACCCAGAGGCGGTAAAGCTTGTCTTTTTTTACCTTGTCGCGCGGTATATCAAAACGCACTAATTCCCTTGTCAATGTCCCCTTTACACTCCCTCCGCGTCCAACCCCTTCTCTCATTTGTTCCTTCTTTTTAAAGCTTATAAAAGCGCGGTCTTTTTGAGTTGTCAGAAAGGCTTCGTCTTCCTCCACTGATTGAAAAAGAATATCTTTTGATTCAATATTTAAACGCCCCAATTTTGGACCTACGACAAGTGCGTTATAGATCCTTGGTTTTTTGCGAAACATGCGGGCTACTATCTTTACCTCTAAAATGTTGTCTATCAGATAAGCTTCTACCCCCACGATGCTTTTTTGAAATTTCTTTGCCTCTCGGATTACAAAAACCTGGGGTTCACCCTCTTCCTCTTCAACTTTGACTTCAGTCTCTTTGGCTATAATATTTGCTGAATCGATCGTTATGTTTACATTACCTGCGGTGAGCGCCGAAGAATCCACAGCATCTACCGCCTTAGAGATGGATTGTAAAATAATTTTCTTATTTTCTTCATATTCTATTTCTGAGATTAAACCCTTTTCGTAAAGTGACTTTAACTCAAGCAATCTATCTTCGGAGCTAAGCTCCTTTTTTATGCTCTCCGGCACCTTGCCCTCTTCCTGCGCGCAGAGAAAACCCGGCGTTAGAGATATAAGACTTATTACAAATGAAACCATTAAGAAGCGCGATAATAAATTTTTCATAAAGCCTCCTCCTTTTTTTTATGACTTAAATAAATACGCAAGTCTGAGACCAAAGAACATGTATAGAAAAAAGATAAACAAATAAACCATTAATACATGTGACCCAAGGAAATAAGCGTGAGAACGCTCCGGTTTTTTCTTATAGTTTATATAGCAGACGACGTAAAAAAATAAAAATATTATAACAGGTATTGATAGAAACATAAAGCACTGAAACCCGGATGTATGATAAGATATGAACAGCATTTATTGTTTCTCTTTTTTTGAGTGTTTCCAGACTACAAGCCAGAATGCGATTGCCCAGATAAGCAAAGCCATCATAGAAATATTAAGGACAAAACACTGCCTGGTCAAACAGAAAGTTTTTATATGCAAGACGTTTATTACTATAAGAATAATCACGATTAAGCTTATGACTATTCCCATTAATTTGAACACCTTTGATTTACCCGCCATTTTTACTCTTTAGGAAATTTTATGATGTTTTTCAGTTCACTTGCGGTTTTACCCAGAATACCCTTGGCATCCTTAAGTGCATCTGAAGCCATATCTGTAACTTTACCAAAATCTGTAACACTTTCTATGGCAGTAGTCACCAAAGCTCTTGTTGTTATTATTCGCACTATCTCGTTTAAGTCCTTGATATTTCTATATTTGCTATCAAGATTAATGTTGTATTCTGATACAATAGGCTCTTTTCCTGAAGAATGGTCTTTGTATATGATTTTTCCTATCTTGAGGCGCATCTTGTCTATCTCTATATCAACGGCCCCAGAAGCTTTTTTTTGCTTTCCGCTACGCATGTTTTTTACATAGCCCAGATTTGTTTCACCGCTTTTATTTTTTACAACTGTAAATTCCCTGAGGTTTATAAACACCTCATTGAGATGGATTTGTTTTTTGAGTATTGCGCGAAGGTCATAATCTATATATATCTCTGGCATATCCATCATTATTCTGTCGTCAAAATTCTCAGGGTTTAAAACAAGCATGTTTTTGATATTGATATATGTCCTAGGAATGCTTATCTCTAGCTTCCCTATATCCATTCTTAATCCTGTTGTAATCGATACGATTTTTTGGATAGAGGCCTTGGCTATAGAATCCTTGGCCATCGAAATCCCAATCACTAGAAATATTAAAACCGTTGCTATAAAGACGCTCTTTTTCATATTTTATGCAGAAATCCGAACTAAAGCCTATCCGGGCCTTGAAACCCAGCCTGCCTTTTGATCTTTATGCATTTTGAGGAAGAAGAGGCTATATTTATTCCCTCTTCGTCTACGCATTTTCCGCTTACTGCCAGCATCCTCGTATTTTCAGAAATTATTTGTGCGGAGAATGTCAGTTTCTTTCCCGTGGCAGCCGGGTTTATAAGTTTTATAGTGTATTCGGCGCTTACAGCATGCATGCCAAGTCTCCAAGCCAGATTTACCATGCACTCGTCTAGTATCAAACCTAAGATGCCGCCATGAACTATATCCTTGAATCCCTGATGTATTTTTTTAGGCGTGAATTCAGTAAAAATAGACTTCTTTTCTTTATCTAAATGAAATTTAAGTTTTAATCCGGAATTATTAAGCGAACCACAAGCAAAGCAATGATGGTCATCCTCTAGTCGCATGATATCAATAAAAGCACTTTTTTAACAACTTGACTCCCACTTCATATATAAGGTCTTCCGCGTCATCTCCGACAATAAATTCCTCAGCCCACATTACCTTTGCCTTTGAGGACACTGGCGTGCCGCCATAAGGTGTTTCAAGTTCCAGGTCTAGCGTAGTCCCTTTTAGAATTTTTGTTTTTACGGGAAATCTAATGCCGGTTTTGCAAATATTTTTGGTCTGGGTTTCTATGCGCTGTTTAGTGATAGGGTCGGAATAGTTCAGCTTGAGGGGGAGATTGTATCTTTTTGCGCGTCTACGCTCACTAACAAAGTCTTCTATTTCTTTTTTTCTCTCTTTAAATAAATCCAGGAATTTCATGACATACGTTCTCTTGGGGTTCGAGCATTCGTCTCGACCTTGCGATTTGACAGGATTAGGCCTGGTAGCCAAAGCCCTTGTTTTGCTTTTCTAAATAATTCATCAACCTGCCGACGTAAAGAAGTTGTCTGTCTATAAACTGGATACCTGCTTCAAAATGTTGCCAGGCTCCTTTGTCCATAGGCTCGTCCCATACCCAGACTACTTTGCCCCTGCACCTTGCTTTTAGAGTCGTATCATACTTGAATATCTCCAGATCCAATACCGCCCCGGGATCCATTTTCTTTAACAGAGACATCCTAATTCCGCCGCCACTTATGTTTTTCGTCGTGCTGCAATATTCCCTGTCGCTGCCCTGGGGGCTGTATCTAACAGCAAGCTCGCCTTCTAGGCGTTCAAAAATACGGCTATCTGTTCGGACACCCATTCCCCACCTCCTTTTTTATAAAAATTTTTTTGTTTCAAAATTATTCATAATCCTAAACCAGAGAAAATACGCAAGCGGAGCAACAGGATTAGAAATTTGGTCAATAAAGAGATGCAAAGTAAAACTTATGGCTGCGCTTTTCCATACGATGTTGAGATTAAATATGAATATAGCCGTCCAAAGCAATGCTAGTAACTCATAAGAATGCAGAAACACTGTCAGTCTTTTGAAAGACATGTATTCGCGTCTGAAGGTGCTACAGATTTTTATTAAATTAAAACTCAGCCCCCTTTCTCTTATGTAGTCAATATAGTGGTCTAAGTCTACAAAGATACCTGTTATTAAAAACCCTAAAAAGCCAGCAAGGGAATGGGTGTAACTATATATTATGCTTGCCCCTGTCAGGGAAATCGCTACATGGCCTAAAACTATCATTGTAACTTTTTGCCATCGTAAGGGCAATATCTCGTTCTACCAGGAAAGATCTTTCTGCATACAGGACACATCACCTTTAGAGGTCTTGCTTTATCGATCCCGGGTGGGGACGAGTCAATATCTCTTTCTTTTTTAGGTTGATCGTCTACGATCGCCTTCTTGTTATCACTCTCTATTATAGATGCAATCTTTGTTTTGAGCAAGTCTATTCTTTGAGAGACATAGGGATGACTGCGTAGAAACACGACCCCTAGCTCCTCATTTTTTACCTCTTTTAATTTTTCTAAAAATGAGATCATCGCATAAGGATCATAGCCCGCCCTGTGCGCATATTTGACGCCTAATCGATCTGCCAAGAGCTCGTCTTCTCTGGAATAGCCAAGCGTTATAAGGTTGAAGCTTATAGAAGCCGCTTTTTGTAATTCCCCTGATCCTCCTCTGCGGGTGGCAATATTCATCAGGATGTCATAACCGATTTGCGCCTGTAACTTTTTTGCTATGTGCCGCGCTGCAACATGTCCTATTTCATGCCCTATTACGCAGGCAAGCTCGTTGTCATTGGCCTTTTCCATGAGCCCTGAATTTAGATATATGTGTCCGCCTGGGGTCGTAAAGGCATTCAGGCCGTCCTCTTCTATTACGGAGAATTGATATTTCAGATCTTTGCGGTCAGAGACGGCTGCTATTTGTTCTCCGATTTCACTCACGCGGTTTATCTTCTTATTGTCCTTGCTGATCTTATATTGATTTGAAACCTTACTCGCTACTATTTTTCCGAGGGCTACTTCTACTGGCGTGGTGACAAAGATGAGCTCGTTTTGGCCTGTTGCGGGATTATATGTGGTCGCGCAGCCATACAACGTAAAAGAAGCAGCCAAAATCAAGATTACGCAGGATCTTAACATATTGCATCGCATTCCCTTAAGCAAGACTAGCGAGCATTTTTTGCACAATAGAACTTATGGTCTTTCCGTCCGCGCGCCCTTTTGACGCCTGCATGCTCGATTTCATTACCTTGCCGAAGTCAGATTTTGAACTCGCCCCTGTTTCGGATATAGCCTTTTTTACTATTTCTTCGATTTCTTTTTCACCAAGCTGTTCAGGTAAATACGACTTCAGTATGTCGAGTTCTTTTGTTTCCTTCTCCACAAGGTCTGTTCGCCCGCCTTTTGTAAAGCTCTCAATAGAGTCTTGATGTTGCTTTAGCTGTTTTGTTATTATTTTTAGCACATCGCCGTCATCTAGCTCTTTTTGTTTCTTCTCTATGATAGCGTTCTGTATCGAAGCTATTATCATGCGCAATGTGGATGTACGTAAGCCGTCCTTGCTTTTGATAGAACTTGTGAGGTCGTTTGCTATTCTTTTTCCAAGAGATCCCATTTAAAACCCCTCTATTATTTTTATTGGAAATACAAGTTGGGTCTTTGTAGTTGCGCAGTCGGAAAACTGCAGCACGAATTCGGCAGCGGCCCTCTCGGAAGACGCTTCAAAGACCAGTATTATATCAGGCTTTCCAAAGCCACCTAGTATATTTTTTATGATCAATCCTTGCGTTATGTTTGGGTTCTTCGCCTTATCAGTAAGCTGTTTTGCCTTTCCCGGTATGATTTCGAGAGAAGAAATAAATAACATGGGCTATCCTCCTTCTTTTTCCTCTATCTTTCTGTACATTAAGTCGCATAAAAATTTTAAGAATGTGCTTTTATTGTCCTCCTCAATCCCCTTAAATTCAATCCCGGCGCTGTGAGACAGTTTTTTATCTTCAGGGTCTTTTTTCTTCGACCACAGGACTACGGCGCTTAAATGCGCAGGGTTTGCGGCCTCGGGGATAAAGACTTTGATCTCTAACCTGCTCCCTGTCTGCAGATTTTCTTCGGTCAGTATTTGCATGCCGCCTGCGCTTACGTCCTTGGTCATGCCAGTTCTTTCGACTTTCGGATCTTTTTGGACGGTATAAGCTATCTTCAATGAAATATTAAACCTTATGAATCTTCTTTTTTCTCTCATAGTTTAATCCAATCTTGTTATGATTAGTTTTGGCGGGGTTATCTCTTTATACTTTACCCCTGCCTCTTTAAACAGCTCTTTAAAGCTTTTATCTGCGTAATGTCCGCTGGTTATAAAGCAAGTTATCTTAGCGTTTACAATCATCTTGGCGCATAGTATGCACGGAGAATGGGTGCAGTAGACAGCGCTTCCCGAAATATCTATCCCGTGGAGCCCAGCCTGTATTATTGAATTTTGTTCTGCATGTATAGCCCGGCATATCTCATGTCTTTGGCCTGATGGAATCTTTTTCTCGGCCCTCAAGCATCCTAGGCTTAAGCAATCTTTAACGCCCCTTGCTGCGCCGTTGTATCCAGTGGTAAGGATACGCCTATCCCTCACTATAACAGCGCCAACACGATGCCTTAGGCATGTCGAGCGCTCAGCCACAAGGTACGCCATTTTTAAAAAATATTCGTTCCAATCAGGTCTTTTGCTTTTTTTTGATTGTCTCATCTATTTTTCTGTGTAAAGCCTCTATTGTTGAGTCATTTTTTATAATTACATCGGCCATCTGCAGGCATTTAGCGAGTTGCTGATTTTCCGAACTATTTTTGTTTTCCCTCCGCTCCTTCTCGATAAATTCCTGTAGCGTCTGCGGGTCGCCCGCCCTTTTCCTTTTTAAGCTCCTTTCAAAGCGCGTCTCTACAGGCGCGTCTATGCCTATTAAGATAAAATCATTGCGCTTGCCGAGCTCTTCTATCTCTGCAGGATTTCTTATAGAGTCCACTATATAATTTCCCGATTCTGATAGTCCTTGTATTACGCGACGCGCCAGGAACGAAGGCCCGTTTTTACGCCTCAGGTCATTTCCTAGCCTTATCAGGTTTTCTCGCGAAGGCTCTATATTCAGTTTTTTGCTTTCTTCTCTAAGTATATCCGAGAGCGAATAGCAACCAAAACCTTTTGATGTTATATAAAGGGATGCTTCGCCTTTTCCGGAAGCATTAGAGCCTGTAAGGCCGATGATCATATATATATTATTTAACTATCGCTCCCGGGGTAATATCCTTGTCGGGAAAAAGAACAGATAATTTTTCCCCGTCCTGCGCCGCCAATATCATGCCATTACTCTCCACGCCCCTTATTACAGCAGGTTCCATATTGTCTATTACAGCTACGAGCTTATCTTTTAATGCCTCTGGCGCGTAGGCCTTTTTTATGCCGGCAACTATTTCTTTTTCTGCGCCTCCGACATCTATTTTTATCACATAAAGCTTGTCCGCGTTAGGATGTTCTTTGACCTCTTTTATCTTAGCTATCTTTATGCTGAGTTTTTTAAATTCTTCAAAGGAAACCATATCACACCTTTAACCTTTCTAATTTATAAAACATAAGTTCACATACATGCTCCAGGAACTCGCTTTTCATCTCTGGATTTATCTCTTCAAATTTAATACCCACATCTATTTTACCGGCCCTCTCACCCGCTGTCCATATAACCTTGCCTATGGCAGATATAGGCTTTTTCATGGCTGGAAAATAGATATTCAGTTCTAGCCAGTCACCTTTCTTTGTCTGTTTACCAACGAGCCCCCTTATTCCTCCAGGGCTTATATTTTTCGTAACCGCCTTTTTCTTAAGACCCGTAGACCCTTTTGTCCTATAGTTAAAATTTAGCTTTGTGCCCAGCCTTATGT
>JBHPFI010000002.1:0-163263 GCA_042572045.1 Candidatus Omnitrophota bacterium
CTCTATATTATATTTTGCATCCTCATCATCAGGATCTATATCAAGACATCTTTTGTAATCCTCTATTGCGTCAACTAAGTTTCCTTTTCTATAATGCGTGTTTCCTATATTATAATATGCCTTGGCCTGAAATTCAGCATCTTTTGAATCCAATGACTTTTCGTATTCTCTATAAGCTCCTTCATATTCCTTCTGCTGGTACAGTGCATTGCCTATATTGTAATGCAGCTCTTTTTTGTCAGGTCTTTCGGTCTGCGCATCGCGCCATTTTGAAAGCGCCTCATCAACCTTACCTTCGCTGTACAACCTATTCCCCTCTTTATTCTTTCTCACAGCAGGGCCTTGCCATATCCAGCCTAAATTTAACATATAAAATAAAACCACTAAAAAAATCTTAAAGAATAAGCTCATAACCTCTTCCTGTCTCCTGTTGCAGATTCAATACATAACAACAGGAGCGCGATTCCTAGAAAATATTGAAATCTATCTTCATATTGCGTAAACAATCTGCTCGAAAGTTCTTTTTTCTCCATCTTGCCTATTTCAGTATAAATTTTATCCAGCTCAAACTCGCCTCTGGTGGCATGATAATACCCTCCATCTGTAATAAGGGCTATCTTCTGGAGCATTGTCTCATCAAGTCTTGACATTATCACTTCATTGTTTTCATCCTTCTTGTATCCAGAAACATTGCCTTTTTGGTCAACTATAGGTATAGGCTCTCCTCTCTTGGTCCCTATGCCTATAGTATAAATTATTATCCCCTGCCTTTTTGCCTCTTTTGCAGCTTCTAATGGATTTGTATCATGGTCCTCCCCGTCGGTCAACAAAACCAATATCTTGTATTTTCTTTGACCTTTAACAAAAGCCTTGGTGGCTGTTTTTATAGCATCGCCTATAGCGCTTCCCGGACGCGGCATCATGCCAACTTCTATTATATCCAAAAACATCTTTGCCGCATTGTAATCAAGGGTAAGCGGGCACTGGACATAACTATTCCCTGCAAACGTCAATATGCCGACTCTATCTCCTTTTAACCTATCAATAAGCGATGCGACCTCAAGCTTCGCCTTTTCCAAGCGACTTGGCTTTATATCCTGCGCCATCATACTTAAAGATGTATCTATAGCTACTAATATATCTACACCGTAACGCTTTGCCATCGTAAGCCTAGTACCTATCTGAGGTCGCGCAAGAGTTAAAATCAGAAAGCATATAGCCACGATTACCAATATATTCTTACCTCGTTCCCTGCCAGCGCTTTTGGAACCATAAAGCTTTTCTATGACAGATCTGTCTCCAAATACATCCAGGCTTTTCTTTTTTTTGACTGAGACAAAGACAAAGAATATTACTAATGCTGGAATTAATAAAAGAAAATTTAAATATACTGGCGAACCCCAATGCATAATAGCTCCCTTAACTGACCTGCAGACATCCTATCTTTATGGAATCTTTCGAAACACAGTATTTGACAATATTACCTGCAGAAGAAGTACTACAAATCCTGGTAATAGAAAAATCCCTGCAAGCTCAGTGTAATTTGCGTATTCCTTGGTTTCTATTTCGGTCTTTTCGAGCTTGCCTATTGTTTTATAGATCTCCTTTAGGCCCTTTTCGTCTTTTGCCCTAAAATACATACCGTCTGTCTCGCCTGCGACCCTTTCAAGCAATCTCTCATCTATCTCCGTATCCATACGCACATATCTTTTTCCAAATATAGGGTCTTCTATTGGATACAATGCTCCTCCTGGCTTGCCAGCGCCTATTGTGTACATCCTTATCCCAAGGGCTGCTGCAGCCTTTGCTGCTGTGAACGGATCTATCTTGCCGGCGTTATTGATACCGTCTGTCAAAAGTATGATAACCTTGCTTTTGGCCTTAGAATCTCTAAGCCTGTTTACAGAATTCGCGATGGCCGTACCTATAGCAGTGCCGTCTTCTATCATACCTATATGGATACCATCCAAAAGATCCAACAATACGCCATAATCAAGAGTAAGAGGACACTGCGTAAAGCTGTGTCGCGCAAAAACCACAAGCCCAATCCTGTCATTATGCCTGGATTTTATAAATTCCTGCATCACCTCTTTTGCCGCACCCAATCTATTCTGAGGCTTAAAATCTTCTGCTTTCATGCTGCCTGATGTATCAAGCGTAAGGATAATATCAATGCCTTCTGTTATGATCTCCTCTTCCTTCTGTCCTGCCTGGGGGCGTGCCATGGCGAGAATAAAAATAAATATTGCAACCATCCTTAAGATCATTGGTACGTGGCGATATACAACACGAAAACCTGGCTGTATATTTTTTACAATAGAGATATCGGAAAATACAATGCTTGCTTCACGGGCCTTGGTGCGTTTTAAATAATCCCAGACTAATAATGGGATGGCGCCCAGCAATATCAAGAATAATGGATTGCTAAATCGCATGGATATTAATTCCTCATTCCTACGATCTCTTTAGCCTTTACACACGCTTCTTCGATCTCTTTTTGCGTTGGGATATACTTTGCAAATTTTACAAGATCACTATCATCAAGGAAATCTCTTGTTTTATCTACATACGACCTTGCAATTTTTTCTGCTTTCATCTCCTGACAAACCTCCCAAGTGGTCTTGTCCAGAGCAAAAATCTTATATCTATCCTCTATATAATTACGCACGATATCTGAAAGCCTTATATAATATTCCTTAACCATACCTTTTTCTACTAATCTCATGTCTAAAAGCGATTTTAATCTGTTTTCGGCTATCTCTTCCGGAGACCTCGATGGCACAACAGGCGCATCTTCAACAGATCTCTTGTTCTTAAAATAAACAAAAATTAGGCCTCCCACGATAAATACCAGCATCAATACAATAAACAGCCAAAAGGGAAATCTCTCTTTTATTCCCACTGGGGCCTTTAGACCTCTTATATCATCTTTGTCATTAGACCCTCGTTTTACAGCTTCAACATTTATCTTTATTTCATCAGAAGTTATCCCGCTTTCATTGTCTTCTTTATCTTTATATCTAATTCTTACAGGAGGGATTATAAACTCTCCTGTTGTAAAGGTAGTTATTATATATTCGACTCCGGAAAGTTTTCTCTTGCCTTTAATCTTCCTCGGCTCTTTTATATTGTAATCCTTTATCTCAAACTCGATGAGGTTCTCTGCTACCGCTAAAGGCTCTATTTTGATACCGTCATCGTATTCCACCTTGACTTCATATTTTATCCTGTCGCCAATCGTAATCTTTTCCTTGTCCACTTCCACGCTCACGTCCACCGAGTCAGCAAGTGAAATATTTGAAAATAATATTAAAATTATAGCAATCAATACCTTTTTCATGATTTTGCTATATGAGACTCTCATCATTAATTATAATCAGATATTTATTTCTAAAATTTTATTATTACTAGTCTCTCCGGATACAATTTTGATGTCGCGTTTTATGAGTCCGAATTGCTCTGCCACGAGTTCTATTATTCTAGTATTCGCCCTGCCTTTTTCAGGCGGGCTAGATACCTTTATCCTGTAATTATCTTTGGATATCTCCTTCATCTCTTCTTTTTTTGCCCGCGTTATGACCTTTAGCTTTATGCGTCTCATAAAACAACCCGGCTTCTTCATTAAAACTCTGTGACTGATTCGCCAAGTTAGAACATGTTTTTTATCTAAATCTCTTAGCACGCATCTTGAAAAAAACCATAAGCGGCTTTACGTAGGACTTATCCGTGGATATTTCTATTGAATCCAGGCCCATTGATTTAAAGACCCTGTTGCGACTTTCTACAAAAGATGACCTTTTTTTCATAAGCTCCTTTTTCAAAAAATCATCGCTTGTGTCTAAATAAATGATCTCGCCAGTTTCTGCGTCTTCGAATTCTACGAGTCCTACATCAGGAAGATATGTCTCTCTTGGATCGGAAATAGAGACACCTATAATATCGTGACGCTTATTTAGTATCCTTAAAGCCCTTTCGTAGTCCGAATCCATAAAGTCTGAAATAAGAAAAACGACAGCTCGTTTCTTTAATACCTTGCCAAGATATTCGAGCGCAGAGCCTATGCTAGTCATCTTACCCTCAGGCTTATGATACAAAAGTTCTCTTATGACTCTTAAAACATGAGATTTTCCTTTTTTAGGCGCAATAAACTTTTCCACACGATCTGTAAAAAGCATGAGGCCGATCTTATCATTATTTTTTATTGCGCTAAAGGCAAGAAGCGCGCCTATCTCTGCCATGATATCCTTTTTCATCTTGTTTTTAGTGCCAAAATGGCCTGAGCCGCTTACATCCGCCATCAATAAAACCGTGAGCTCTCTTTCCTCTATAAATTTCTTCACATAGGGATGACCTGTCCGAGCCGTAACATTCCAGTCAATAGAACGTATATCATCACCTGGCACGTATTCGCGCACCTCGTGAAATTCCATTCCGCGGCCTTTGAATACAGACTCATACTTTCCAGCAAAAACATCATTAACAAGCCTGCCTGTGCGTATTTCGATCTGCCTTACTTTTTTCAGGATCTCTCTTGGAATCATAGCTTAAAAGGAGATTTGGAAACTGGGGGATTAGGGACTGGAAATCCCTAAGCCACTATTCACCTAATATCCAATCATTTTGTTCTAAAATTTACTAAGGTACTTCTATTTCATCAAAAACCCTCTTTACCACATCCTCGCTCGTCATCTCCTCTGCCTCTGCTTCATAAGTAACAATCACGCGATGCCGCAAGACATCCATGCCAATTGTCTTTACATCCTCAGGCGTCACATAGCCCCTTCCAGAGATAAAGGCATGCGCCTTGCTAGCGATATTCAAATATATAGATGCCCTTGGAGATGCGCCATATGCAACAAAATTCTTTATATCCAGATTGTATTCTTCAGGGGTTCGGGTTGCATAAACTAAATCTACTATATAATCTTTTATCTTTTCATCCATGTAGATCTCGCCAACAATCTCTCTCGCCTTTATAATATCCTTTGGAGAGATTACAGGATTTACCTCGGCTGGCTCATGACCCGCCATGCGCTCCATAATCTCTTTTTCCTCCTTTTTATCAGGATATTCTATTTTTATCTTCAACATAAAACGGTCTACCTGTGCTTCTGGAAGCGGATATGTCCCTTCCTGCTCGATCGGATTTTGAGTAGCAAGGACTAAAAACGGGTCATCCAGCATAAATGTATTATCTCCTATGGTCACCTGACGTTCCTGCATCGCTTCCAAAAGAGCGCTCTGTACCTTGGCAGGGGCTCTATTTATTTCATCTGCAAGTATCAGATTTGAAAA
The DNA here is from genome assembly GCA_042572045.1 of Candidatus Omnitrophota bacterium. GTDB lineage: Bacteria > Omnitrophota > Gorgyraeia > Gorgyraeales > Gorgyraeaceae > JBHPFI01. Next base: position 5,296 of record JBHPFI010000002.1, read on the forward strand.
AACAGGCCCTTTCTTTATGGTAAACTTCCCGTCCTTTGGGTTGTATACAAGCGTGCCGATCAAATCCGCCGGCAATAAATCAGGCGTAAACTGAATCCTCTGGAATTTGGTCTGTATGGATTTTGAAAGCGTCTTAACGGCAAGGGTTTTTGCTAAACCTGGCACGCCCTCTATCAATATATGACCATTAGCAAGAAGCGCTATGATGAGCCTGTCTATTACATATCTCTGGCCAATAATAACCTTTGCGAGCTCTCTATTAAGCTGCTGTACAAAAAGACTGGAATCCTTCACTTTTTGGTTTATCTCTTTGATGTCATGGCTGTACTTAAGACTGAAATCTGGCATGCAACCCTCCTTCTCTTGATTAAGTTTGCGCTATACAAAACGAATAATAAATCTATCTGTTATTTATATTCATATCTCTCAACCGCTGCACCCTTTCTTGAACTGGCGGATGTGTGCTAAAAAGGGCTTGGAATCCTTTGCCTGACAAAGGATTCACAATAAAAAGATGAGCAGTGTTATGACTTGCCTGCATAGGATAAGCCCTGGCGCTCTTTTCTAACTTTAAAAGCGCGTTAGCAAGCCCGGCGGGATTCTTTGATATATAAGCGCCTCTTTTATCAGCAGCATATTCTCTCGACCTTGATATGGCAAGTTGTATAAGCATCGCTGCTATAGGCGCGACTATCAACATAAATAAATATCCAAATATATTGCTATCTCTGCTCCTTCCCCCTCTTCCGCCAAAACCTCCGAATATCGCAGCCCATCTTGCCCAAGTGGCAAGCATGGTAATAGCGCCCGCGATAGTCGCTGTAACAGTCATTATCAATGTATCTCTGTTTTTGATGTGTGAAAGCTCATGCGCTATCACGCCTCTTAATTCGTCCCGGTCTAATAGCCTCCATATCCCCTGCGTTACGCAAATCGCCGCATGCCTTGGATCGCGTCCAGTCGCAAAGGCATTTGGAGAGGATTGTGGGGTTATGTATAACTTTGGCATTGGAAGTTTTGCGTTAGCCGTCAATTCCATTACTATATTATAAAACTCGGGGTTTTCTTCTTTGGTCACCTCTTTGGCCTTGTACATACTAAGCACGATCTTATCACTAAACCAATACGCTCCAAGATTCATAATAACAGCGAAAATAAATGCGTACACAGCCCCCATCTGTCCGCCGAAATAACCGCCTATCCATATAAAAAGCATGGTAAGCATTATTAACAATATGCCTGTTTTAATATAATTCATAAAAATCTCCTCTTGCCATAAATACAGATAGGCCCTTATATTTACTCGGGCCTATCCAATAATCAAAATCTTGTATTTTAAGCTTTGTATTTTTAGCCTGACCAAGCGATTCCAAATTTAAGCCGCATAACTACATCTAATCATTCGATAAGCATGTCCTGAGCCCTTCGACTTTGCTCAGGATAAAATAATAAAGACTCACTTTTTTTCTTCTTTCTTCGTTTGCATAGAATCTTTTATCTCGCTTATGCCTGCAAAAAACGCCGCCAATCCGCCAAGCACCAGCATGGGAGGTATAGCCCCCTTTAGAAGATCTCGAAAGGTCCCCCACCAAGCCCACATACCACATATTCCTATAATGATACTTATTATACCACCCAGAATAGTAATATATTTACCCATCTTAGCTACTCCCCCCTCATTTACATATTTAACATCTTTTTTATACCACCCGGAACAACCTTTGTCAACACCCTAACTTGAGAAATCCTCAACGACAAAAGTGTCAAGTTATCCGCTATTAACATCACGCCTACTTGCGCGTTAAAACTATCTCTCCAAATATTTCCCCAGTTCAGCCCATGTCTTGGGTCCGACTTTTCCGTCAGGCACAAGCCCTTTTGTTTTTTGAAATTCTTTTACTGCCTGTTGAGTCCTAGGTCCCATCTTACCATCTATAGCGCCTGAATCAAAGCCAGCTTTCTTTAACGCTCTTTGTATATCTCTTGCAGCAACTCCTAATTGAATACGAGGAGCATCTTCCTCTTTTAAATATGGGCTTCTCACCTTTATAGTATAACTTTTCTCTAACTCCTGGTCCTCTTGAAGTCTTCGTATGTCTTCTATCTCCCTCCATGTAAGCGTGTCTATATAACCTATGCTTTTAAGGCCTCTTGATTCCTGAAATTCTCTTATTGCCTCGCGCGTTTTTTGCCCCATTCTGCCATCTGTGTTGCCGATATCATACCCAAGCGCATTAAGCACGACCTGAATCTCTTCTACGCGAGGACTGATAGTATCGGTGCTACCCACGATCTTCTCCTCCTCTTTCTGATACTGTACTGATTTAGGGATTATGTTGCACCCGCAGAATAAAAATATTATTATAAAAACAGCTAATGTAAGTCTAACTATACCTTTCATAAGAGATCCTCAATATTTATTACAATTATATCAGAGACCTGCAGTAAAGAAAAGGCCTATCCCCAGCAAATATGGCTGAAATCACAGTATGAACATTTTTTCTTATCAGGTTCTGTAAGTTTTTCAAAATGTAAATCCTGGATATTTCTCCATGTATTCCCTATTATACCGGTCATCTCATCTACCATATCTTCGAGAAGCTCCACCTTAAACTCAGTAGGTTCCCCTTTTTTTATGCTATACCTTCTGACGTCTTCTTTTGCAGGCTCTACAAATACGAGCACACCATGGCTGACAAGCAATTCCCTGTCCTTGCGCGTCTTATCTCTTTCGTATAAAAGTTTATAACAAACAAGTTGCCGCAAGTAATCATCGCAAGACTCATCCTCCAGGCTTCTAGATTTTAAAATACCCATTGCATGTTTTCTCGGCTGTCCTGTTTTATAATCGACTACACGGGCAAAACCTTCTTTGTCGCTCTCGATTTCCAGCTTATCATACTTACCAGTAAAAATAATTCCATCTATATTTACAGGCATGCGATTTTCTAACCCTAAAGGCTTGATCGACTTCGAAGAAGCCATTTCAAAAAATCTTCTCAATCCCGCGAACTGCTCTATGCAACGAAGCTCCACGACCTTCTCAGGCCCCTGGAACTTTAGCTCCTCTAAAAATCTATCCTTAAAAAATTGAAAATCCGGAAACCTGTTCGTTCTCATATAATGTCTGTAAATGTATTCTAGGGCACTATGTACCGCATTTCCGAATACAAGACTTTGTTTTTTTGGAGACGGCAGCATCAGGACATTATCATAAAGAAATTTTCTTCTGCACGATAGATAATTATTTAGACTCGTTGGATTCAAGCTCATATCCGCTACAAGATCCTTCAGGATATCTCCAGTGCCTATAAAAGGATCTGTCTTATCTGTCTTTTTCAAGGATTTTGACAGCACAGATTCTTCTCCAAAAGAATTCACCTTTGCCTCAATACCCAAGCGATGAATAAATGAGCTGGAAATCTTGTTTTCCCGGGGGCTGGATGTAAAAAGCACATTGCTCTTGGCTCGGCTAATGGCTACATAGAAAAGCCTTGTCTCATCATAATACCTCAGCTTCTTTATCTTTTCCTTATCATCCACCCTTTTAATGGTCTTAAGTAGTTCGGGCGGGAGCGGGATTTTGTCGGGCATTGGTTTTATAGGCCAGCTCGCATCCTGTAGACAAAACGGAATAATCACGCTATGAAATTCCTGGCCTTTTGAGCCATGGGCCGTAAAGATCCTTACTCCGTTCTGCGTCATTGTAACCAGCCGTCCTTGTATAGGCATGTTGTGTTCATTCCGCGTTTTTATCTCTGTTACAAAATCTTTTAGATTGATACCCGGACTTGAAAAATCATATTCCTTTACCATGTTGATAAAAGAAGCGAGGCCTCTCAATTCCCTTATCCTTACGATATCATCCTTGTCATATTTCTCTAAAATATAACTATATATGCGCGCCTCTTTTATGTATTCCATCAATACTGTATGGACTGGTTTAAAAGGGGCGCTTTTCAAAAGCCGGTCTACAACGCCCGCGGCATCTTTAAGAGGCACTTTTATCTCTTTATCGCTAAAAAGTTCTGACAAAAACGTTGGTTTTTCTCTAGCTCTTTTTTTTCTGTTTACCCTATTAATGAAACTCAGGATATCTTTATGCGGGATTCTGAAATAATCTGATATAAGAATCTTGTAAAGAACCCTGTCTCTCTGTTCAAAATCCTGAGGGTCGATGCTCACTAGTTCCAGAATATCAAGCATCTGCCTTACGCGCGTTTCGGACCTGATGTCCTCCTTGCCGTCTGTAGCATAAGGAATCCCTGCCTGAAGAAATGCATCTATGACTCTCAGGATCTGCTTTCTCTTTCTTACCAAAACCGCGATATTGTTATAAGGAAGCTCTTTTTCTTCAGGACTTGATTCCTTTGAAGATTCTATTTGAGCCTTGAATTCTATCACCTTATCCACCAAAAAACACATCTCCTCTTCTTCTGTTGAAAACTCGCAATATCCAATAGATTTATTTTTGAAGTTTCTTATAGGGATGAGCTCTTTTCGGCCTGTCCTTTCGTCCTTAGGCAAATCGCTTATAAGGTCCTGGGATAAGTCTATAATCTCTTTTGCGGAACGGTAGTTATTTTTAAGAGAAATCGTCTTCAATGCCCTAAAACTTTTCTTCAGTTCTTTAAAATTACCGACGCTTGCGCCCTGAAACCTGTAAATAGATTGGTCATCGTCGCCTACACAGCAAAGATTGGAGTACGCGCCTTTCATAAGAGAAAATAAAAACTTAAGCTGGGCGCCGTTTGTATCCTGAAACTCATCCACCATCAAATACGTAAACTGCTCTTGATATTTTTTCTTAAGAACAGGCTCTTTGCTCAATGCGCCCGTGGCAATCATTATCATGTCGTCATAATCGTATCTCCCGCGCTCGTCAAATATTTCCTTGTTTTTCCCTTCTTTAAGTCTTTCATACTGATCATAAACAATGGCCAATGCCTTTATCCGCGGGATATGCTTTTCTTCGATATACACACCATCTGATTTTAATTGTTTAGTATACTTTAAAAATTCTGCCGGAGGTATGTCTTCTCTCTTTAGCTCGCTTATTCTCGTCTGTATCTCACGCACGTAAGTATAAGGCGCGTTAAAAGGCCTGATTTCAGAAAGCCCCTTACAATGATCGAGTATATATTCTGCTGCCTTTATGCTCTCTATATCTGTAATCTGAATCCTCTCCTGGATGTAATTACTTGCCTCTTCTGAATCCAGTATTATGGAATTCGCAAAGCTGTGAAAGGTATAGACCCCGACATCGTAACCTTCTACTCCGATGATCTTGGCAAGGCGCTCCTTCATGGTCTTTGCAGCAGCATTTGTGTAGGTGAGTATTAAGATATTTTCGGGAAGGGCCTTTTTTTGTCGCGTGATATTCGCGGCACGAACAGAAAGAAGTTGTGTTTTGCCTGTCCCAGGGCCAGCCAGAATAAGCACCGGCCCATTTATTGTATCCACTGCCTCTTTTTGTTCAGGATTAAGCTCTTTATAGAATTTTTCAAAGCTCGACATAACATTCTCTCCTCATTTACATTTACCATTTTAACCCATCTCTCTCACATGTCAAGTTTTCAGGTTAACCTGCTAACTTGACAAACCAGTCAATGACAAAAAGCTATCCACCCTTGTCCTAGTTTCGATGGATAATCCGCCTCTGGAGGGTCGTCCTCCTCCGTCCGCCGGGGCGGACTTCGAAGGATGACTCAATTCCATATATCAAGCTAGTTAAACAGGCAATTGACATATAGCCATTCTCCAAGTATAATTTTTTATATGCGGAAAAAGCGTGAGGCATGGAAAACAAGATTGGGCATTATAATGGCGGTCGCTGGCAGCGCAGTAGGACTTGGAAATTTTTTGCGCTTCCCAGTGCAGGCTGCACAGAACGGCGGCGGCGCGTTCATGATACCATACTTTATCTCGCTCCTTCTTCTTGGCCTCCCTCTCATGTGGATAGAATGGACTGTTGGAAGGTTCGGCGGAGGATTCGGCCACGGTACAGCCCCTGGGATATTCCACACCATGTGGGAGAAAAATAGGTTCATAAAATATTTTGGTGTAATAGGCATATTCGGCCCATTGGTCATCTTTATCTATTATAACTATATAGCTTCATGGACCCTTGCCTATGCCGTATTCTCAGTTCTAGGAAAATACGGGCCAGCCACCGACCAGGAAAGCATGCTCTCGCTCCTCAGGGCATTTCAGGGTATTGAAAAAAATCAGCATTTCTCAGGCATCCAATACGCCTATCTATTTTTTCTCATCACATTTGCAATAAATATTTTCATTATCTATAAGGGCATATCAGGGGGCATTGAAAAACTTTGCAAAATCGCAATGCCGATGCTTTTTATATTTGGCATTATAATAGCCATAAGGGTCTTAACGCTTGGCGCGCCTGATCCGTCAAGGCCACACTGGAATACAATGAACGGGTTGGGTTTTTTGTGGAATCCTGATTTCAGCGCGCTCAAAGACGCAAAGGTCTGGCTTGCGGCAGCTGGTCAAATATTCTTTACGCTCAGCGTAGGCATAGGCGTAATACTTACCTATGCAAGCTATCTTAAAAAGACAGACGACGTTGCCTTGTCGGGGCTAACAGCCGCAAGTACTAATGAGTTTGCAGAGATTATAATCGGGTCTTCCATTGTAATCCCGGCCGCCTATGTATTTTTCGGTCCACATCAAATACAGAATATTGCCTCCGGCGGGGCGTTCAATCTCGGATTCATAACAATGCCTCTTGTATTTCAGAAAATTGCATTAAGCGCCTTTTTCGGATGCCTATGGTTCTTTCTACTTTTTCTGGCAGGCATTACATCCTCTGTTTCGCTCGCTCAGCCCAGCATCGCATTCCTCGAAGATGAATTCAATATTTCAAAGAAAAAGGCTGTTATAGTTTTCGGCATAATATCATTCATACTCTGTCAGCCAGCTATATTTTTCCTTAAGCACGGTGCTGTAAAAGAGCTGGATTTTTGGGGCGGGACATTTTGTCTCGTGCTTTTTGCTACTGTAGAAACTATTCTGTTTGGCTGGATATTTGGAATAGAAAAGGCATGGGAGGAAATCCATCACGGAGCAGACCTTAAAATACCCAAGATCTATAAATTCATAATAAGGTATGTAACGCCTCTTTTTTTATTTTTCATCTTGGGTTTTTGGTTTTTTCAGGAGGGCATACCCACCATATTAATGGAAGGCGTAAATAAAATCGATAAACCATATGTATTAGGAATAAGGCTTATGCTTTTGGGAATGATTTTAAGCCTGGGTATTATGGTAAAGATTGCGTGGCGGAAAAGATCGAATAGGGCCATATAAAGTGCGTTGCAATACGGTGTCTACTTAAATCTGAGGAATAAAATATGAATCTAGCAGGTTGGTTAATTCTTTTTATATCATGGATAAGCATCATATCTCTTGCTGTATTCTGCTTTAGAAAAATCCTGTCTAAAAACAATTAAAAAAGGCCATCTCTCATGCCCAGGCACGTGCCGCACAACAGGAGAAGGCCCAAGGTTGGCATTCGTTTTTTTCTAACTATTTTCTTGAATTATTCTATGATTATCGACTCAACAGGACATTCGTCCTTTGACTGCCTGCAGCTATCTTCGCTCTCGGCAGGAACAGTTTCTGTCTTTACAATAGCTTTATCGTCCTTCATCTCAAAGACATCTGAGCATGTATTTACACACAAACCGCAACCAACGCATAATTCTGCATCCACTTTAACTTTCATGTCTTTCCTCCTGATTTGTCCCGGTCTAACATCTCGTATTCTGTCGTTTATATATTACTCTACTATGACAGGGTAAACAACAGCATAATATACAATATACAAATCGCCTTTAATTGTCAACTGAATTTTAAGACAAACTCCCTGAACATGCGATTCGATATATCAAAACTACCTTCTCGATCCCTTGCTACGATACCCTTCTCGTTCAACCTATAAAGAAAATTCTTTATATTAGCGATGGGAAACTTTTTGGCATGCCTTCCGACTATCATCATCGTTCTAAAATCTTTTATTGAAAGCGGCCTCTTTTCTTCAGCTAATATCTTCAGTAAATCCTTTTCTCTCTCGCTCGCCCTTGCAAGCAGGCTATTAAAATAATCCCTGCCCAGCTCCTTGAGGGTATTATTGAGCGCGTTATCCCATGTAGATCCGGATACCTTTCCCTCTATCTGGCCATCGTAAAGATGGCTGGATAATAACTGCACCTCATAAGGATGGCCGTCTGTATATTCAAATATCCTTTCCGTTATGACATCATCAAAATTAACACCTGTATTCTCCAGGGTCTTATGTACAGTATCCATGACATCAGCCTTCGTTAGATTTCGCACACTCAACCGCTTCCTGAAAAACCTGCCAACAGGGTCGTGTTTGTCTAAAAAAGCTGACCAGCCATTTGGCGTCGAAGAGAGTACAAACAAAAATCTGGTCTCGCGGATAATTTCTTCCTTGCTTAATACAGCCCTGAGAATATCTATGGTATTGGAGATAGGCGAGAGATTCTGCAAATCATCCAATAAAACTACTGCCAATCTGGCTTTTTGAGCCTTCCATAGTTCAAGCAAAAACTTTGTAAATTGAGATTGCGCCTGTAAGAGAGATTTCTTCCTGGAAAATATCCTCAAAAACTGTTCTGAATCTATGCTGAGTCCGGGAAAGCCCATAAGCATTTCCTCGGCAATAAGATAGACAGCGTCCAAAGGCCTGTCCTTTTTGGTAAATCTGGAAATAGAGCAAAAACACGCCGGGTAGCCTTCTTCCTGCGCAATTCTTTTAAACTGTTTCAAAAGAGAGGTCTTACCTATTCCCCATTCTCCCAAGAGGACTAAGTGATTCAATCTTTTCGATGCCGCGTCCTGTAAATTGGACATAAACGAAGAAAGCTCTTCTTCTCTTCCGCCAAATATTCGCGGTTCCCAGCCTGATTGCGGTGTAAAAGGATTGGATAATATCATAATTATTGGTCGCTAACCTCGAAAGAAACAGGCGCTAGTTACTAATGTCCATCCTGCTTGTCCTTTTGTAACTCGTAACATTTTTACTTCCCCAGCAGCATGTATATTGAAATCCCTAAAAGCAAAACTCCAAAAAGTCTTCTGAGAAGTAGATGCGGCAATTGGTGCGCAATGCTGGCACCTATAAAACCGCCTATAAAAAAACCTAGACTTATAAACAAAGCTACCTTTATATTTACGTTTCCTGCCTGATGATATTTAATAACGGCCAAGATGCCGACAGGAAGCAAGAGCGCTGCAAGGGCTGTACCCTGCGCATAATGCTGTGGAAATTTAAACAGCCATACAAGTGTTGGAACCAGCACTACTGCTCCGCCTATACCAAAAAAACCGCTAAATATACCTGCCAATATTCCGATTAGGGTATTAAATAGATGGATCATCCTGTATGGTGGCAAACATTACGCCAAATAGTATCAGTATGGCAAGTACCGCTATCCTTATATTTACTTTATCTCTCCACTATGGTAAATTATAGTTATGATTATAAAACGCGATAAAGACATTATCAAGTCTTATTTTGAAGACGAATCCGGGCTTCTGGGAGGATATGCAGAGGAAGTCATATTCCCGGAAAATGAAAAAGACGTTGTCGATATACTGCAAGACGCCACCGGCAAAAAAAGACCTATGACGATATCCGGGGGCGGCACAGGAGTAACGGGCGCCAGGGTCCCGTTCGGAGGCGCAATACTCGCCACAGACTCCCTTAATAAAATCATTGCTATTGACGAAAAAAATCTCTCTGCAACGCTCCAGTCTGGAGTAAGGCTATCCGAACTGCAAACAGATCTTTCCAAAAAAGGCCTTACCTATCCTCCTGACCCTACAGAGCCAAATGCATTTGCGGGAGGCACAATATCTACAAATGCATCAGGCGCAAAAGGTCTTAAATACGGGCCTACGCGTAATTACATAAAGAGACTAAAGGTTGTTCTTCCTACAGGAGATATTGTCGATATAAAGCGCGGGACAACTTTTATAAATAAAGGCGGCATCTTTCCCATGAAGTTGAAAAATAAAGAGATAAAGATAAAAATTCCGCAGTATTCAATGCCTGACATAAAAAATGCTGCTGGTTACTATATAAAAAATAATATGGATCTTGTAGATCTATTTATTGGGCACGAAGGAACGCTTGCGTTCATCCTGGAAGCGGATATTGCTCTCGGCAAAAAACCAGATGAAACAATGAGTTTTTTCAGCTTTTTCCCTTCTGAAAAAAACGCGCTCAATTTCGTAAAAGACGCTAGGCTCAAACAAGCCCTCTCTTTAGAATATATGGACGTCAACTCATTGAAGTTATTGCGTAATAAATTCTCAAATATGCCAAAGGCTTCGACGGCCATGGTCTATTTTGAACAGGACTATAAAAAAGAATACGGGGATAAACTTATAGACTTATGGGTGAAGTTGCTTAAAAAACATAATGCCTTTACAGAAGAATCCTACTTCGCTGATTGCGATAAAGAAAGGGAAAGATTGAGAGAGTTCAGGCACGCCTTGCCTGAAATGATAAATGAAATCGTAAAAAGAAATAAGCTTCCAAAGGTCGGGACAGACATAGCTGTGCCGGAACCCAACTTTCCTGAGATGTTCGAATTTTATAAAGAGAAACTCCTTGTTTCTAAGATTGACTTCGTGATATTCGGGCACATAGGCGAAAGCCATCTGCATGTAAATATGCTCCCAAAGACAGAAGAAGAATTTGTAAAAAGCCGTTCTGTGTATATGGACTTTGTTAAAAAGGCTGTGGGCCTTGGAGGAACTGTTTCGGCAGAACACGGCATAGGAAAACTAAAGCACCCATTTCTGGAAGCCATGTATGGCAGGAAGGCCCTTGAGCAAATGGCAATGCTTAAAAAATCCCTGGACCCGGCATGCATACTAGGGCTTGGCAATATATTTCCTAAAGAACTCTTGTTCTAACCATACGTTCTCCAGGCAAGGCTGGGGAAATAAAAGAAAACTATGAAAACCATTATTGCAGTGCCTGATTTTACGCGTGAAGCCCATCTTAAAAAGATACTTCCGGCGCTCTTAAAAAAATTAAAGGCCCAAGGCGTACCGTATAAGGACATAGAGATAATAATAGCCACAGGACTTCACAGGCAGCCTACGAAAAAAGAGATAAGAAAAAACCTAGGAGCCATCATAAATAAAATAAAGGTGACTAGTCACAACCATAGAAAAAATCATGTTGCGTATTTTGGAAAGACACAAAAAAGTATACCTGTCTACCTCAATAAAAAAATAAAGGACGCTGGCTCACTAATAACGGTGGGCGTTGTAGAACCGCATCTATACGCGGGGTATAGCGGCGGCGTAAAGGTAATATCAATAGGGCTTGCGGGTGAAAAAACAATAAACGCTACTCATCACCCCAGATTCCTAGACTACCCCGCTACAAGGATATGCTCAATAAGACAAAATCCCTTCAGAGATTTTATACAGGAAGCAGCTCGTCCCCTCCCCATCAAATACTCCATAAACATAATAAATGACAAAAATGGACGTCTATTAAGGATATTTGGCGGAAAACCAGGGTCTTCTTTTAAAAAGGCGATCCGGTATTCACACAAGACTTTCGAGAAAAAAATAAAAAGAAAATTTGATGTGGTAATATGCGAAGTGCCTAAACCGAAGACCGTAAATATGTATCAGGCATCCCGCGCGTTCAACTATATAACAAATACAAGAAAGTGCGTTTTAAAAAATAATTCTCTGATCCTTGTAAAGGCGGGCCTGGAAGAAGGTTTTGGAAAAGGGCTTGGCGAAAAACGCTTCATGGACAAGATGTCCGAAATGAAAGGTCCAAGAAATACCATAGAAGAAATTAAGAAAAGAGGCTGTCTTGCGGGAGAACACAGGGCTTATATGGTCGCAAAGGCTATGTTAAAGGCCAGGCTGGGATTTATCTCAAAGAGGGCCCATTTATACAAAAACAAAAATCTTCCTTTTTTATTCTTTAATGATTTAAACGAGGCTGGTAGATTTATAAAGATGTATTTCAAAAACCCGCCCGAAACATACTATCTAAAAAACGCTTTTAACGACATCCTAATCAGAAATCATAGCTAATCCCCAGGGCAATCTCTTCTCCATCCAGAAAGGCGCCTTCTAAGTTTAACTTTGTCCTCCCGTTTAACCAGTAATCCAATCCTACAATAAGGCCGTAATTCTTTTCTGCCTTTATGCGTTTTCTGTCAACCTCGTTCGTCCTCTTTATAAAATCTAGGGTTCCGTATTTGGCCCCCAAATACGGAACAAAATCTCCGACATCTTTAGAGACGACCGTGGAAAACTGCCAGTCGTCTATTATGCTCTCATTCTTATTACCGCCTTGGTTCCTGGCCTCAGGATGAACGCTTATATGCTGAAATCCAGCCACACTTTTTATGCCCCACTCCTCTTTCTCCGGACCTTTTATCCTAAAACCATACGCGCCTGCGAAATTAGTGCTATAATTCAAGCCTGCTCCTCTTGACCTGTCCCAATTCACGTCGCCAATGCCTATCTTCCCATCAAAGGAAAACCACGAAAACACTCCATAAGAACATGTCAAAAAATACCTGTTTCCATTCGTTCCGCCCTCATCATTGTCCAGGTTCCTATCTATTAAAGAATTAACTTCTAAGCCGCATGTCCAATGGCGCTCTTCAGGCATATGAGTGCCGTACGCCGGAGCGCCGTAGGAAGCCTGAACAAATAACAAAATCAAAATTGATACTGTGCATAAAGATAAAAATCTCTTCATTAGTTTTTAAAACCTTTCTTTTGCCAATGATTCAAGATCAGACCACATCTTCCTGCCCTTAAGCGTCACCACTATCACCTTACGCCATCTATTATATTGAATATAACCGGCAAAGCAATGTCTGGCTTTTTTAGTATAACCGGTCTTGCCTAATATCAGATAAACTCCATCCTTCCATAAGGCCTTATTATGGTTCTTTAATTTTATACGCCTTTTAGCATTAAGCTCTTCTATCTCTGCATCTTTTATATTTATAGTATCAACGAAATCTTTGTATTTCATCGCCTCTCTCACCATAAGGGCTAAATCATACGCGGTTGAATACTGGCCTTCTGCAGGCAATCCGTTTGAATTCCTGAAATTCGTATTCTTTGCCCCTATTGCCCTGGCCATCCTATTCATCATCTTTACAAAATTCTCCTCTGAACCAGCGACGCCTTCGGCTAAAGCAACGCTGGCATCATTTCCTGAATTCAACAGAAGCGCCTTAAGTAAATCCTCCGTAAGATATACCTCTCCTTCCTTAATATGCACCTTTGAAGGCTCCATGGAACTTGCAAATCTGCTGACAACCACCTTTCTTTTAAGATAAGATTTTTTTAAAACAACAAGCGCTGTCATTATCTTTGCAGTGCTGGCAAGAGGGAGTTTGATATGAGGGTTTTTAGAATATAAAATTCTTTTAGTCCACGGGTCCATCAGGATCGCGGCATCCGCGGTTAAAGGAACGTCCTGTTTTGCAAAAGCAAAACTAAAGACGCTTAAAAAGAAAAGTGGTATTAAAAGAAAAGGGAGACGTTTAAACATTTAATCCGGGTGCATCTCACGAGCCTGGCTTGAGACATCTTTAAGGGCGATTTTTGCGCGCTCTAGTTCAACAGCAAGTGCATTGGTCACTATAAGATGCCTGTATGAAAGAAGCGCAAAGGACGCATATGAAAGCGCCAGTAAAAACAAAATAATATCCACGTTTGTCTTGAGCAGAAAATATACAAGAAAAAATAAACTCATCATAATCAAATACCTGTTGACCCTGGCAACCGTACTTATAACATGAGTCCTATTTTTCATATATCACATCCTTAAACCCTTATTTTTAAGGGAGCGGGCTAAATTTATTCGTGATTGGCATGCGTCTATCCTTCCCAAACGCCTTAGGGGTAATCTTTATGCCAGGTGCAGATTGGCGCCTCTTGTACTCATTTCTATCTACCATCCTCAAGACATCTCTTACAACATCCTTATGACCAACCTTGGTTACGATGTAGCCAAATGTCTTATTTTTTTCAATATACAAATCGATTATTCTGTCAAGTAAGCCATAAGAGGGCAATGTGTCCTGATCCTCCTGGCCAGGCCTCAATTCTGCAGAAGGAGGTCTCTTAAAAACACTATCCGGGATAAGACCTCTTCCCTTTTTATTATTTACATACCTGGCTAATTCATAAATGAGGCTTTTAGGCACATCTTTGATCACCGCAAAACCGCCTGCCATATCGCCATATAATGTGCAATATCCAACACTGGTCTCGCTTTTATTTCCCGTATTCAACACAAGGTAGCCGAATTTATTTGAAAACGCCATCAGGACATTACCACGAATCCTTGCTTGAATATTTTCCTCTGTTACGTCAGGATTCATGCCCATAAAATGGGGGCCTAATGTACTATTATAGGCATTAAATATATCATCTATGGGAATCTTTACAAATCTTATACCAAGATTTCTAGAAATCCGTTCAGCGTCATCCTGTGTAGCGCTGGAAGAATATACTGACGGCATGGATATAGCCAGTACATTTGTCTCCTCAAGCGCATCCACCGCAATACAGGTTACCAATGCCGAATCTATACCGCCACTGAGGCCAAGAGCGACCTTCCTAAAATTGTTCTTTCTCACATAATCCTGCACACCTAAAATAAGGGCCAAATACACTTCTTCAACCCTCTTCACGTCCTTAATAAGCCCTCGCCTGCTTAGGCGGGTCTTGTTTTTCTTGCTCCTATAATCTACAGAAACTATCTTTGTCCCTTTACCCCTTTTGACATATCTCTTAGAATAGATTGGTAAATCGACTATTATCAAATCTTCCTCAAAGGCCTTTGCGTTCGCAATAAGGCTACCCTTTCCATCGAAGACCATGCTCCTACCATCAAATACCAGCTCATCCTGGCCTCCTATAAGATTGCAATATACGATAGGCGATTTAATCTTTCTAACATTCTTGCGCAAGGCATCCCTTCTCTCTTTAATCTTATCCAGATAATAAGGGGACGCTGAAATATTAATTAAAAAGTCCGCCTGAAACAAGGACCCTTTTTGCGTTCCTTCTTCTGAAATCCAAATATCCTCGCATATATTTACAGCAAAAGAAAAATCCCTGGCCTTAAGAACAAGGGTCTCGCCCGAGCCGCGTTTAAAATATCTCTTTTCATCAAACACGCCATAATTAGGCAGATGCCTTTTATGGTACACATATGAAATAGTATTATTTGATAAGATTCCTGCGCTATTATAAATACCGCCTTTATCCTTATCTACGAATCCCACCACAGCTATTATATTTTTTGTAGTCTTTGCAATCCTATTTAAGCATTTAAGATTTTCCTTTATGAAATAAGGCTTTAGAAGCAAATCCTCTGGCGGATAACCAGTCAGGGCAAGCTCTGGAAACACAATAAGATCTGAATCTTTTTCTATTGCCTTCTCTATGCAGAACAATATCTTTTGTGTATTTCCTGACACATCCCCCACGACCGTATTTAATTGCGCGATTGCAACGCGAACACCATTCATATAATCCGACCTTTAGTATTGCAGATCAAGTCTAATTTGTGTATAATATTGGGTATAAAAAGGATTTTATCATAATTTTACGAAATAGGCAAATATGTATAAGTCATTAATTTTTTATATCACTACGCTATTATTGCTCTTCACCCTGCCGGCAAGCGCTGCAGAAATCAAAAAGGAAGACAAAAATGATGACGGAAAAACCGACTACTGGCTATACTATGAAAATGAGAAACCTGTAAAAATAGAAACCGACAGAAATTACGACGGCGAGCTGGATCTCTGGATATTTTACAAAAAGCAAGGAGAAAGACGCACAGAAATCGATTTAAACTTTGATGGAAAACCAGACATGTATACCGAACACAAATACGGCCAGCGCGCAAAATTCGAGATAGACAAAGATTACGACGGTGTAATAGATCAAAGAATAGAATATAGAAATGGTAAGGCAATAAAGGTTGAAAGAGATACTGATTCGGACGGCGATCTGGAAGTCATCTTTGACCTAAGCAAGTATCGAAAAAATGTAATAAAAAAGATCGACAAAGACACCTCATCTCAGTAAAAATAATCCTACCATCACAAGTATCACGCCACTTGCTTTATTAATAGTAAAACTCTCCCCCAGAAAAATAATCCCCAATAGAAATGACACCAGCGGGTATGTCCCAGCTATAGGCACGACCTTTGAGGCCTCTCCTGTCTTAAGCGCATTATAGAAAAATATCTGGGCAAAGATGCTTGCCATAAGCCCACTGAGCACTAAGAGCCCTACTGTGTGCAAATCTGCTTTTAAGGCAATCTTCAAGGCCTGGTTATTAAATACCGCCAAAATGAAAACGCCTATTATTATGCCGCAGGAGCGCACAAGAAGCCCTGCCAAAGGCTCGATTTTACTAAGACCCATCTTTTCCAACACAGGCACAATACCCCAAATAACTGCCGTAATTATCGCAAAATAAAAAGCCTTCATAATAACCTCCCTTGTTATAAGCTTTATGCTTAGCAATATATTAGCACGCCATCTTTGACTTGACAAATTAATCAATGACAAAAATACCAGGATAGCAAGACACGAGACTTAACCTCCTTGTAACTTTTCTGTTTTTTAGTATAATATACCCATGTTTAAAGCTGGACGGGTATCCATAATAGGTAGGCCTAATGTCGGAAAATCCACGCTCCTCAATGTCCTTGTAAAGGAAAAACTCTGCATCATCTCTGAAAAACCAGAAACGACGCGGGATAACATACAGGGCATAATATCCGGCAAAGATTTTCAGGTAATCTTCGTGGATACGCCCGGTATGCATAGGCCAAAAACGCTCCTCGGAAAATCAATGGTGCGCAGGGCCTCCTCGACCATACTTGAAGCAGACATCGTGCTTGTCTTGATCGAGGCATATAGCGGCATTACCCAAGAAGACAAGAGAATCTTCCAAGAGTTATCTTTCGAAAAAATAAATTTTTTAGTCATAAATAAAATCGACAAAATAAATAAACAACAGATACTTCCTATTATCGAGCAGGCTCAAAATTTTTCTTTTAAAGAGATAATCCCCATATCGGCATCTAAAAAAGACGGCACTGATATCGTATTTAAAAAGATTCTGGAATACCTGCCCGAAGGCTTTCCCTTCTTTCCCGAAGACCAGCTAACCGATAAAAACGAAAGATTCTTTGTGCGGGAATTTATAAGAGAGAATGTGCTGAAATTAACCCGGCAGGAAATACCCCACTCCATAGCCGTGAGTATCGACGAGATAAAAGAAAAAAAGGATAAATCAAATAACGAGATGTGCTCCATAAGGGCCACTATATACGTGGAAAGAAAAAGTCAAAAAGGTATAGTGATAGGCAAGAAAGGCCGGATGCTCAAAAAAATAGGAGAATCTTCTAGAAAGGAAATAGAAAATTTTTTGCAGAAGAAGGTCTTTTTGGGCCTCTGGGTAAAGATCTATGAAAACTGGAGAAGGGATCCTTTTGCGTTAAAGAACCTCGGCTACTAGAGTGTCTTACAATCCAAAAAACTGGATAGCCAGGCCACAAAGGCATATCGCCCCACCAGCTAAGGCATGGGTATAACGCTCAAGCCTCCTCAATGGAATAAGCTTCATCCCTAGAGACGAGATTATCACAATGCTAAGCATAGTAACAATTGTCACTATGCCGAATATTGCTGTTACCCCGATTACCCCTACAATGCTATCCTTCGCTGCCGGATACATAAGAATCGGTATCAATGGTTCGCAAGGACCGAGGATAAAGATTGTAAAGAGCACCCAAGGTGTAATGCTTTTCTTTGCTTCTCCGTCATGAACATGGACATGTTCGCTTGTATGGGAATGGCTATGTGAATGGTTTGTGTAATCTGCATGAGCATGAAAGTGCCCGTGGGGTTTATTCTTTAACATCATATGCAATCCCCAAATAAAGTAAGTAAACCCAAATGCGACCAAGGCCCATCCTGCCAGGTTACCGCGAAAGGCTTCCAATATCTCTAATCTCATCACGTTAATGCTAAAAATAACTCCTAAGGCCCCAATAATAACAGAGCTCATAATATGACCGAAGCCGCAAAGAAGCGTTAACATGGCCGTTTTCATTAAAGACCATTTTCTTGCCTGTTTCATCATGACAAACGGAAGATAGTGATCAGGCCCGAAGACAGTGTGCATAAAACCTATCGTAGCCGCAGTAATATATAAAGCTGTTAAGGTGTTGTCCATTTTTAATAAAGCCTCTGGGGGGGGTTATCCCAAATAAATGTCGATCTTCTTTATCTTTCTATCCCTTATATCCTGCGAATAAGAAGGGCCTATAATATCTCTTTTTATCTCGATCTTTCTTCCGTCATCATGTCTAAGGACGATAAAACGCGTCTTGACGGAATTCTTACCCACCGTATTTCTCATCCTGGGGTTATGATAAACTACTACTGTTTTGCCTAAAAATTTAAACGCGTAAGTGTTCTTCGGGAATCCGTTCTGCGTCTTTTTCGTAAAGAGCCAGGCTGGCAATATCGGCTTAAACTTCAAATTCAATTCCTCGTTCTCATTCAGGAAAAATGGTTTTGGGCCAATACTCATCAATAACCACATGCTGAGCATTTCTGCTGTTGAACCGCTTAATCTTGCTACAAAACCCTTGCCGTGCAGCCTTTTATCCGGGAAGGCGCTGGAGACCAGAAAAGACGAATTTTCAAAAACACTCCTGCCGTAAACCTCCGGATCCTGAAATGGTATCAAAACATTCTTCATCTCCTCGAAAAACTCCTTATAAAGGCCCGCCTTTAAAATCTCCAAGATATATTTATATTCCATATGCAGCCATATGGATTCGTTTTCTAACCACCCTGGGGTAAATATGCTGGAACGCCCCACTTCCTTTGAAAGTCCTTCCAGGGATTCATTGATCTTATACATCTTCAACTTCCTGTCATAGATCCCTGTCTTTTTCAAAGCCGAATGCAAGAGCCTTGCCTTTTTTGCATCCTTTTCTACCTTCATGGCTCGCACAATGCCCTCAAGGAACAACGGGACCCTTCTGCTCTTGAACACGGTTGGCCTTACTAAAGGAAGGCTGCTGACTGGATCGCGTCTATTAACATATTTAAACTTTAAAACCTCATTTATAAAATATGTGGCATATGTCTTTTTGGACGGGATGTAGGCCTTCTTAACGGCCAACTCTACCTTTGAAAGAAAATCTTTCAATATTATTTTTAATTCAGGTAAATTAATGGATTTTTCAATCCCACTAAAACCAAACCTCACTCTTTGTCTATATTTTTCCTTTAAAGAGTTGGCTTTATCCCAAAAATAAAAATCCCTCTTTTTCGTTAGAATCTTTGACTGCGCTTCAATAAGGGAGTGGGTCTTCTTCAAAAAATCGAATAGTTCCTCAGGCATTCTAACCTTATAGCTATCTGCCAGACTTAAGCTTTCTATTGAATCCGATATAAACAGAATCTGCCTCTTTAATTCAAAAACCTCTGGCGTGGAAGAACCAAAAAGGCCAGGCAATCCATTCATGGAATCGCACCATCCCGGCTTATCGGCCTCCATCTCGATCCCCACGCCAAAAGGATCCAGAGAAGACAACTTATTCACGGTCAGAGACAAGAGTTTTACAAGAAGTGTAGTTTTATAAATCTCCCCTTCCCCATGGCGCGTTCTCATGACATAAATATCGCTATGGCGTTTCCTTAAAAGAGATTCCTTTTTAATGTCACACATTAGCGAACGATATTGTCTGACCTTATTTTTACCGTTCAACAAATACCTCTCTGCCCTCGGCTTCACAGAGAAAACATTATCATAAAAAGTGAACTCTTTTTTATCCAGCAGTATTTCTTTTAACTTCTCCGGATACAGAGACAAAAAGTTATCCACCAAATCCAGATTGTATGTCCAGTGGTCTATCCAGAATCCTTCAACGTGTTCGGCATCATATATTATTTCACAATTTTTTAAAATCTCGTTCAAAAATTCGTCCCAAGAGGATTTCAGTCTTATGCCGAATCTCTCCACATCCATAAACAATCTGCCAGGGGTAAATACGTCTAATAGTAAATCTTCCAATTTCTTGATATCTTTTTCACTGACTTTGCCCCTGAGCGCATCTTTTAACTTTGCAGGCTCCTTCACCCTGAAACTTGTGCCATGCAAAACCAGGGGATTAAAGCCATCTGCCTGCTGTAGGTTGTAAAAATGCAGTATATTAGAATCTTTTGTGTCCGGATTGAAAAATACGTCATTTCTTCGATTTTGGTTCATGTCCCTGAAATTTCCGTTTCCCTGTGAAAAATAAGTTGGATCTATATAAAAACTGTTATAGTCTCTCTCCAGGTCCCCATGCTTCCTGGAATAAGCATAGAATATATGAGAATCCTTTCCGCAACTTATCGGATAACCCCCGCGTAAGACATTGTCCAGAAAAGTCTGGGCGCAGTAAAAATCATATCTTTTTTCGCCTGAAGCTGTAAAAATAGTATCCTGCAGTTGGTGTATAATATTTTTATTCTCGGTCCTTTTATCTATAAAAAACTGCTTTTTGCTCAAATGGGGAATTAAAGAATTCAGCTTTTCTTTTGAACTCATATGTCCTATAAGAGAATAGATAGCCTTTTCTCTACCCTTTTTAAGCTTAAAAGACGTAAATGCCATCGCGCACGGAAGCTTGTTCTGCCCCATCTGCACAGGAGGGACATTGAACTTGGGCTTATTTACAAAATGCACAGGATAAGAAAAATCGTTTATTTCCCCGAATATCAGGCCCGGATCAACAAAAACAGGAAGACGCTTGTTTTGCTTTCCCGAATCGCTCAATGAGGCTAAATAAAAATTGCCCTCATTAATGAAAACGACTTCCGAGACATCCTTAGGATCAACCTTTAATCTGTAGAACGGGGCGTCTTTCTGCAGATTTTCAACAAGCATCCATGCCTCAACCGTGCGCCTCATTTTCTGTAGGAAAAAGTTGGATACGCCGTAAGGTATGATAAGAGGGCTCCCGTCCAGTATATCCATGCTCAGGTCTTTTTTGGATATGTTTTTAATAGTCACGGTCCTCGCAAGCGCGGCAAAGGGCTCGTTTGGTATCGTAAAATAGTTCACACCTATTTCTATACCCATCGCGGGAACAGTTTCAAGCAGCCTGAGCTCATGGGAGCTTATAAACATTTTCTGGTTCCCAGAAAAAAAACCGTTCCTCAGATGACTGCGAAACGGCTCATAAAAAATAGACCTTTTCTTGTTTTTTATCTTTATAAATGTGCGGAAGCCTTGCAATGCAGCAAGCTGATAGGCCCTGTTTGCGGGAAGAAATTCCATGATAGGGCTGTCTTTACTTTTGATACCGAAACTGCAGATACATTGGGCCCTATTTACATAGAATGCCCACATGGGTATGCCAAATAAACCTGCTATACCTGGCAGGAAATTAGAAAAAGGCCCTGCGAGGTTATAGTTTTCTATTACAAATTCCCCGCTTGAATCAATGTAGTATTTTACCTTTTTATTCATTGTGAATAATTTTATCAGATAGGTAGGTATTTAGCAAGATAAAATTGGGTACATAGGTATCCTATTGGGATAGACCCGACCAGAACGTCTGCATAGTGTAGAAAGGCAGTTTAGGCTCATGCCCCGGGAGCAGCTACAACAGCCCTCTTTACAATGAGCTACAGGCCTTAACATGTATCTAACCGTGACCTTCATAATGCACCTTCCTTTCTATCTATTTATAAATATCTTTCCGGATCCTTCAGGTCGCATTGGGCATGTCTAGTTTTTTAAGAAAGCTATTATCCGACAATCCTTGCACCCAACTCAAAGGATTTTTTTAAACAATCAGGGCGCCTTAATATAGCCCCTTTTTCATCTACGCCAGGGCAAAAAAGTTCCTCTGTATAGTCCGCATTAATGACCGCAAACAGATTCCGGACTATTGACTTTGCATTGTCAAAAAAATCCTTCCTGTCAGCCCCTGAAACAGAAATAAACGCGCCCTTTGCCTTCTTAAACCCTATATCTTTCTTTAAGATGTACTTTGCCCTCCAGATACATTGGAAACGGTCTATCATCATCTTGGTCTGGGCGCTAAGGCTTCCAAAAAATATAGGAGATGCCAGGATTAAGGCATCTGTGTTTCTGATCTTTTCGTATATCTTTTGCATGTCGTCATGGAGAATACAATCTTCATTGTCCTTCATGTCTTTACATTCCTGACATGGAGAAAATTTTAGATTATTCAGGACGATCTTCTCTGTATCTGCGCCTTTAGTTCTTGCGCCTTCCAGCGCCTTATCAAGCAGGATATCGGTATTTCCTCCTATCCTGGGGCTGCCGCTTATTCCCAATACCTTCATATCAGTAATTCTCCTACAAAAAGTTTACACTCTTGAGCTCCGGCTGTAAAGTTTTTTACGCATTAAATGCCCTAAAAAGAAAGATGTTACCTTTTTCTTTTACTCCTTACATTTTCCGTAAAGGGTCCTGAGCTTTTTGACCTGTTCTTTTGTTAAGATCTCTTTGAGCGCTGCACACGCAGCTATAAGGGATTTAGCCTTGATTTTTTTGATCTCATATTTCTTGTCAATCAGGGCGTTTATGGCGTTTATATCGACTGTCTCTTCCCATAATTTTGATTTTATATCAATAGCTAAAATGTCGATATCGGCCTTCTTTCTTATTAAATCCTTCTTGGTAGCGATCTTCAGCTCTTTTATTTTCTTCGCCTGTTCATCTGAAAGGCCTAGATCTTCCTGGTTTTTGAGAATCAATCCAGCCTTATAGGAAAATTTCGTCTCAAGACCCCCGCCATGCCCCTTCATTTTTCCATGCGTCTCTGCATAACTCTCAGAGGATAACATGGTAAAGATAAAAGCAAAAACTAAAAACATAACTGCAACAAATCTCCTGGTCATCCCTTCCTCCTTTCCCTCTATCTAAGAGGGGTAATAGCTAAACATCTCCACTACACCTTTACAATATCATATTAAGAATCGCTCCCACTGTCAATGCCATAAAAATCATAATCCCTGCTGCCTTCAGCATATCTCTTATCCCTATTTCGCGAACCAAGACTGCAAAGGTCGCAATGCAGGGAAAATAAATCGTCAGGATAGTGGAGCCGATTATGAGCTGCTTGGTACTAAGATTAAGAGGGGCCAACATTCCCACTGCAACATCCTTTCTTAAAAATCCTACTATCAAGGCCGATATAGCCTCCTGGGGAAGTCCCCATATTTTCGTAAAAAGAGGCGCAAGGAGCTTGCCAAAAAACTCTATTATATGCAACGCGTAGAGAATATTGACAAAAAGTATGCCTAAGAGCACGTAGGGCACTGCCTCTTTCAAGAAACCACATACTCTCATCCAGAGTTTTTTGAACACTGCCAGCGGTTGAGGCAGCCTATACGGCGGGATCTCGATCAATATCTCTGGGCTCGAACCCTTTATCAGCTTATTCAGAATTAAGCCTTTTATAACTAAAAGTAAAAAGAGTGTTATGAATACAACTGCCAGATGCCTCCCGCCTCTTTGCCCAACCAGACCCACAATCATGGCGATCTGAGCCATGCAAGGCACAGCAATCGCCATTAAAGTAGCAGCTATAAACTTTTCGCGTCTGCCTTCTAAAAGCCGGATCGCTAATGCGCCAGGCACATTGCAGCCCAGTCCCAGCATCATAGGGATTATGGCATATCCGTGAAGCCCTAGATGATGCATAAGGTTATCTACCATAACTGCTAAGCGCGGAAGATATCCAAAATCCTCCAAAATCCCTAATATTAGATAGAAACTCAGTATATAAGGCAACACCATGGCTACAGGCACAAACAATCCTGTTGTCAAAACTCCGAATGACTGACCAAAATCTATAGTCCCCCCTATAAGATTACCGATAACTACATGATGCAAAAAGCTTGTCCCACCTAAAAACGTGCTTAATTTAAGCATCAAAGGTAACCATAATATATTAAACAGAGGTTCAAATATAAAAGTTATTAAATTTTCTCCGATGAAGCGAATTGCGCAAAAGGCAGCGTATATAATGCCTAAAGCTATAGGCACCCCTGTCAAGGGTTTAATGCTGACTTCTTCCAGTCTTTGCAATAATGTATGATGATGGTGGGTCAGTCTTTGAACATTTTCTATAATACGGCCTATCCTTTCCCACTTGTGTTTGTCAGAAAAGATTTTTACCTTTAAAGGCCTTGCCTCTGGCAAATGAACGATCAATTCTTTTATGCCTTCGCCTGTTAAACCACATACAGGAATTACTGAAACTCCTAGTGCTTCCTTCAGCTTAGCGACATCTATGTGGATGCCTTGATGTTTAGTCTCATCCCACATATTCAAGACGACAATTACAGGCATGCCCTTTTCTAATATTTCCAAGGTTAGATAAAGATTTCTTTCCAGATTAGTAGCGTCGACTACATTGATAACCAAATCTCCCTCTTCCAACATGTGAACAGCTACTTCTTCTGCCTTAGAGGTGGGTTCTAGCGTATAAGTGCCCGGGACATCTATCATAACCGCTGTCTTGTCGCCTATCTTCACATTGCCTTGGGTAAATTCTACGGTACTCCCTGGATAATTGGATATTACAATGCTGGCGCCTGTAAGTCTGGAAAAAATAGTGCTTTTGCCGACATTCGGATTGCCCATTAATAAAATCTTCTTTATATTCATCTCTTAACCTGAACGAATATCTTCTTGGCCATGCCAAAACCAATAGCAAGGCGCATCCTGTCTATCTCAATGGTTTGGGGGCCGCGCCAGAAATGAGAACTAACTTTTTTTATCCTTTTGCCGGGCCTTATCCCCATACTCTGGGCCTTTCTTATAAAGGCCTGACCTCCATGGAGGACCTCTATGATACCGAATTTCCCTATCTCCATCTGAGTCAAATCTATTACCATTATCGATTATTTCCTTATTTTAGAATTACATTTTTTGCAAGTGCCGAATATCTCCATTTTATGGCGCTGCGACAGAAATCCAACCCTTTTGCATAATTCAACCTGAAGTTTTTCGATTTTAGAATCTACTGCCTCGATAAACTTTCCGCATTTAAGACAAATAAGGTGGTCGTGATGTTTATGGCCATATTTATGCTCGTACCTTATCCTTTTACCTCCTAAATCCACTTCCTTGGCAATGCCTGCCTCGCATAAAAGCTTCATGGTCCTGAAAATTGTTGCCTGCCCAATGTCAGGATGTTTCTTCTTTACGATATCATACAAATCCTCAACGCTAAGATGCCTGTCGATCTTTAGAAAAAAATCCAAAATCTTCTGCCTCTGGCTCGTCAGTTTAAGGCCCTTCTCTTTAAGGTAATTAATAAATATCTGTAATTCGCCGTTCATGTTGTTACACCTCTTAATTGATTTTGAATTTCAATATCAATTATAACAGAAATAAATAAAGATGACAATGCTTGAATTGAAAAATCTTTAATGACGAAACCTTCAAGTTTAGGGCCATTCTCTTATTTGCTGCAGAGCTCCCCTGCCTTTTTGTTTATTGAAGAAAGGAGCGCGTCAAATGATTTTTCAAACGCTACTAGTCCGTCGTGAAGCAACCTTTCACATACAATATCTACATCAATCTCGAGATCCTTTAATTGCTTAAGAACGTCCTCTTTGTCACTCGCATCAGCGCCCAACGCCTCTTCTATAACGCCATGGTCTAAAAAGGCCTGAAATGTATTCTCCGGCAAGGTATTTACAGTGTTTTTACCTATAAGCTCTGTTACGTATTTAATATCGCTGTATGCCGGGTTTTTTGTGCTGGTAGAGGCCCATAGAACCCTTTGCGCGTTAGCGCCTTTTTCTCTAAATACCCTAAATTCGTCCCCTGAAAAAATCTCCAGATATTTTTGAAATATGACCTTTGAATTGGCCACAGCAGCCTTGCCTTTTAAAGATATTGGCAGGTTCTTTTCCTCAATCATATTGTCTATGGCTGTATCGGCGCGGCTCACAAAGACACTGGCTACAGAGCGGGTCTTACTCAAATCCTTTCCTGTTCCCAAAAGCCTCCCTATGCCCTT
This sequence comes from Candidatus Omnitrophota bacterium, assembly GCA_042572045.1. Classification (GTDB taxonomy): domain Bacteria; phylum Omnitrophota; class Gorgyraeia; order Gorgyraeales; family Gorgyraeaceae; genus JBHPFI01. The sequence continues at coordinate 31,461 of JBHPFI010000002.1, forward strand.
GAGAAATGCGTGGGCAGTCTTTACATATTGTCCCGCTGAAAATATCAATGTGGCATTAACATTTATACCCTGGGCAAGAAGTTCTTCTATGGCAATAAATCCGGCATCTGTGGCGGGAATCTTAAACATGACATTAGGCCTGTTTACCTTTTTAAATAGCCTCTCTGCCTCTTTTAGGGTTTCGTCAGTCTTGAATGCCAGCTTAGGGCTAACCTCCAAGCTCACATAACCATCCAGTCTGCCTGTCCTATCATAGACCGCTTTAAAAATATCTGCTGCGTCCTGGACGTCCTTAACCGTCAGATCATCATATATCTCAAATATAGATTTACCTAAGCCGGCCAATTCTTGTATCTTTTCATTGTAATCATTGCTTGACCTGATAGCCTTGTCAAATATAGTAGGGTTGGATGTCATGCCCCTCAATCCCACCCTTATCATCTCTTCAAGCCCTCCACCTTCGAGCATAGAGCGGCTGATATTGTCCAGCCAAATGCTCTGGCCAAACTCATTCAATTTTTCGACCGTTGTTTTCGTCATTGCGCATCCTCCTTAATTTTAAAATTTACCATCTATACGTGTTCCGCATTTCTGACATTTTGCGTCTTTTATATTATAGGCTGCTATGTCGAACATCTGCCTCCTGATTAAAAGGGTTTTGCAGTTATAGCAATACGTATCTCCCCCGCCAAAGACATTGCCCATGTATATATACCGAAGGCCTGCTGAGGAACCTATCTCCTTAGCCCTGTTCAAGGTATCGATCGGGGTAGCTATTGAATCAAGATATCTATAGTCAGGATGAAACCTGGATATATGCCACGGGATCTCAGGCCCTATATCTACAATAAACCCTGCGATGGCAATAAAATCTTCATCTGAATCATTTTGCCCTGGTACAACCAGGGTCGTAACCTCAACCCATATACCCATTTTCTTCATTATCCTTATCGAATCAAGCACAGGCGCAAGATGGCCCTGGCACATCTTTTTATAAAAATCCTCCTTGAATGATTTAAGGTCAACGTTGCAGGCATCGAGGTAAGGTCTTATTGTCTCCAGGGCCTCGGGCGTCATGTATCCATTGGTCACAAAATTATTATAAATCCCCTGGCCTTTTGCAAGTTTTGCAGTTTCATAGGCATATTCAAAAAATATAGTGGGCTCTGTGTATGTATATGATATGCTCTTACATTTATTTTTCCGGGCCTCTTTTACAACCTCTTCAGGTTGTGCTTCATAGCCGGAAAACCCTTCCTCCCTCATGGAAAGCTGCGATATCTGCCAATTCTGACAAAAGGAGCACTTAAAATTGCATCCTGGACTCGCTATCGAATAGGACGTGGAGCCAGGAAGAAAATGATAAAGAGGTTTTTTCTCTATTGGATCGACGTGAGACGCGATAACTTCCGCATATACATGTGTGTAGAGCTTGCCGTCTTTATTTTCTCTGAGCCCGCAGATACCGAATCCACCCGGCAATATTTTACAGTGATGCGAGCATAGATAGCAATGCACCTTCTTCTTATCCAACTTTTCATAAAGCATTGCTTCTTTTATCATATCTTGTTTAAGGAGGGGCAAAGTTTAGCTATTGGGCATCTGCCGCATAAAGGCTTTCTGGCATTACAAATCTTCCTGCCGTGATCAACAAGCATATAATTAAAATCAACCCAGTCTTTTTTAGCGACCATCTTCATAAGGTCTCTCTCTATTTTATTAGGATTATTTTGTCTAGTTAGGCCCAATCTAATTGAAAGCCTTTTTACATGGGTATCAACGGCTATGCCTTCTGCTTTTTTAAAACCGCTCGACAATACTATGTTGGCTGTCTTGCGCGCTACGCCAGGCAGGGAAACCAGTTCTTCCATGGCGTTAGGCACCTTCCCGTTAAAGCCTTCTATCATTTTTTTTGAAGTGGCTATGATATTTTTTGACTTATTTCTGTAGAAGCCTGTGGAGCGGATCTCTTGCTCTAAAACGGATTGTTTTGCCCTGGCAAAATCATGCATAGTTTTATATTTCTTGAAAAGCGACGGGGTGATCTTGTTTACTCTCTCATCAGTACACTGCGCCGAGAGTATCGTGGCTATCAAAATCTGAAAGGGGGTCTTGTAATAGAGCGTTGTGCGGCTCTTATGATATTGCTTGCGTAATATCTTTATTATCTCTGTTACTCTTTCTTTGGCAGGTTTCACTATATATCCCGATGTATTAGCGGTATGCTACGCCTTTGAGCTCTTCAACGTATTGCTGGGCGCTGAAAGCTGCCGTTGCTCCGTCTCCGCACGCAGTTATTACCTGCCTTAATAACTTCTGCCTGCAATCTCCACAGGCAAAAATGCCAGGCCTTGATGTTTTCATATCGTCATCTGTAATAATATATCCGTTTTTCTCCACCTTCAGCAAATATTTTATTATATCCGTATTAGGCAAATAACCTACAAATATAAACACGCCGTCGCAGGAAAGATCTTTTTCCTTTTCTGTTTTTTTGTTTTTTACCCTCACTGCACTAACTCTATCCTTACCTAAAATATCAACAGGTATTGAATCCCACACAAACTCCATTTTCTTGTTCTCAAACGCCCTCTCCTGCAGGATCTTTGCTGCGCGCAAGCGGTCTCTGCGATGTATCAAAGTGACCTTTTTGCCAAACCTGGTTAAAAATAATGCCTCTTCTACTGCTGTATCTCCTCCGCCTATCACCGCTACATTTTTATCCTTATAAAGCGCCCCGTCGCAGGTAGCGCAATACGAAACACCTTTTCCCTGTAACCTCTCTTCTCCGGTTAGGCCTAACTTTTTAGGTCTTGCGCCTGTCGCAATAATCAATGCCAGGGAAGTATAGGTCTTATCCTCAAGCTCTATTTTCCAGCCGCTAGAATCCTTGTCTTTACATTCTTCTATTCTCTTCACATTGCCCACGGTAAACTTTGCGCCAAATCTCTCTGTTTGTTTTTTAAATTTTTCTACCAGCTCAAATCCATTGATCCCATCCGGAAAACCAGGATAGTTCTCTATGCAATCTGTTATGATTGCCTGGCCTGGCACTGAAAAACTTTCTATTACCAATATCTTTAATCTTGCCCTTGAATTATATAAAGCCGCTGTGAGGCCAGCCGGCCCCCCGCCTATAATAATCACATCATAATCCATAATAGCTACCTCTCTCTTTCTCCGAAAATCTTGGTGCCTACCCTTACAATATTCGCGCCTTCGGCAATCGCTACCTTGTATGAATTGCTCATACCCATTGAAAGATACCTCATTTCAACATTTGAAACATCCAGAGCTTTTAGTTTATCAAATATGCTTTTTGTTTCTACGAAATACGGTCGCGCGTCCTCAGGGTCCCCAAGCATAGGGCCCATGGTCATAATGCCCATTACCTTTACATTGTCTAATCTTGATAATCTCCTTATAAATGTCTCTACGTCCTCTGGCAACACGCCAAATTTTTGTTCTTCCTTGGCACTGTTTATTTCAACCAATACAGGCATGGCCTTATTTTCCCTGACACACATCTTGTCTACTTCCTCAGCCAATTCCAAAGAATCAAGCGTCTCTATCATATCAAAGAGCCTTATTGCCTTCTTGACCTTGTTCTTCTGTAAATGCCCTATAAAATGCCATTTTGCTTTATTGCCTATTACGCCAAACGCCAGCTCTGCCTCCTGGACATAATTTTCTCCTATAATCTTTACGCCGGCATCTATAGCCTCTAAGACCTCCTGAGGGGTCCTGGACTTGGCAACGGCTTCAAGCTCTACGCCTCCAGGTAACTCACAAAGTATCTTACTGACATTTTCCTTAATCATAACTGCCTCTGCGCCTCAAGGTATCCTCTTTACTGATAGGTCTGGCCCCCTTCCTTCCAGAGCCATAAACAGAAATAACGTTCATACCATCAAAATATCTGATTACTACGTCCAATTCTTCTTTGGATAAGGGCCTTGCCTCGCACGGCCTCAAAGGAGTATTGATTTGAACTTCGTCTGGCTGAATCTCTCTGGCTATCGCTGCTAAATCTTCCGCATAAACCTTATTCTGCTCTATAAACATAATCTGTAGCGCCAGCTTCCCGTTATAAGCGCCCCTGAACTCCTTTATGCCTTTCAGGACCCTATCAAAAGTTATGCCACGCATAGGTTTATTTATATCAAGAAACGCTTTTGCTGAAGAGGCATCGAGTTTGGCTATTACCAAATCGCTAAGCGCTAAATCCTTTTGCACATCATCTCTGTTAATCAAAGATGAATTTGTTATGACTGCGACCTTTTCCTTTCTTATTTTCCTTATCTCTTTGATCATCTCGCCTAAATTTTTAGCAAGAGTTGGTTCTCCTTTTCCAGAAAAAGTAATATAATCTATTTTTAAGGGAGGTAGCGATTTTATCTCTTCTATAATCTTCTCCGTGGAAACAAATATCTCTCTCTGGTCGGTATATATATCAGTCTCTCCGACCTGGCAGTAAACGCAGCCGAATGAACAAATTTTTTCTTCTCTTGAGAGAGGGTCTATTCCGAGAGAACTGCCAAGCCTCCAGGAAGGCACTGGGCCATATATATATTTGTATTTTTGTGTAGGCATTTTGATTTTTATTATTGATTAAGGCAGGTATATTATACGCTCAGGTATATAAATAATCTACTAATAATTAGGGAATAGGGTATAAAAAATATTGCCAAGGCGTTCATTCTTGGATACAATCATAAAAAAGGAGGCTATCATGTCAAAAAGGGCTATTGTTGTGATCGCGGAAGGTTTTGAGGAAATCGAAGCGATAACTCTTATCGATATATTAAGGCGGGCGGAAATAGACGTGGTGGTGGCCGGGTTGGATAATGTAAAAATCTGCGGCGCTCACGGCGTAAATATCACTACGGATAAGAAATTAGACGATGCGGGTAATGATTTTGACGCATGTATATTCCCAGGTGGTATGCCTGGAGCGACAAATCTGGCTGACTCAGAAAAGGTAAAAGCTCTGATAAAAAAAATAAATTCTGACGGGAAAGTGATTGCTGCGATATGCGCCTCTCCCGCAATTGTCCTTGCACCCACAGGCATACTTAAGAATAAATACGCGACATGTTATCCTGGAATGCATGAAAATTTCGGAAAGGACGTCAAATTCAAGGAAGATGCTGTAGTGGTGGACGCTAATATAATCACAAGCCGCGGGCCAGGGACTGCTCTTTCTTTCTCGTTGGCAATCGTTGAAAAACTTCTCGGAACAGAGGTCAAGGATAAGATAAAAAAAGCTACGCTGGCTGGCTAACGGGGTTAGATTATCTTGTCTTTTTCATCGTAAATCTCGCCAAAGAGCTCTTCTAAGACATCCTCCATGGAGATAATACCTATGTTTTTACCCCCTTTATCTCTTACGATAAAAAGATGCTGATGGTATGCCTGAAATTTATTCAAAAGGTCATCTGCCTTTTCGTTCTCATTTACAAATATAGGTCTTAGCATAAAATCTCTTACTTTCGCCTCATAGCTATCCTTTGCGATCTCCCTCAGCAGCACCCTCTGCTGGCATATCCCGATTATACTTGATATATCCTTATCATAAACTGCGATCCTGCTATACTGCGAATTGAGTATCGAATCCTTCATGTCTATCAATTTCTGATCGCCGTCCAATGCATAGATATGGTCTATGGGTTTCATCATATGAAAGGCCTTTACATCGTTGAGCTTAAACACCTTGTTGCAGAGATTTTCCTCATCCACCTCAACCGTGCCAGCTGCCCTGCCGAGCTTCAGCATAATCTTTATCTCTTCTTCGGTAACCTTAGGACCGGGCGTCTTTTTCTTCAAACTCCTACCTATAAAAATCAAAACCTGCACAAATGGCTTTAAGGCCCACATCACAATCCTGAGGACCTTAGAGCTTGCAAGAGAAACTGAAACCTTATATTGTTCTCCTATTGTCTTGGGAATCACTTCGGATACTACTATGATTAAAAAAGTGATAAAGGCCGAGGAAATCCCCAGCCATTCGTTTCCAAAAAGCCTCAAGACCTTCTGGCCTACAAATATAGATCCGACTATATTTATCGAGTTATTCAGCACTACAATTGCCGCAATGGCAGTATGGATATCTTCCTTTACAAGAAGGAGGTCTTTTGAGCCTTTACGTTTCTGGTCACATAAAATCCTGGCCTTCACCAATGGGAGGCTCAGGATAGCAGCCTCTACCATCGAACATAAGCCTGAGGATAAAAGCACTCCTATAAGCAAAATAATCAAATTTACCATATATCTAACTCTTTATAGCCTTTAAAAGGTCGAGGCCCAGTTTTTCAAACATATCCTTTAGTTTAGCGGTTGGAAGACCTAATACATTAAAATATGAACCTTTTACATCATCAAAAATAAACGAACCTGCCCCTTCTATGGAAAAACCGCCTGCCTTATCATACGGGCCAAGCAATTTGAAATACCTCGGGATCTCATTCGGCCTGATTTTCCTCACTTTCACGCCTGAGATCTCATAGTCCAGGACTGTATTTTTTTCTTTTACGTCTATAATACATAATCCTGTATATACAAAAATAGTCTTTCCTGACATCGATTTCAACATGCTTTTTGCATGATGAGCGTCGCGAGGTTTACCTATTATCTTCTTTCCTAACAAGACTACTGTGTCCGCGCCTATAACATAACCTGAGCGCAGTCCTTCCGCGACCTTTTCTGCCTTAAGGTAGGCGTTCATCATTGCTATATGGCTGGGGAATTTACCTTGCAGGCTTTCCCTGGCCTCGCTTACAACGACTTTATGCTTAACGCCGCAAGACGAAAGTATCGAGGACCTTCTTTTTGAACTAGAGGCCAAAATTATATTCATCATATATTCCCAGGGATTACCATCAGAAGCTGACTTGACAAATCAGTCAATTACATGTGTCAAGTTATTTGGCGAAAATGTAGCCAAGCATTTTGTAAATGAGCCTGGCCGCTGTAAAGTCCGGGGTCACTATATCCTTTATAGGACAAAGTTCAACCACATCAAATCCCACCACAGTCTTGTCAGTTATAATATTACGTATGGCCTTTAAAAATTCATACCAGAGCATACCTCCAGGCTCAGGCGCGCCTACAGAAGGCATGATTGATGGGTCAAATACATCAAGATCCACGCTTATGTAAATGTTATCTGAAAGACTATCTCTTACAGTATTAAACCAATCAGGCGAGCTCAACATGTCTAACATGCTTATAATCTTAATATTTTTACCAGGGAGAATTTCTTTTTCTTCCTTGCTTAAACTTCTCACCCCCGCTTCGACTACGTCCGCCATCTCTATAAGGCGCCTGGCAACGCATGCGTGATTATATTTAGAGCCCGCGTAGCTATCTCTCAGATCTCCATGGGCATCAAAATATAAAATAGATAAATTTTTATGCTGTTTCTTTGCGGCCCCTATTGCTCCAATCGTAATCGAATGCTCTCCTCCTAACATAACAGGGAATTTATTCTGCGCAAAAACATCCGAAACCTTTTTCTCTACAACGCTGATCATTTCCTCTGACTTAAGCCCTTCCACCTCAAGGGAAGCCGCGGTATTAATACCTATAACGTGTATCTCTTTATTCAACTCCTCGTCAAAAAGCTCCATCTTATCTGATGCGTTCAATATTGCATTAGGGCCGTTTTCAGTCCCTTTTCTATAGGTCGCGGTCTTTCCGTAGGGGACCGGCAAAACTACTACCTTTGCCTTTTTAAAAGAGGTAAATTTATTATCTGTACCGCCGAAACAAACTGCCATAATCTATCCTTCTAAAACATATTGAAATACAAGCGGGGCCACTATGCTCGCATCTGACTCGATTATAAACCTTGGCGTGTCAATGCCTAACTTTTCCCAGGTGATCTTTTCGTTAGGCACAGCGCCGCTATAAGAACCGTAGGATGTCGTGCAATCGCTAATCTGACAAAAATACCCCCAAAGCTTACATGCTTTTCCTAAGTCCTGCCTTATCAATGGTACGACGCATATTGGAAAATCGCCTGCGATACCTCCGCCTATCTGGAAAAATCCCATAGATCCATCTTTTGTGTTTTCCAGATACCAATCAATAAGATAATTCATCTGCTCCAACCCGCTCTTTATAAAATTCAAACTCTTAAAACGCCCCAGCTGTAATTCAGCAACTACCCCGTTGGCCAGGGTCGAATCTTCCCACCCAGGAGTAAAAATAGGTATGTTCTTTTCGCATGCAGCAACAACCCAGCTATAGATTGGGTCTATCTCATAAAATTCTTTCAATTCACCGCTGCGTATAAGCTGATAAAAATATTCGTAAGGGAAAAAACTTTTTCCTTCTCGGTCTGCCTTGTCCCATAAAGGATAGAGCTTTTGTCCCAATCTTCTTATAGCCTCTTTTTCGGGGATACATGTATCTGTCACGCGGTTAAGATGGTCGTCCTTAAGCCCTAATTCATCTTCGGGAGAAAGATTTCTATAATGGGGGATCCTTTTATAGTGGCTATGGGCGATTAAATTAAACATGTCCTCTTCCAGGTTCGCTCCCGTGCAACACATGCCGCGAATCTTGTCTTTTCGTATCATCTCGGCAAGAGAAATGCCTATCTCAGCTGTGCTCAATGCGCCGGCCATGGTAAGAAACATCTTGTTGCCTTTTTTAAGATGCTCTACCCATGCTTCTCCCGCATCTACTATAGCCGCGGCATTAAAATGCTTGAAATTCTTCTTTATAAAATCCCTTACGCTCATAGCAAAGTCAGTATAACATCTGTTTTTTGGATTAACAAGGCAAAACTATTGTTCTGTATCATTCGAACAGAATACTAGAAGTCTATTGTTCGAGATTTAGTCTTGAACAAATATACTGTCCCCACGTCATATAATGGGCCGTTATATAATTCTATTATATCCTTACCTGAGGACCTTATAAAATCCCGCATGGCCCTGCCATCAGGGTGGCTATCCAGCTTGCCCACAAAAAATACAAATCTATCATCTACGCCTGATGAGCCTCCTATAAATCCTGTTTTATACCCAGGGAGTTTTACATGGCCGGGCTCTACAAGAAGCGCCTCGCCTTCGTTTCTTTCCCACGTGTCTTTAATCTTTCTGTCTGAAGTGATTATACGTTTTTTATCAACAGGTACAATAGAGCACTTTGTATAGCCCTGTGTAACAGCAATATATTTACACTTAAATTGCTTAAGGCCCTTTTCCATCCTGCCTTTATAGTGAATTATATATCCGTCTATATTACATGCGTTATAGATTATATCCTCTGGGTAAACTGCCGAGACGATTCCCTCCCCTTTTAAACACTTATATCCATTCTGCGCCAAAAGGGCTGCTATGCCCTCTAAACTCGGCTCATAGATGATTCGGTTCTTGTATTTAAAAAGCATCATATCAACATGGCCTTTTACAGGCCCCTGGAGCTTATCATGCAGAGGCGCCTCCGCAACATAATAATTCAACCTTTTCAAACGATCCTTTGCCTCTAAAGGCATTCTGGGATCCACAAGCGCTATGTCCCTTCTTACATCTTTTATTTTTATTCTCTTCTCAACCCTGTGGCAGGGATCGCCTAAACGCTTCTCATTACCTTTATATAAAATACGTACGCTAAAACACTTTTCTAAAAATTCTTTTTCTGCCGCCTTATGACCCGATATAAAACTAAACATGTCTTTCGGGGCCTGAATTTCTATATGCGAACGATTCGGAACATATTTATCCTTAACGATATCCCTTATCTTGTTGCGCATTTGACGGCTGCGAACCATTTCTCCAAATGCCGGGTGGTACGGCCCTCCAAGCACGGCCTTTGCTGAATCAAGGGCCTTGGAGGGATGAAGACCTATGCGTATGACTTTGACGCCGCTATTTTCAAAGATATCACTGATCTCTGCGGCCCACTCTATTGCCTCATCCAAAGAAAGAGGCCTGTATTTTCCCGACCGAAGATAATGCTCAAGCTCAGTCCCTCTTAAAACAAGCGCTGGATAGATCCTGGCTGTTTCTGGCTTCAGCTCGATAAGCGTCTTTACGGTTTGTATGGATTTTTTAATTGTGTCGCCTGGCAAACCAAGCATTATCTGAACGCCCAGCTCTAGGCCTGCTTTTCTAATACACCTGCTTGCTCTCCTAACCGCCTTGAGACTTGTCTCTCTTTTTATCTTCTTTAAAACTGCCCTATCAAGGGATTGCACGCCCAGTTCAACGCTACAGCCTCCCTTTCTCTTGAATCTTTTCATTGATTTATCAGACACTGCTTCCGGATGCGTGGACATACGTATACCATGAATAATCCCTTTTTTTACGTAAGAAAAAGCAGCCTCGAGATATTTCTCCTGCAACCTATCAGGTAAAAATGTAAACGTGCCCCCAAAGAAAGCAACTTCTTTTCTTTCATCCTCGGCCATGGTTCTTAGATTGCGCCTGATAACCGAATGCATTTCTTTGAGCGTTGGCGCGCTGACAGAACCTGAGATCCTGTGCTGATCGCAATATACACACCTATAAGGGCATCCTGCGTGGGGAATAAATATAGGAATGACTTTCATAGTTGCCTCATATGCAGCTGTCCAAGGTTAAGCCTTGAATATCCTTAAAGTTATTTCTTATTGTGGAACAGGAGTGTACAAAAAGTTACGCAACTGAAGAAAAACAAATTAAATATAGCAAAGACCTTCCAGACAATAAAGTCACTCTTTAAGCCAGAAGGGAGTATCGCTACAAGACAGATCCATACCCCGACCGCCCAGTAAATACTAATATCTTCTGATGAGCGCCTTTTTATTATCCTCATGATAAGAGGTATATTCCATAAAGGCAAAATTATAGAAGCTACCAATGCTATATTGTCTATCATAGTATATTTTATGGGCCTTTTACGCCTTACCGGCGCTACCAAGCACATGTTCGTTTTTGTGCTTATACATCTTTATCAGCTCTTCCCTGGCAGGGCCTAAATATTTTCGCGGGTCGAATTCTTTTGGAGAATTGGCAAAAACCTCTCTTATCTTTGCTGTTACTACGAGACGGCCGTCGCTGTCAATATTTATCTTGCATACAGCTGAATGCGTGGCCTTTCTTAACTGCCCCTCAGGAACGCCTACTGCGTTCTCAAGTTTGCCGCCATATTTATTTACAGCTTCTATGTATTCCTTAGGGATAGAGCTTGACCCATGTAAGACTATTGAAAATCCGGGCAATCTTTTCTCAACCTCTTCGAGTATATCAAAGCGCAATTCCGGCAACGACTCGCCAGGGGTTACCTTAAATTTATAAGCGCCGTGTGAGGTACCTATAGAAATAGCAAGGCTATCAACCCCTGTCTTTGAGACAAATTCCTCTACTTCTTCCGGCTTTGTATAATGCGTCTTTTCGTGGCTCACCTCGTCCTCTATTCCAGCCAAGACGCCTAGTTCGCCTTCCACAGTCACATCATGCTTGTGGGCATATTCAACGACCTTTTTGGTCAAACTAATATTGTCCTCGAAGCTATGCCCGGAGCCATCGATCATAACAGAAGAAAAGCCCGACTCTATACATGAAACACAGAGTTCGTACGTATCACCATGATCAAGGTGAAGGGCAACCGGTATCTTAGAACCAGCGGCCTTTATTATTTCGAGCGCGCCCATTGCCATGTGTCTCAGCAAAATCTGATTGGCGTACTTCCTGGCGCCCTTTGAGACCTGCAATATAACAGGAGAATTTGTCTCTATACAGGCAGTTATTATTGCCTGGAGCTGCTCCATATTGTTAAAATTGTAGGCTGGGACCGCGTATTTTCCAGCCATTGCCTTTTTGAACATCTCTCTTGTATTTACCAAACCCAACTCTTTGTACGAAATAGCCATTAATCTCCCCTTTCCTCAATTAGCATGCAACATGCCCTGTAGTAGATTGCGTATTCATCCGAGATATTATAGCATTGAATATTAAATTGTAAATAAAATTCGACTTCTGCCTGCTTAAGCCTACGTACTATTCTATGCTGGGCAGGGTAACGTGTAACCTAACATTGAAAGTATTAGATTTTTACATTTTCTGTTTATTTTTCCAATCTTTTGTGGTAGTATATTGTGATATGAAAACTAAAAAGACCAAAAGAAAAGACAGGTTTTATCTGAAGTTTTCTATGGCTGATAAACTGGGTATATGCTTGTTTAGATACCAGCTGTCTCCAAAAGAAAAGTTCATTGCGGTCAACTCTACCCTGGCTAGGATTTTAGGCCATTCTTCCGAAAAGGAAATGCGGCATCTTACATTCAAATCTCTCTTTAAATACCCCAAAGACGCGAACAACCTCTTTAAGATTCTAAAAGAAACAAAAGCTATCAAATTTTACGAAACTATCCTTGGAAGAAAAGATAAAAAAGACGCCTGGGTAGCCATTACTGCATCCCTCGTAGAATCGTCTAGCAACAAAAGACACCTATATATAGAAGGTATTATAGAAGATATTAGCGAACACAAAGAGTTGGAGGAAAAGTTCGCTTTAGAAAGGGACCTGTTTCAGGGTCTCCTGGACAACCTCCCTGACGCTGTTTATTTCAAAGATAATAAAAATAGATTGCTGCGGGTCAACCGCTTCTATGCGGAAGGCTTTAAGATGCCGCCTGAACAAATAATAGGCAAAACAGATTTTGATTTCTTCCCCAAAGAGCAGGCGCAAAACATGTTCGATGATGATACGTACGTGTTAAAAACCGGTAATCCTATAATCGGCAAGATTGAAAAAACGCTTCTACCAAACGGGACTTACAACTGCGTAACCACCACCAAAATACCTATCCAAAATAAAAAAGGCAGGATTATCGGAACTATGGGCATAACGCGGGACATAACTGCTTATGATCAGACTGAACAAAACAGGCTAAACATGGTAATGAGCTCATTAAAGGTGCTCGATAAGGTTCTGGAAATAAAAGACCCTTATACCTTTGGACACACGCGTCGAGTATCAATTATTGCTGAAAAAATAGCGCAAGAATTAGGCTGGAATGAAAACAGAATACTGGGATTAAAGATGTCTGCGGAGCTCCATGATATAGGAAAGATACTCATTCCATTGGAAATATTGAATAAACCTGGCAAGCTTTCTGAATTAGAACACAAGATGATCCAGGAGCATGTAAAAAGATGCTATGACATGCTCGAGCCTCATGATTTCCCGTTTCCCTTACCAGAAGCCATTTATCAGCACCATGAAAGACTTGACGGAAAAGGATATCCGCGCGGCTTAACAGCTGAAAATATTATCCCTGAGGCAAGGGTTCTTGCTATATCTGATGTCCTGGAGGCAATGACATTTCACAGACCCTATAGAACTGCACTAGGACTGAAAAAGGCTATTCGAGAATTAAAAGAAAACGCCGGCTCTCTATATGACCAGGGCATGGTAAACATCACCATGGAAATTATCCAGAAAAATAATTTTGAGCCATTTTGGCTAAATCAAAACTCTGCAAATTAACCCTTCCTCCACCAAGAAATCGTCCCGGATTTATTGATGAAGAAAAAAATACTGCTGACAATTCTTCCTGTATATTGGCCAAAGATGCCGCCCATCGGCATAGGGTATCTCCAATCCTTCCTTCTTAATAAAGGCATAAAGGCGGATGTACTGGATCTCAATAATATTTTCTACAATCTATCGCCGCAGGATCTAAAAAAATCGTGGCTTCGAAGCTGCAATGTGTTTCTAGAAAAAAATATCCTTTCTATACTCCGAAATCACATTTCCGAAGAATATAATTCCGCTATAGAGAAAATACTAAAATATGACATGGTAGGTTTTTCCTGTTTTAAGAGCAATTTAAAAACTACTCTTAAGGTAGTAAAAATACTTAAATCCAGGAAAAACAATATCCAGATAATATTGGGCGGGCCTGAGATTACAAGGCAATATTTCAAAACATCCGGAGCGTTTACCGATGAGATAAAAGCCTTTTCGAATCTTATCGTGGCGGGCGAAGGAGAATTGCCTCTCTTTAACTACATCGCGGAAAAAGATAAAAATCATAAAATAGCAAGCTTCTGCGAACTCGAAAATCTAGAAGAACTTCCCTTTCCGGAATACAGAGATATTGACTTGAAAGACTATTCCAGAACAGATTCTATCCCAATACTGTTTTCAAGGGGTTGTTCTAAAAAATGCGCTTTCTGTTCTGAAAGACTTCTCTATAAAAGATCTCGCATGCGACCGGTAGAAAACGTAATCGAGGAAATAGCGTATCACAGGGCCAGGAATAAAATAGAATATTTCATATTTCACGACTCGATGATAAATTTTAATATCCAGAAGTTAGAAAATCTATGCGATAAGATAATTGAAAACTTTGGTTCCATACGATGGGAGGCCCAGTTATATATACGCGACGACATGCGGCAAGGTCTCTTGGAAAAAATAAAAAAAAGCGGCTGTTACAACCTCTTCATAGGCCTCGAATCTGGTTGCGACAGAACGCTCCAGAATATGAACAAAGGTTTTACTACCCAAAACGCCATTTTGCTTTTTAAAAAACTGCGCGATGCAGGGCTCCCATTTGGCGTGAGCCTTATCGCAGGTTATCCGGGCGAAGGAGATAAGGATTTTCAGGAAGGCCTGGATTTTTTAATCCAAAATAAAAAACTTATACCAAAGATAGAGCAGGTAAACCCTTTTACATATTATGACGGCACGGATGCTGATAAAAATTTTGACTATGCCATGAATAGCATATCTCTTAAACGCTTAAAGATTTTTATAAATGAGATTAAAAAACACGGCTTTAAGTACACAAATGCCTTTTTGGGCAACCTCATCGAAAAAAACGATCCGCTGCCAAGCCTGACCTGACAAATGTGTCAAGTCAGGGAGGCATGAGACAAAAATGACAGGTCTAAAAACAGTAAAAATCTCGCGCATATTAAATCCCACGTCCATTGACCTGGGCGAGTACGTGATAAACCCGTATATGGGCTGCGAATTTTCATGCCTCTACTGTTACGTGAGGTCCAACAAGGTTATAAGCAGGAAACGAGAACCGTGGGGCACATATGTGGACATAAGAATCAATGCCCCTAAATTGCTGGAAAAAGAAATACTCTTGAAAAAACCATCCTCTGTGCTTTTAGGTTCTACCACAGAGTGCTTTCAGGACGCGGAGAAAAGATATAAAATTACAAAAAAAATCCTGGAGATATTGAATAGATATAATGTATATTATACTATACTGACGCGCTCCACCTATATAGGAGAGTATATAGACTTACTCGCAAAAGGATTCTGTAAAAAAATTTATTTCACTATAAACAACTTAGGGCCTTCTATCAAAGCTCAATTAGAGGCAAAAAGTCCGTCTTACGGAGAAAGGTGCGATACAATCAACAGGTTGATTGAGCGCGGGATAGACGCGGTGCCTTATCTTTCTCCTATCCTGCCATGGGTATCGGATACAAGAGGCATTTTTTCAAAATTTCCAAAAGCCTCATCTATTGAATTTGAAGGCTTGAACTTCAGGGTTGGGAATATCGAAAAAATCATAGGTGCTGTATCCTCAGTATATCCCGATCTCAGAACCGGCTACGAAAGACTCTCAAAGGACAAGACGTATTATGATGCCTTCTGGAATAGCGTAAAAAAAGATATAATAAAAGAAGCCATAAAGGCAAAAAAGAACTATAATATTTACATACACAGCTTTGGATCATATTTTGCCAATAGATATTCGCATATAAGTTCTAAGTAGACCCTGGGGGCTTTGACTGAATTGTCAAGTCAGGGGAATAAAAAGTAGCTTGTCATGAAAAGCGACGTATATATCATAAAAACAACGGGTAGCGACATACGGGAAAGGAATTCCTCTCTTTTGAAATTCCTCCAGGGGATGGATCCTTTCTCGGCATATAAAAAAGATGAGATCGTCCCGGTCAAGCTCACGATAGGCGACGCCAGATGCGTCTACAATATTAATCCAGAACTTGTAAAATCAGTCGTATTTGAAATAAAAAAGAAAAAGGCGAAGCCGTTCCTGTTCGACACAAACGTTATATATAAAGGGTCACGCCTCAACGCGGTCGACCATCTAACACTTGCCCAGAATAAAGGGTTCGCGCACTCCAAGGTAGGCGCGCCATTCGTAATAGCGGACGGTGTTTTTGGTCAGGACGGGAAGGGATATTCCCTCGACTCTCAGTATATAAAAAAGATAACTGTCCCCTCTTTTGTAGGCATGACGGACAGCCTCCTCGTTCTTTCGCATATCACCTGTCATATTTTATCCGGATACGCAGGCGCGCTTAAAAATGTTGCCATGGGCATGACATCAAGGGCGACTAAACAGGTGCAGCATTCCTCGCTCAAGCCGCATGTAATAGACGAGAAGTGTACTTCATGCGGATGCTGCATAGATATATGCCCTGTGGATGCTATATCGTTCGCTGACCGCAAAAATAATAGCAGGGCTTCCATAGACCAAAAAAAATGCGTCGGGTGCGGAGAGTGCCTGTGCGCGTGTAAATTCGACGCCATTTTTATAAACTGGGGTGAAGATACCCATATATTCTCAAAAAGGATGATAGAGGCCGCGCAATTTATATTATCAAAATTTAAAAACAAATTTTTTATAAATTTTGCCTTTGACATAACAAAGGAATGCGACTGCATATCGACAAAAAATGAAAAACTAATCTGTAAGGATATAGGGTTACTCGCCTCAAAGGATATCGTAAGTCTCGAACAGGCAACAGTAGACCTTATCAATAGGGACAAGGATATAATACTGGAAGAAAAAAAGCAAGATGCGTATAGAACTATGATTAACTACGCCCACGAAAAAGGCCTCGGCAATCTAGGCTATAACCTGATCGACCTATAAGTAGCCATGACAGAATTTCAAAAACTATTTGGCGCAAAAGAAACTCATATCAAGGAGACATGTATATTATTGCCTCTTTTGAGAAAAGACATTTTAAGACAGCTTGGCGTAAAAGAGTTCTTAAGGGGCAGGCTGTATGGTTCCGGAAACAGCAATGCATTTACAGTAATACATACAGGGGTAGGCCCTGCATTTTCAGGCGATGTAGCGCTCTATCTCAGCCAGACTCGATGTCAAAACATGATACTCTTTGGTTCATGCGGCCTGGTAAAAGAGAAAGATGGTTTAAGGATAGGCAGCCTTGTTACGCCCTCCAAGGCCTATGCGCTCGAAGGTTTCACGGAAATGCTTTTAAAAGACAAAAAGGACTGGAATTCTTTTCATCCTGACACAACCCTTATTGAAAACTTTCTGAGCTCGAATAAAGACCGCGATATAAAAAAAACCCTCTGCGCCACGCTCGGGTCTCTAAAACTTGAGCGGGATTACGTCGATCTATTCAATAAAAAAGAGGTAGAAACAGTCGACATGGAATGCTCTGCTCTGTTCAGCGCCTCGAAACACACAGGTAAAAGGGCGATGGCCTTTTTCTATATCACTGATATCATAAACAAGAAGCCTTTTTATGTAGCCTTAGAAGCCGAAGATAAAAAGACCCTATCCTCTTCGATAAAAACTGCCGCACGCATCCTATGCGAATTTATAGAAAAGAATTTGAACTGCTGAAAAAAGCGCAATCCATTGTTAGATCAAGATTTTCTCATCTTGGGATAAACAAAAAACGGGAGATAACCAGGCTCTTATACGAGATATCAAAAAAACAAAATGCCCCTCCCTCATCTATAGTCCGAGATATAGATTCAAAAGACTTCGACAAGCTAAAAGCTTATCTTTTAAAAACAAGGTTTCCTTACGCGTATCTCAATAACGAAATACCAAGGCCTTATCTGCCCAAGATAAGACTAAACACTTCTTTTGTATCAGATGCCAAGAAAACCAGGTTCTACCCAAAGAGGATTATTGTAGAAAAATCCGCGCAGCGCTCACACCTTGCAGAAAGATTCAGGAAATTTTTTCCAAAGGCCATATCCACAGAAATAAAATCGCTCAAAGACTATCTGAAACAAAATAAAGGCTTCACAACAGAAAGCTATAATAAAAGACGCGATACAGCATTCATCACCTACGAAAATTATGATTTTTTTAAAAAATGCCCCTGCACAAAAAGGGCCGTGGCCTGCGGTTATCACATATTCAATCTGAGTTTTGGCTGTATATTCGAATGCACATTCTGTTATTTACAAGAATACACAAACAGCCCTGGTCTAATATTCCCCGCTAATATCGACAGATTTTTCAAGGCCTTTGATTCCTATAAAAGACGCCCCATGCGCATAGGGACCGGTGAATTTTCAGATTCCCTGATGCTGGACCACATCACAGAATACTCCTTCCCTATAATTGATTTTTTCAAAAAACACAAACATGTCCTTTTTGAATTCAAGACAAAAAGCGACAATATAAGCAACCTATTAAAGATAAATCACGCCGGAAATATTGTAGTGTCATGGTCCCTGAATCCGCAGAAAATAATAGATGAGAATGAACTCCTTGCGCCTTCTCTGAACAAACGCATTCTCTCGGCCAAGCGCTGCAGTGAAGCAGGTTATAAATTGGCATTTCACTTTGATCCTGTTGTATATTTTAAAGGATGGCAAAAGGCATATGAAAGGGTGATAGAATCGCTTTTTAGCTCGATAGATCCAAGGCATATCTCCTGGATCAGCATTGGGACCCTCAGGTTTAATCCTAAAGTAAAGCCTATAATTGAAGCGCGTTTTCCGGGAAATAAAATCCTGGATGAAGAACTGGTTTTGGGATTTGACAGTAAGCTAAGATATCCTTATAGCATGAGATCTAATATCTATAAGTCCATGATAAAAATGTTATTCAAGCATTCCAAAAAACTACCCATTTATCTCTGCATGGAACATAGCTCCATGTGGCGCGATCTAAATCCTGCGCCAAACTTTTTTACAAACCGGTCCATTTAAGTTCTGTCGCTCTGATAAGAAAATACCCTTATCGCCCTCACAGGCCTTGTTGGACATTTTTTCTGACAGATACCGCATCCTACGCATAGCCTGCGGTCGACATATGGCCTGAGCGCTGTCTTAGAAGCGATCTTACGACTGACCAACCTGATGGCCTTTTTAGAAACAGGACAATGCTCCTGACACACGATACAGTCCTTATTTCCAGACCAAGCAATGCATATTGAAGGATCTATTTCCGCAAGGCCTAATCTCGTTTTTTTCTTCTCCTCCAAAGACAGCACAGGAATAGCTCCTGTAGGGCAGACCTCCCCGCAAAGCGTGCAATTGTATTCACAGTATCCTGTCTCTGGAACAAGATGAGGCGTCCAGATGCCCTCAAGCCCTG
Source organism: Candidatus Omnitrophota bacterium (assembly GCA_042572045.1). GTDB lineage: Bacteria > Omnitrophota > Gorgyraeia > Gorgyraeales > Gorgyraeaceae > JBHPFI01. Next base: position 50,770 of record JBHPFI010000002.1, read on the forward strand.
ACTCAAAAATAACCGGCTGTAGACCGTTGGTAATACATACCTTCATGCAATTGCCACAGCGTATACACCGGCCTAAAAACTCCTTTTCCTTTAACGCAGCCGGCGGCCTTATGATATCTCTGAGCTTTTCCTCTACGCCCATTTCTCTTCTATTCCTAAAGCCGAGCGATAAGAAAGAGGAAAACATTAAAAAAATAAATTCCCGTCTCGTAATGCCTTTTTTATCATCCCGGCCCGGACTTACTACAGATGCCGGCCAGGTAAATTTAGTTGCGCCTGGCGGACAGTCATATATACAATCCATACAAAGAACGCATTCTCCTTTTATATAAGTTAAATCGTCATTTATGGCCTGCATCCTGCAATCATTCTTACATCTAAGACAATCCACACATCCCTCGACGCTGCGTCCCAACAAAGAAAACCTGCCTGCCACTGAATACAATGCCCCTAGAGGACAAATTGCACGGCACCATAGTCTTCTTGCTATAAGCACTGATAGAGAGATTAGTAGAAAAAACGTGAAAACAATGCCTGAATGGGCAAAATAATGCGGATGTGTACCGAGAAATGAGGCCTTAAGGCCACGATACAGGTCATACAAAGGCCCATAAAAATTCAACTGTCTTATAAGAAAAATAAATATGTTATCTAAAATAGACGTCAGTGACGGGATCAGATTGAGCGAAATAAATCTGGCCACAATAACCATAGGGTCAAAAATCCACGCAAGCTGAATCCCTAAAAAAGAAGCTGCTGCAGTAAATCCCACGATATAAAACTTTATAGAGCGTAATTTTTTATTCTTTGACTCAGCGAGACGTGTCTTTCGTTTCCTTAGAGCGACAGCGCCACATATATCGATTATCGTGCCTAAAGGACAAACCCACCCGCAGAAAAATCGCCCTAAGGCCAATGTCAATATCAGCATAAAAATCGCAAATACTATCCCAGGGAGTATCACGCGTTCGCTTATTGAGATAAATATCATTATCAACGGGTCGACTTTAAATAATATATCCGGGAGGAGAACGCCGCGTAACGGGTAGGTGGTGGACCACAGTATATATATGAATGCGCCTAGAAAAAAAACTTGCGAAAATCTTCTGACAATAACTAATTTTTTCAAATTCAAACTTCTATCTTTAATATATCAGCTTTACCTGTATCAAAATTGCCAAAATTATGATCCTTGGCCTCGCGTATATAACTTATCGACAAGGGGTCTATACCTAGCAGTTCACATGCGCAAGAATCCGCCAGGGTAGGGTCTTTGCCTACTATTACTGTCTTAAAATCCTCCACATCAGCTAGATTCCCGCCGCTCGGCCCATTTCTCACAAGCACCCTGTAGGCATCGATTACAGTCAAATCCGGCTTGATAAAATCTGCAAGATGCGCAAGTTTTATACCTATGTTATCGTGAATCATACCCCTTTCCCCTCCACACACGCCCATAAGATTCTTCATAGAAAGCGTGAGCTTTGTGAGGCCATGATGTTTGAGGACCGGCACATTTATAAAGGCATCACATTCCAACGCATCTCTATAGACCGGCCATGCCTCCATCGGGCTCTTGTAAGAAAATCTGGCCTTTACGAAATTCCAATCATCGACAAAATAGACATTTGCGCCTTTTTTTCTGGCTGCCTCTGGAATGCCGCTCTTCTCATAACAACTCCTGGCATCATTGCATGTCCTATCAAAAATATTGACCCTTTTCGCTCCTGATTTAAAACAAAGTTCTACCAACGCCTCCATTACCTGCGGATTTGTATTGCCGGCCTGTTCTGGCGTGCGATCCCAGGCCATATTTGGCTTGATAAGGACGGTAGAGTTCTTTGCCACAAATCTATCCATGCCGCCTATGGCCTCTACTGCCTTGACTGTGATAAGATAAGGGTCGTCTCCTTTTGCCATGACAAGGTCATGATTCAAGGCAATCTTCTTGAGCGCTCTGCCAGAAGAACTCTCTTCGGCTACGGCCAGCCTGGAAAACGTATTGCCCATAAAAAGCCCTCCTAAACCAAGAAGACACAGTTTTATAAATTTCTTTCTGCCTATTTTCTTTGTCAACAATAATTCAAATAAAGATTTGTCTGCCATAGGTTTCTGTACGGAATTTCAAGGAATATTATACCCTTTGCGGTTTAAGGCGTTTAATCTATTTTCCGTTTCTGCAAAATCAATTTTTTATTTACAGTATCGATCTGAAAATTAAATTTATTTAAAAAAGACATGCCTAATAATCCATCGTGGGCATCTGTCTCAGAATCCCCCGGCAGGATTACTGCTCCGACATCATTGGCCTCTACCCCTCCTACGCTTACACTATCCAAGACAACGTATCTTGCATTTATCTTGCGGCCGTCAGCCATCTGCGCTTCTATTATCTCATTGCCATCTAGTCCCAATTCGCTTGCTATGCGGCTTGATAACAAAACAGCCGTAGAGCCTGTATCTAAAAGAAGCGACGCCCTCACTTTCTTATTCAGCAGGGTATTGACTACTATATGCTCGCTTGCCTGGGAAAATCCCACTTCCCTTGGCTCAAGCTCTCTTCTTTTCCTGGCCTCCTCTAGCTCCTTTTCCCTCTTCGATCTCCTTTGTTTCTCCAGCCTCCTTTCCTTCTGCCACTCTTTATGCATGATGGTAACTTCGCTACGACTTGACCTATATATACTCTTTATCTCGCTCATCCTGAATTTAACCGTACCAAATCCAACGTTTAACTCAAGGTCTTCTTCATCTTCCTTCTCTATCAAACCCTCTATCCTGCGGCCATTCTTAAGGTATACTGTATCTGCATTTACCTCTGAAATAAAGCCTATCAGAAAAAAGAAAATAAGTGCAGCTATCCAGACTCTCATGATGCAATCTCCGATCAATCTCTGCCGGTCTCCAGGGCATTGCTACCCATAAATAGAATATCACAAATAGCTGAATAAATGAAAAAGTTTTTTGTAAATCTTGCCTTTAGTTTTATGTCATGATAACATAATATAATTAACGAATCTAGCTGACTTGACAAATCAGTTAGTAGACCAGGTTTAAACCTGGTCTACGGCTGCGACTAAAAGTGTCAAGTTAGGAACGGCATAAGGAGTGATATATGGAAAATTTAAAATTGGAGCGCGTAAGGCAGGACGTAAAAGAACTTATTAAGCCATACCTGGAACACCTTCTCGATATCCACAAGGAAAATATCGTATCCATAATCTTATATGGGAGCGCCACGGGAAAATTCTACGTGCCAAAACATTCTGATATAAATCTTATGGTCGTATTCAAGGAGCTTGAATTCGCCGAACTCAAATCATCTCTGAAAGTTATAAACCAGGGTATAAGTAAAAAAATATGCGCGCCTCTTTTTCTATCCCTGAAGCATATCGAAACGTCCAAAGACGTCTTCCCGATAGAATTTCTGGAGATAAAGGAAAACAACATCCTCCTCTACGGTAAAGACCTGTTCAAGGACATAGGGATAGACCAAACGCACACCAGGCTATTCTGTGAGCGCGAGATAAAGGGAAAACTCATACGCATGCGCGAGGCCTATCTCGAGGTCGGACTTAAAAGAAAAGGCATAGAGGCCCTGATGAAAGAATCTATGTATTCATTGATGCCTACCTTCAGGGCGCTTATAAGGATCAAAGGAAATGAGCCCAGTGTAGACAAAGAAGATATCTTGAGAGATCTCGGCGCGCTTTATGGACTCGACAAAGATGTCTTTACGGCCATTCTAAAAGACAAGATGAACGACGAAAAGATAGCTGGCCAAGATGTTGAAATATTCTTTGAAAAATATATCAATGAAATCAAAACCCTTGCCCTGGCAGTAGACAAATTATGAGGAAAAAAGTATTTCTCTTTATAGTTTGCATTGTTATTCTTCAGCTTATATTTACGCTGAATAGCTTTTGCGAATCTCCGAGCTTTCCGAGCTACACCGGATACATAAATGACTATGTCAACATCCTCTCTTACGAAACAAAACAGAGGCTCTCCCTCCTCATGGCCGAGCTCGAAAGAAAAACAAGCGCTCAGGTAGCTGTTCTAATAATCGGAACAACGAAACCTCTTGATATAGAAACTTATGCCGTAGGACTTTTTGAAAAATGGGGCATTGGCCAAAAAGGAAAGGATAACGGCGTGCTCCTTCTTATTGCAATAAAGGACAGGGCCATGCGCATAGAGGTCGGATATGGACTCGAAGGCGCGATACCAGACGCGCTCAGTAAGATCATCATAGAAAACTATATAGTCCCTTCATTCAAAGAAGGGGATTTTAATACGGGCATCACAAAAGGCGCTGTAGGTATAGTTAAATTAATTGAAAAAGAATACGGCGCAAAACTTTCCAAACTGGAAGATTTACCTATCAATGTACCTATACCTGAAAGGCCATCGCTTCTAGCCTCTATACTCAATTTTCTTTTTACTCTCTTTATCATAATAATGTTCATGGGTTTAAGGATGGGCTTTTTGGGATGGTGGCTGTTAATGCCAGGCTCGCGCAGAAGGCGTGGCGGTTTTTGGCATGGGGGCGGGTTTGGAGGAAATTCTGGCGGGTTTGGAGGCGGGTTTGGAGGGTTTGGCGGTGGTTTGTCCGGAGGCGGAGGCGCTTCTGGAGGGTGGTAAATTCATCCCCGCCGCGGCGGGGACTCATTTAAGGAGGTAACCATGAAAAAGATATGGATAATTTTACTTATTGTTCTCGGTGTAATACTTATACTGGGAAGCTGGTTTATAAAGGGATTAAATTCCCCTGTGCTGTTAGATGAACAGGTAAATGGCGCATGGGCTCAGGTAGAAAATCAGCTTCAGAGAAGAAATGACCTGATTCCAAATCTGGTAAGCACAGTAAGAGGCTACATGCAGCACGAACGAGAAACCTTTGAGCGCATAACAGAGCTCAGGAGCCAGTGGGCCCGAGCTGCCTCTACGCAGGAAAAGATAAATACAGCCAATGCCATTACCGATACCCTGTCGCGGATTCTTCTTGTTGTTGAAAATTATCCGCAGCTAAAGGCAAGCCAGAATTTTTTGAGCCTGCAGGCCCAGTTAGAAGGCACTGAGAACAGGATTGCGGTAGAAAGGATGAGATATAACAATACAGTGCGCACATTCAATGCCTACAGGCGGACTGTCCTGGGTTCCCTTTTTTGCGGCATAAGAGGGCTAAACGAGCCAAGGGTCTATTTTGAAGCGGCGGAAGGCGCAAAAGAAGTGCCGAAAGTAGAATTCTGACCTAATTCAAGATTGGCCAATATAGGCGATGTTGATGAAATATATATTGCCTCATTATACCGACAATATACAAAAGATCAGACGCCTTACAGCAAGCCTGAACAAGACTTGATAGAAAAATATAGGGGGCTGCCATGGAGTTTTTTGAATGCTTAAAACAAAGAAAAAGCGTAAGGGAATATTCTGAAAAAATTGTTGAAAAAGAACTTATAAAGAAGATAATAGATGCGGGCAGGGTCGCAGCCACAGCGAGAAACGAACAGCCATGGGAGTTTGTTGTTACAGCTGATAAAAAGATACTTAAAGAGATCTCGGCCATGTGCCCAAACGGCCCTTTTATCAAGGATGCGTCGCACCTGATAACGGTATTCTCAAAGGATACAAAATATTATCTCGAGGACTGCTCTGCCTCGACCCAGAATATGCTCCTTGCGATAGAAGCGCTTGGGCTCGGCGGCTGCTGGGTAGCGGGCGATAAAAAAGATTACATAGGCGCCATTGGAAAGATCTTCAACGTTCCCGAAACCCACAAGCTCGTAAGCATGATATCAGTGGGTTACCCAAAAAAGTCGCAAGGGCCAAAGCCGAAGAAAAACATAGGAGAAGTCCTGCGCTGGGAAACATGGAAGACCCCTTAATCTGTGAAGTTTCTTCTGTGGCGAAGGCGGATGACTCATTTCCATGTGTCAAGTTAGGAGAAAACAGAATGAACATAGGATTACGCCATGTCAAAAAATAGCCTATGGAAGTTTTTAGATGACACAGGGACCTTTGTAGCAAAAAATCCTCATAAACTAAGGCGGCTCTACTTTCCCCTTGCCAATGAAGCAGGCATCCTCTCTTCTATTACCCCCACCTTACACGGTGATATCAAGATCGATCAGCATTCATTCTTAACTCCGCCGGTTTCCACAGAAGACTTGCGCGATTCAAGATACAATCGCAATTTCTGGGTATACATAAATGGCTTTGGCGCATGGTCAGCTGCTTCCGGAGAAACAGATAAGTCATTGGTAGAGGCCGGCATGCTCTGGCATAAGACAATAAGAATCAACCGCCGCGCAGGCCTTAAGGCTGAGTTTACCAATTTTGTTCCTGTAAATGACCAGACAGTTGAGATAATGCTGGTTGAGCTGACGAATGTATCCCAAAAGCGCCTCGATATTACGCCAAGCGCTGCCATACCTATGTATGGACGCTCTGCAGACCGATTGCGCGACCATAGACATGCGAGCGCTCTTCTTAATCGCATAAAAATACACAAATACGGATTGACATTAACGCCTACTATGAGCTTTGACGAACAGGGCCATAAAATAAACACATTATCATATTTTGTATTTGGCTGCGGTGTCAAGGGCAATCCGCCGACAGACCTCTTCCCTACTATCCTTGAATTTTCAGGCGAAGAAGGCAACCTGGAAAAACCTGAGGCTATACTGAAAAATCTCTCGCCAAGCGCAAAGTCAGAATCCGCAAGACAGGGAAAAGAGGCAATAGGCGCTATAAAATTCAAGTCTGCTGTCCTCATGCCGAATAAATCTGTCAAATATATTATTGTAATGGGTATAACGCGGAAAGAGCGGCCTGAAAAGATATTTACAAAATTCAACTCTCAGAAAAAAATAGACGCCTCCTTGTGCTTGAATAAAGCGTTCTGGACAGAAAAAATAAATTCAATCTCTTTATCTACTCACGACAAAGATTTTGACAGATGGATGAAATGGGTAACGCTCCAGCCAAGTTTACGTAAAATCTTTGGCTGTTCTTTCCTGCCTGATTTTGATTATGGCCGTGGGGGTCGCGGGTGGCGTGACCTGTGGCAGGATTGCCTGACGCTCCTTTTAACAAATCCCCGGGATGTAAGACAGGCTCTCATCAACAACTTCGGAGGCGTGCGCACAGACGGCTCCAATGCCACAATAATAGGCAAAACAAAAGGCCGATTTATACCTGATAGAAACAATATTCCTCGCGTCTGGATGGACCATGGCCTATGGCCATTCGTAACGCTAAAACTTTATATAGACCAAACTGGCGATACAAATATACTTTCTGAAAAAGCTCCGTATTTTGAAAGCGGTAAGATCGATAGCGTACTCGAGCATCTGTTGTGCCAGCATAAACGTCCTTTTTCAAAGATAGGCAGGCATGGAAACTTTCTTCTTGAAGGCGGGGATTGGAATGATGGGCTGGATATGGCAAAAGAAAAAGGCGAAAGCGTGGCATTTACAGCCGCATACGCGGGAAATCTCACAGATATCTCCAATTTACTAGAGAAAATAAAATACAAGAAGAAAACTATAAAAGCCCTTCGTCAGAAGGCCAGGCGCATAGAAAAACACATACGTAAAAATGAATGGCTAAAGACAAAATCAGGACATGGTTTCTTCAACGGATATTACGATAACCTGGGAAGGCGCGTTGAAGGCGACCATAAAAATGGCGTGCGCATGACGCTGACAGGACAGGTCTTCCCCATCATGAGCGGCATCGCAACAGATTACCATATCAAAGAAATCTATAAGAGCGCAAAAAAATATTTGTGGGACCCAAAATTACGCGGATTCAGGCTCAATACTGATTTTGGCAAGATCTATCCTGAGCTAGGAAGGGCCTTTGCCTTTAGTTACGGGGAAAAGGAAAATGGTTCCTTCTTCAGCCATATGAATATAATGTTTGCCTATGCCTTGTATAAAAGGAATTTTGTAAAAGAGGGCTTTGAGGTGTTGAATTCCATATACAGGATGTCTATAAATACAAAACTGAGCAAGGTCTATCCTGGGCTTCCTGAATACTTCAACTCTGACGGAAGGGGTATGTATTCTTATCTCACTGGTTCAGCAAGCTGGTTTGTGCTTACAATGGTCACTCAGGTCTTTGGTATACGCGGCGAGATGGGCAACCTCCTAATCTCGCCTAAACTGGTTAAAGAACAATTTCAAAAATCGAAAAAGATTTCAATTGATGTGCATTTTTCTGGCAGGAAAATAAAGGTAAGCTACTTTAATATGCGCAAACTCGACTATGGAAAATATAAGGTCAAAAAAATCACTATCAATGGGACGACTTTAACCAAGACGCCAATAGAAAGAAAGCTCTTCCTCAAGCTCACATCAAAATCTTCCAACAATAATATCGACGTCTATCTGGACTAACTCTCATCCTGACTTGAGAAACCTTAAGTGACAAATGTGTCAAGTTACACAAAGTGTACTGCTTGCTTAATGTGCTTTGGTAGGTTACTAAGGCCTCTGTCCGCTATATCTTTCAGCAGAGGCGTGACCTGCATGCTATATCGGCGGGAAATATTCACGGGGTCAAGGCCTGGCCAACCCCAACAGGAAGTATGGATAACGCCGTCTACTACATAAGAAATATTATCTAGGTACGTAGGGCGCATTGTCTCTATCGGCGACTGTCCTAGCGGATTAGAAACTAAATCGAGAAGCACTGCCCCTTTTTTGAAAAGCCTTAACATATCACAGGTAACCAAAAACTCTTTTCCCCTTTTTTCCATGGGCCAGTTAATGGCATTTACAAGGATGTCTGTCCCAGGGATATGCTTTTCCATCTCTTTAAAATCTCTTTTATTTAATACCTCAAGGTGGGCAAATTTCCTGGCAGCGCACTGAACCGCGCCAAACGCGACATTGCCATATCCCATAATCTTAACAACGCATCTTGAAGGATCCCCTCCATGCAGCTCAAAACCCTTCTCCATACCCAAATAACCTGACTGATAAAAGGCCTCTATCATGCGGCGGCCAAAGGGATCCTTTATCTCCTCCATTGCAATACCTGTTATTTTATATTTTTTCAATAGGCTTCTTAATTTGCGATTTCCTGGTAAATGCAGCATAGACATTATAGCTGAGCCAGATTTCATTAAATGAAGCTCGCGTTCTTCTGGTTCCTTGAGGCGCACGACCAAAGGGCATGAATAAATCTTCTCGGGCCCAACTACTCGGCAATTGTTCTTCTCATAATCAGCGTCTCTTATTCCAATCCCCTCCCCTGCGCCATTTTCCACAAAAACGCTATGCCCGGCAGAGCAAATCTCCTTTAATTCCTCGGGTCTTAAAATCACCCTTTTCTCATTAGGCCTATTTTCGCGCGCTATACCTATATCCATGACAGTTTATGCCCTTATTTAATATCAGCATAATAAAATTTTTTATTTTCAAAATTCTTAAATACATATCTTTTGCCTTTATGTTTAACAATATAATTCGGCGAAAGAGGTATCTTGCCTCCTCCATGTTTCAGATCGATTATAAGATGGGGAATGGCCAGTCCGGAAGTATGCCCTATCAATTCCCTCATGATTCTAATAGCCTTTTGTATGCTAACGCGAAAATGGTATGTACCCTTAACGGCATCAGGGAGATAAAGATAATAAGGCCTGACCCTGACCATCAAAAGTTCCTCAAAAAGCCTCTTCAGTATCCTGGAGTCATCATTCACCCCAGACATTAACACTGTCTGATTTCCCATAATAATACCGGCATCGGCAAGCATATTGCACGCCTCGCGACTTGCCTTTGTTATTTCGTGGAAATGATTGAAATGCGTATTAAAGTATATAGGAGAATATTTTTTCAGCATCTTGCATAACTCAGGCGTGATTCTTTGAGGCAATACACAAGGAGTGCGGCTGTCTATTCTAATAATCTGAACATGCCTTATCTGTCTTAAACGTTTAATATAGTATTCGAGCATATCGTCTTTAATGAGAAGGGGGTCTCCTCCGGATACGATAACGTCTCTTATAAATTTACGCCTCTTGATGTACTTCAGGCTTTTCTCAAACTGCTTTTTCTTTGAAACCTTATCCTTTAATCCCACCTTCCTTTTCCTTGTGCAAAAGCGGCAGTACCCAGCGCACATATTGGATACTAAAACAAGGGCTCGATCCTTGTATCTATGAACCAAACCCTCCATGGGCGTATATCTTTCTTCTAAAAGAGGGTCCTGCTTGCCTGCCTCATGAATAACTTCCAGGACATCAGGAATACACTGTTTCCATATAGGCCCTCCCTTTTCCTTGATCAGGCTGAAATAATATGGATTTATTCCAAGAGGGTATCTTTTGCTAACCTTATCTATTGTCCTTTTGTCTATTTTTAGGGCCTTGCTGAGTTTAGCGGTATCGGTTATAGTCTCAGAAAGTATTTTCTGCCACTTTTTCATAGTCTTTCCCTTGTCTGGTTCAAGATATAATGCCCTGTAGTTCCTTCAGGTTTATAAAAGCTCCGTATTTTTTCAACAAAACTATCTTCTCTTCTATGCGCTGTATTTTATCTAAAGAGCTATATTCATAAGTATGGCTCAATACCGAAACTATTATATCACATTTATTTTTTATGGATATCTCTTTTAAATCATGCCCTATCTTCTCGATTTCCCCTAAAGAGATTTTCTCAAAATAAAGATATTTCCCTTCTGACGCGCCAACAGGAATCTCCCACACCTTGGAATGCCCTGGCTTGCGATGATTATCATAACTCATTCTATAATGCCTTTGGGGAGCGCCCCTCCAATCAGATATCACGCTTCCTTCATGTGTAAGAAACCTGCCGGGTTCGCACGAGAAATCAAAATAAATATCATTCGCTTCCAAGATCCTGACCATCTCACTCGAAAAACCAAGAAAGCCTCCCCTGTAACAATTCAAGCTTAATCCGGCATTCCGAAAAATCTTTACCTGTTCAGAAATCACGCGTTTCATACGAGAGGTATCCTGGCAATAATAATGCCTGTAAGGATCATCCTCGTGACAGTGAAGGCCTACATCTCCGTCATTTTTTAAAATTTCTTTCCAGAGCTTTAAAAAATGGCTTTCGAGGAAAAAATCGCGGGCCCGAGGTGAAGTATGGATGAAATGAATAAAACGTCCTTCAAGGGTCTGTCCGGTTAGTTTTATTTCGGAGCGTATTAAATCTTGTAAAGTCTCCTTTTTTGGGGCGCGCTCTTCCTCTGAAAGACTAATATCGAAATATTCCCCCCAGTCTCCGTCTATAGTAAAGACAAAATGCAGCATGGTTCCTCGCAAGTTACGCGTATTGCATGGCACACTTAAGCGCGCCATGCAATCACTTAAACGTTGCTATAATATTTTCCTTTATTTCGCCTCGGATCTTTCTAAATACAGCCAGCTTTTTCTCATCATCACCTTCGGCCTCTCCTGGATCTTTCAGGCCCCAATGAATCTTCTCGCATTTACCTGGAAACAGAGGGCAGCTCTTTTTGGCGTTGTCGCACACTGTAACAACATAATCAAATTCCTGGTTTAAAAATTCATCTATCGTCTTTGACCTTTGTTTTGAGATATCAATGCCGAGCTCGCTCATCACCTTTATACTATACGGATTTACGCCGGTTTGTTTTGTACCCGCGCTGTAAACCTCATAGCGCTCTCCGCATAAAGCCCTCAGCATCCCCTCTGCCATCTGCGAGCGGCAAGAATTATAACTGCAGATAAATAACACTCTTTTTTTCTTCATATTTATCTTTCCTCTGCCTATCTTTCCTCATGTATTATATATCCCTCCAACACAGTTTGCAAGACCAAGTTCAAGCCCCCCTGACTTGAGCGTTTTGTCACTTAAGGTTTCTCAAGTTAGGGAAAGTTAAGCTTAACTTTTCGCATTCTATAGTATAGAATAGTTACATGATTTATGATTCGTTTCAGCAAAAGGCCATTGATTACATAAAAGACGGGTATTCTGTTATAGTCTCGGCACCTACAGGAGCCGGAAAAACCGTTATCGCTGAATATATAATAATGGACTGCCTTAAAAAGGGAGAAAGGGTGATTTACACAGCTCCGATAAAGGCCCTTTCCAACCAGAAATTCCGGGATTTTCACGAAAACTTCCCGGAAAAGATAGGTATCCTTACCGGCGATGTAAGCATCAATCCTTCCGCGCCTGTCCTTATCATGACCACTGAGATATTCCGCAACAAGGTGCTTGAGGAAAAATCTAATCTTGATAATTATAGCTGGATAATATTCGACGAGGTCCATTATCTCGACGACTACGAACGGGGAACGGTTTGGGAAGAATCCCTTATCTTCCTGCCAAACCACATGAGGATGCTGGCCCTTTCAGCCACAATACCCAATATAGACGAAATTGCCTCGTGGCTCTCTTCCATACACAAAAAACCGCTTAAGATTGTAAAGGAGACAAACCGGCCTGTTCCTCTGCACTTTTTCTATCAGACTCAAGGAGAGATCCTTGACAATCTCCACAGGGTTAATTCTGTCGCCTATAAAACGCAGAGATCTTATCGACATCACGGAAGAAGATTCTCGAAACATGGCCTATTAAAACCAAATAGGCCGAGTGCCCTCATCAAACATCTTTCTGAAAATGACAAGCTGCCCTGCATATATTTTGTCTTTGGAAGGAAGAGATGTCAATATCTCGCAGAGGAAGTGATGAGATTTGACTTCATAAATCAAGAAGAGAAACGGATGATACTAACGCTTTACAATAAACTATGCGTGCGATTCGACATTGAAAACGATAAAAGCGCGCAACTCCTCCTCCCTTTTATTGAAAAAGGCATAGCCTATCACCATGCAGGAATGCTACCTACCTTAAAAGAAGTAGTCGAGCGCCTTTTTACAAGCAGACTTATAAAAGTCATATTTACGACTGAAACCTTTGCGCTTGGAATCAATATGCCTGCAAGGACTGTTATTTTTGATGAACTCAGAAAATTCTATGGCAAATCCTTTGGCGTCCTTAAAACTCGGGACTTTTATCAGATGGCGGGCAGGGCTGGTCGGCGCGGAATAGATAAAGAAGGTTTTGTATATAGCCGCGTAAATCCTCATTGGACTTCATTTCAGGAACTGCACAAAATAATATATGGCACGCCTGAAAAGGTGCGTAGCAGATTCAATGCCTCTTACGCGACAATACTCAACCTTTATGAAAGATACGGCGAAAAGCTATATGAGATCTATCCTTTTTCTTTTCATTATCACCAGGCAAAAAAACAATTTAGAAAAAAGGCCACAGACCTCCTCCGTTCCAAGGTAAAAATCCTAAAAGAACTAGGCTATATCAAGAAAAACCAACTCACAGAAAAAGGAAACTTCGCAGGCAAGATATACGGATACGAACTTTCCCTTTCTGAAGTCTACGAAAAGGGGATCCTGGAAAAACTTTCTGAACTCGAGCTTGGAATCCTCTGTACGGCCCTTGTATTTGAGCCCCGCAAGCGCAGTATCTTGCCGGAATTAAGCAAAAATGTGCGATCCCTGCGCAATACAACAGACAATGTCATCGATCGAATCCAAAGGCTGGAGAAAAAATTTGATATAAGACCTCTGAGCAAGGCCTACTATTTTCATCTCTCACCGTGTATTGAGGCATGGATGAAAAAAGAAGATTTCGATAGAATCCTACGTTACAGTGATGCGGACGAGGGTGAAATAATAAGGTATTTCAGGATGGCAGTGCAGATACTGCGCGAGGTTTTAGACGCGCCTACTTCTTTGGAATTTAAAAATAAGGTAAAAAAGGTTATGCAACTTATAAACCGGGATATAATCGACGCGGAAAGGCAATTAAGGAGTTAAGCCCATCTTCTTCTCTCTGCCAAGAGGACAATATTCTTTAACTCGTCTTCGTTCCTGGCCTCAAACCATTTTTTATCAAAATCAGGATTCTGTGTCACTTGGGCGATAGCGGCCAGTACTTTTAGATGAAGATTGCGTTCGTCAGAAGAGCCTACAAGAATAAATATAATATGCGCTAATTTATCTTCGGGAAAAATAATACCTGATTTCGCCCTGACTAAAACGATCTTAAATATATGTTCACCTTCGACAACAATATGCGGGATAGAAAGGCTCTTTCTCAGCACCGTGCTGGATTCTCTTTCCCTTTCTACAAATTTTCTGAATAAATCCTGGGACCCTAGGTTTAATTTCCTTCCTAATGTAGCGGATATATCCTTAAAGAAATCTTCCATTTTTAAAGGGTGCTCTATGTCCAGCACATCGCTTTCTTCGATCAGCTTATGAAACCTGTCTTCTGCAATCCTATCCCTTTGGACAACAATGTCCTTTAGTTCAGTAAGAAGATTGTCCGATGTCAAGTCTTTATCTTTAACTACCAACTTTTCTAAAGCATATATTAAAGCCGAATCCTGACTGGCCTTTTTTTGACCATAGCATTTGTACCATATGAATCCCAATAAAAGAAAAAGCATGGTCAGGAAAAGAATATTTGTCCCCATCTCGATTAAAAGGAAAATCCCTCCCAATATTCCTACTATCTGGACATACGGATAAAAAGGAGAATAAAATTTAGGCCGATAACTTAAAATCTTACTTTCTCTGAATAAAATAACAGTCAGGTTCGCGAATATATAAAGCAGGATTAAAATACTGGATGCTATCTTAACTAATAATTCCAACTTCAAAAATAGAACCGCTAAGATCATAAAAGAGCCTGTAAAAAGAATGGCTACGTAAGGGATCTTGGCCCTGGAGCTTATTTTTTGAAAATAACCGGGGAGCAGTTTATCCCTGCTCATACCCAAAGGATATCTAGAAGCAGTCATAAGTCCTGAATTTGCCGTGGAGACAAAGGCCAGAAATGCCCCTAAGCTTATAAATATCTTTAAACCATTCCCGCCAAAAACACCTGCGCCCATAGATACAGGAATAAGCGTCCCTTTTAAGGTTCCGGCATCCAGGACGCCTATGGTCACAAAAATAACCAATGTATATAGGATAGAGGTGACTATAATGGAAAGGGCCATACCCAAAGGTAGATTTTTGCCTGGATTCTTTGTTTCTTCGGCCAGGGCAGCTACTTTGGTCAAGCCTCCATAAGATATAAATACAAAACTCGCGGTAGCAAAAATAGAGCCTACTCCTTTAGCAAAAAATGGAGAAAAATTTAAGAGATTGATAGATCTTGCGCCCCAAATAATATAAACCGAAAGTATGGCGAGAAGCCCCGCCACCAAAATTATCTGAAATCTGCCTGCTTCTCTTATACCCGTTAAGTTTAATATAATAAAACAGAGGCAGCAAAATATGGAAATAATACTTAAAGGTATGTCGGTTATTAGACTTAAATACGCGCCCATGCCTATCAAGGCAAACGCGCCTTTTAAACTCAATGAGAACCAGGAGCTAAAACCAGCCACGGTACCCAAAAGAGGGCCAAACCCTCTCATGATATAAAAATAATCCCCACCTGCCTTGGGCATTGCCGTGATCAGTTCTGCCTTGCTTAAAAGCGTAGGGACGCATAAAACCCCTGCTATAATATAAGACAGGATAACTGCTGGACCTGCCTTACTAAAGGCCAAACCTGGTAAAATAAATAAGCCTGAACTCACCATTGCGCCTGTTGCCACGCAAAAGATATCCAAAAGACCAAGCTCTTTTTTTAACTCCTGTTTCATTGATCCGGCCTTCTCTATACTTTAAATACAGCCCTATTGCCGTTCATGCAACCTTATCTAGTAAAACATCGGTTAATTCCCCTTCATCTTCATGGACCTGTTGTATATAGGCGGACGTTAGCAGTAAATACGCTAACGGCACTAAAAAGAAAGAAACTATGTTTCCAATATAAGGAATAACGGTCAATCCTCCTGCAAAGACAAGATAAATAACGCACAATATGAGATTTACGCCGAGGCCTTTTCGACGCACTATGTTCCAGCTGACCTTAAGAGAACTGATTACGTTCTTATTTTTGTCTACCATAAGAAAAATACTAAACAACCACATTGTCCCAAGAAGTATTCCTGGAACTAGAAATAAAACAAAACCCATAAAAACCAAGGCGCTTTGTAGCAAAAATAATCCTGTAAGTGGAAAAAATTTATTAAAAGTACGGAACATATCGCCTAGATCAATCTTTCTATCCTCTCTGCGCATAGCATTCAACATCATCCAGGAAAAGCCACCGCCCAATACTCCTGCCAAGATCAAAAGC
Source organism: Candidatus Omnitrophota bacterium (assembly GCA_042572045.1). Taxonomy (GTDB): domain Bacteria; phylum Omnitrophota; class Gorgyraeia; order Gorgyraeales; family Gorgyraeaceae; genus JBHPFI01. The sequence goes on from JBHPFI010000002.1 coordinate 67,002, forward strand.
GTAGACAGGGAAATAATGCCTAAAAGCAAGGTTGCTAACAATACGACAGGGAAATTCTTTTTATAGACATCGATGGCGTCATTAAAACACCTGCCTATGTCAAGACGACCTCGCAAAGAACTATTTGAGTTCTGCATATACACCCCTTCCGTTAATATTCAATATCTTCAATACTTTCTGTAAAACTACCCTTTTCAAATTATACATCCTAAACTAAAAAATCCCAAGCAAAATATTTAACTCTTAGGGGACGGAGCCCTATTTTTTAGAAATAAGGCGATATCCCCTAAAAAAAATTCACTTTTTCTTTTCAAATAAAAATAAATATGCTATACTAATTTTAAATAAAAGTCTTTTGAAAAAAATAAAATTTTTAAAATAAACTAAAAAAGGAGGGCCTGTTATGAAATTCGATGGAAAATTATTGGTTATCGGTTGCGGCTCTGTCTCTCAATGCGCCATACCACTTATACTTAAGCTTATTGAAATGCCTGCACAGAAGATTACCATTATGGATTTTGTTGATAACCGTCCGCGCATCAAAAACGCTTTAGATAAAGGCGTAAACTATGCCATGGAAAAGGTCCTTCCGGATAACTACGACCGGCTTCTTGGGAAATACATAGGGCCCGGTGATATGATTATTGACCTTGCATGGAACATTGACTGTATCACTATTGTCCAGTGGTGCCGAGACAATCAAGTCTTATACTGCAATACTTCTGTAGAAGAGTGGGATCCCTATAAGGATTCTGAGCGCAACGATCCGACTAAATACACCTTGTATTCCAGACATATGGAGCTCCGCAGACAAATAAGTGGCTGGAATGAAAAGGGTGTTATTACGGCTATCGTTGACCACGGCGCCAATCCAGGCCTCGTATCGCATTTCACAAAAAAAGCCCTTTTGGATATCGGCGAAAAGATCCTGAAAGAAAAACCAAGAGATCCAAGAAAGGCTCAGTTGGAAAAAACATTAGGGGATAAAAATTTTGCGAAACTAGCTCAGATTGAAGGCCTAAAAACTATCCATATAAGCGAACGGGACACTCAAATCACCAACAAGCCCAAAGAAGTAAATGAATTCGTTAATACATGGAGCATCGAAGGCTTTTTTGAAGAAGGCGTTGCGCCTGCGGAATTAGGGTGGGGAACGCATGAGCGTTATGTGCCAAAAAATGCCTTCTTTCATAGCATAGGTCCAAAAAATCAAATATGTCTGTCAACGATCGGCATGAAAACATGTGTCAGGTCGTGGGTCCCATGTGGCGAAATAATAGGGATGGTCGTGCGCCATGGAGAAGCATTTAGTATCTCAGACAGGCTCACGGTCTGGGACAATGGAAAGCCTGTTTACAGGCCCACTGTTCACTATGCCTACAGGCCCTGTGACGCTGCTATCAACTCGCTGCAGGAGCTTGAAATGAGGCAGTATAAATTACAGGAAAGGCAAAGGATAATGAACGATGAGATCATAAGTGGAAGAGACGAGCTTGGCGTCCTGCTCATGGGCCATGATTTTAAATCATGGTGGGCGGGGAGCCTCTTAGATATAGAAGAAGCACGCAGGCTGGTTCCTCATCAAAATGCAACCACGCTTCAGGTCGCAATCTCAGTAGTATCGGCAGCCGTATGGATGATCAAAAACCCAAAAAAAGGATTCTTGCTGCCTGATGACGTAGATCACAATGAAATCCTAAAAGTCTCCATGCCCTACATAAAACCTTTTATTTCAGAGGCGGTCGATTGGACCCCGTTAAAAAACATGAATACAAAATTCACCAAATTCGACATCTTAAAGCCCAAAGAAGAAGATATCTGGCAATTTACGACATTCCTGGCTAACGCAAGAGAGAGGTTAGACATATATGATCCAAACGCAAAACAATTTGAAACCGCCAAAGCCTAAATCTTCCGAGACAAGCAGTATCGAAAATCTTATAAGAGCGATGCTAAAAAAACATCGCTCGCCATTCATGCTGATCAGGAAATCCGTCTTGGAAAAACAGTACAGGCGCTTTCGTAAACACCTGCCTGACGTAATGCCTTATTACGCCATAAAGGCCAACCCAGACCCTCGCATCATCAAAACATTTGTTAAGCTTGGTTCGGGATTTGACGTAGCAAGCGCTACTGAAATGAAACATGTTTTACGTCTAGGGGCATCATCCTCAAAGATCATTTTCGCCAACACCATCAAATCCAATGAAGACATTGAATCCGCCCGAAGGCGTAAAGTCAGGCTCATGACCTTTGATAATGAATCAGAGCTCTATAAGCTTGCCAAATATTGCCCTAACGCACGCGTACTTGTCCGTATTAAAGTAGCAAATGAGGGCAGCGTGGTAGAGCTTTCTCTTAAATTTGGCGCAGATAGTGACCAGGCTTTTTTCCTCTTGCGTAAGGCAAAGGCATTAGGTCTAGTGCCTGCTGGCGTCAGTTTCCATGTAGGTTCTCAGTCCACCAATGTTGAAAACTATCTGCAAGCCCTTGAGCTTTCGGCTAATATTTTTAGAGAAGCGAAGAAAAATGGCTTACCTTTAAAGATTATGGATATAGGCGGAGGTTTTCCAATACAGCACTTTGACAACGAAATAGGTATAAATTTTGAAAGAATGACTTCACAGATAAAAAAACAAATGAAGGAACTATTTGATAGAAATGTTAAATTCATTGCAGAGCCAGGCCGCTTCTTTGCAGGCCCAGCCGGCATCCTGGTCACACAGGTTATAGGAAGGACCTTTCGCAACAATAAAAATTATTACTATATAAATGACGGGATCTACGGCGATTTCTCAGGTATAGTCTTCGATCATTGCAGATATGAGTTCAAGACATTAAGACGCGGTCAAAAATTTTTAAGCGCGCTTGCCGGGCCTACCTGTGACTCACTTGATACCCTTTCCATGAATGAAGAGATCCCCGAGCTTTACGTTGGGGATGTGATTTACGTAAAGAATATCGGCGCTTATTCATGCGCAAGCGCTACCCCTGGTTTCAACGGCTTTCCCCCTGCAAAAATCATTATGGTTTAACCTCTTCCCCCGCCTAACTTGACACAAAAAAATGATTTTAAAAATGTGGAGTTTGTGTTATAATAATATACATAAAAAAGAGGAGGTGGAAAATGAGAGAGGCGCGTAATGGTAAAGAAAAAAGGGAATTTTTAAGGTATGACTACAATAAACCGATAAAGTATAGCGCGATAAATACAGCCAAAAATAAAAGCTTTGTCTCAAAATTGCTTACCGGTATATCTAAAAACCTGAGCGTTTCAGGTATATTATTTACTACCAACGCTACAAAGTTACCTGGCATCTGCAGCCTATTGGCCCTGGATTTAGATTATAAAATAACCAATGTCTGCCAGGAAATAGAAAGCCAGACTTTAATACTAAAAAACAGGGTTATAGGCAAGGTGGTAAGAATAGAAGACAATGAAGACGGCACATGCGGCGTTGGCGTGGCATTTGTTAAAAAATCCGATCGTACATCAAAGGATATAAAAAATATAGAGCCCCTAATAAAATAGGGCCTCCTGCGATTACTCAATCACTCCTTCAAGAGTTCCTTTATTTTACCCAGCAATACGTGTGATTCAAAAGGTTTTACTATATATGCGTCCGCGCCTACTTCCTCCCCTGTCTTTCTATCTTTTTCCTGAACCCGCGCAGTAAATATAATAATATAAATATCCTTGTATCTTTCGTCAAATTTAAGCGTCCGACAAACTCTGTAACCATCCATCTTTGGTAACATTATATCCAGCAAAATCAGGTCTGGTTTTTCTTTGCGCGCCTTATCAAGCGCTTCGAACCCGTCATGCGCAACAATAACATCGTAGTTAGCCGCATCTAATCTCATCTTCAGCATCTCAACCAATTGAGGCTCATCATCAACTACTAGGATCTTCTTTCTCGCGCCCGCCATTTTATCACTTTCTTTTATTTACAAATTGACTTTTCAATAAGTTCCTCGCTGCTACTTGCCTCATCCGGGTAAATAGTATAACCAAGTCGTACTTCAATCATATCGGTTATTTTCTTGTTGGTTAGATAAGCTTTTAGAATCTTCTCCGATCTCGTTTTCACTTTAAAACCGCCATTTTTATCGCATTCGGTTAAGCTAATGCCTACCATATTCGGACCTTTAAAAACCATGTCTCCTGCGCGACGAAAGTTATCCTTGAAAATATTAGCGATATCTTCTAAAACGTCCTCTATTTTTTTATCTGAAAACTTGCTTCTTGACTTATCAGAAAGTTTTATAGACACAATAATCAGACACATCTTTGAACGTTTATCAATAGCTTCCTTTATCCCATTATTAACGTGCTCTCTAAATAAAACCCTAGGCGTATATTTGGGTAGGGTAAAAATAAATCTTGTGCCCTTGCCAAGCTTGCTCTCGACCCAAATAATACCGTTATGTATCTCAATAATAGCCTTAGTTATAGGGAGCCCCAGGCCTGTGCCTTTGTCGCCAGGGCCGTAGGTACGGTCAAACTGCTGGAACTTGTCAAACACCCTGGGCAGGTTTTCTTCTGAAATCCCTCTGCCTGTATCAGCCACAGTACATTCAACCTCATCCTCCTTGTCCTTGACTAAAATCTCTATAGATCCATGTTGAGTGAATTTCAAAGCATTATATATAAGATTGGTGAATACCTGGTTAATCTTGTCAGAATCAACATAGATATCTATTGTTTCATCCGGAATACTAGTCCTCAGTTCTAAGCCTTTTTGTTTAAACTTAATCTCGAAAGAAGAGGTGAGTTGTTCCATAAAAGTTTTTATATCGATAGGCCTTTTATTAAGCTCTATCTTGCCGGATTCAATCTTTGATATATCAAGCAAATCGTTTATTACACGAGTTAGTCTATTTAAATTTTCTAACGCGACACCAAGAAATCTTCTTTGTTCCTGGTTCACCTTACCAAGCACCTCATCTAAAATAAGGCTTATCCCCTCTTTGGTAATAGTAAGAGGGGTCCGTAGTTCATGAGAGACAGTAGAAATAAAATCTGACTTCAATTGATCGAGCTTTCGGAGCTTTATATTTTTGCTCTCTAGCTCTTTATAAAGAATCCTGATGGCTTCGTTTGTCTTTCTGAGACCCCAGGCCTGTATCTCTAATTCATCCTTTGCATCTTTAAGCACTTTTTCTGCTTTTTTCTGAGCTGTGATATCCTTGGCAATGTGTACGCAACCTATAAACTTACGGTCATCATCAAAAATAGGAGATGAGGTGATTAAAAGAGGCATGGCGATATTAGGATCACCTACTTCCTCTGTGTGTATCTTTTCATCTTTTCTGGTCTTTTCAAATGGGCAATTCGGCCACGGTCTATTTGACTTATGAAGTATCTTATAACATTTCTTACCAATAACATCTTCGCGTTGTAATCCAAGCGCATCTAAGCAGGCCTTATTTGTCTTGATAACAGTAAAATCATTATCCTGGATGAAAATTATATCCGTTATAGAATCAAACGTCCTCTGCCATTCTTTGGACATCTGTTTTATCTTTTCTTTTACATTTATGTTATTTTTCTTCATTTTATAATATCAAAGAAGGCTTTTAACTGCTCCTATCAATGGAGAAAAGCTGCTGCTCTTGGCAAAATAATCATCTGCGCCTGCCTTTCTGGCCTTTACTGCGTCTACTGCGTCAATAGAGCCTGTCACAATAATAATCTTTGGATTAGTCGGGCCTTCGGTTTTTCTGATCTCTCCACAAATTTCAAAACCATTGGTATCGGGAAGCAAGGTATCTAAGATTATCAGATCCGGCTTCTCCTCTCTTGTCTTCCTTATGCCTTCAGCGCCATCCTCCGCTGTGATAATTTCGCTATAACCGGCCTCTTTTAAATATCTTTTGACAATCAAGGTATCATCTTTGTTGTCGTCGATTATTAAAATTTTCTTACCCATTTTAGAGCTCCTTCTATTATCTTCATACTAATCCACGTCTTACGACTTACCGCCTTTCCCGTAAGGTAATTTATTGATATTATGCCAGTAAAAACTAAAGACCTTGATGACATCGACAAATTCTTCATAACTTACAGGTTTTTGAATATAACTGGCGGCATGATTTCGGTAACTTCTAACGATATCTTCTTGATTCTTGGAACTGGTTAGCATAATAACCGGGATCGTCATGTATTCCAGATCCTTCTTAAGTGTTTCAAGAACCTGGAATCCGTCTACCTTGGGCATCTTAATATCCAATAGAATCAGGTCAGGTATGGGATATTGTTGCTTATCTTCATAGCTCCCTTTGTGATAAACAAAATCCAATGCCTCCTGGCCATCGCGAACAATGTAGAGCTTGCTTTTTATTTTTAGATGCTTAAACGCTCTTTTGGTTATCAAAATATCGTCTTCTGAGTCTTCAACAAGAAGAATATTCATCGGATCATCATTTGTTTTGTTTTGGTCTTTTTCATTTAACATATACTATATCCTCATCTCTTCGTATTAAACAGAAGATGCGTCTTCTGTTTCTTGTTTATCTAAGGCCTTTTTCAAAGCCCCTTCTGAAATAGCCCCGTCTTCAACCAGTATCTCGCCTATTTTCTTTTTCTGCGCCTGTTTCTTCGGAATAGTAAAATAAAAAGTGGCCCCCTTGCCAAGCTCAGATTCAATCCAGATGCGGCCTTGATGGTCATCAACGATATTCTTTACGATGCTCAGGCCAGCTCCGGTCCCTTCATATTCTTCTTGCTTATGAAGTCGTTTAAATATTCCAAATATACCTTCGTGGTATTTTTTATCAATGCCTATACCATTATCCTTCACGTAGAATTCATACACATTGCCTTTATCACTACATCCCACTTCTACCACCGGACTGACATCTTTGAGCTTTGAAGAGAATTTTATAGCATTATTGATCAAATTTAAAAACACCTCTCCCATCTTGATACGGTCGCAGATGAGGACAGGAAGATCCTCAGTAATCTTTAATTCTACTTTGTGTTTCTTGATATCAAATTCGATTCTATCGATAACTGATTTTACCAAATCGCCTATATTAACGTCTTCAAAAGGATTTTTGATCCTGCTAATCCTGGACAAAGTCAAAAGATCATCAATAAGCTCTGTCATCTTGTTAACGCCTGCGCGGATCCTCCCCAGATAACTCTTCCCGTCTTCATCGAGTTTATCCGTATAATCCTTTTCTATAAAAGTGGCAAATGCGTCGATCCCGCGAAGTGGCGCCCTGAGATCATGTGAAGCTGTATAGACAAAACTATCTAGCTCATGATTAACCTTTTCCAAGAGTTTCTTCTGTTCTTCCAATTCGAGTCTTTTTTGTTCTATGCTGGCATTGGCCTCAACAAGGCTATCGGTCATTTGGTTGAAAGACTGAGCCAATTCTCCGATTTCATCCTTTGCTTCTATCTTTGCCCGCGCTGAAAGATTACCGCTGGCAATCGTTCCGGAAATCTCCATAAGCTCCTTAATGGGGCTGGAAACAGACCGCGCTATAAGAACGGCCATGATCACAACCATGACCAAGAGTCCCAAGCTAATCTTTAACAGCGTATTTCTTAATTGCTTTGCCGAGGCGAATACTTCAGATGTATCCATCTTTACAACCATGCCCCATCTAAAAGCAGGTATATATCTTCGTACGGTCAGCGTCTCTTTGTTTCGATAATCAATAGACATGCCAAAACCTTTTTCTCCCTTAAGGGCCTTCTGCATATCTATCTCTTCCTCCGATCCAATAATTACAGTTCTTTCAAATGCTGCCTGGGGGTCAAATCTGAGAGGGGTAACAAACACTAGCTCATCTTTTATCCTCGAAGCTATCACTGTTTCCCCTGTCTCGCCTAAGCCCATATAGTCCGCTACAAGCTCACAAACTCCCTCGTTACCCATCTGGAGCGCAACTATGCCTATAAGATCGCCTCCTTTAAAAACCGGCGCAGCAATAAACAAAGCTGCCTTCTTAGTCTGTGGATAGTACTCAAAATCAGATATCTCTGTCTTCAAGGATTCCTTTGATTTGATAAATACCTTTGCCAATTCAGAATCTTTATATAGCGCTACCTCATAAAGTGAATGAAGGTCTTTTGTCCCTTTTGTCGAAAATATCATATCCCCATCAGGACGAATAAGAAAAAGACCCTGGTAATCAAATGATTTTTGATAATACGTTAAAAATGGTCCAAATTCCTGATTAACATCGATATATTCCTGAGAATACGCCTCATTATTAAAGGCGGTTTCGAATCTCTCTATGGCCTCAATAATATCTGAAGTATGCGACAATCTGGTGGCATTTTTCTCTTTTTCGCGAAGGTACGCCTCGACCTGGTTGGTCTTATTGTCAGCAAGCGCACGAAGGGTGTTTGTTACTTCCTGCTCTAAGACCTTCTGGGAGCTATTATAGCTTATATAGGTTGCAATAATTAAAGGCACTAAGGAAATGACCAAAAACCATAAAACAAATTTGGCAGTAATCCGAAGGTCTTTAAAATGTTGAAGATTAAACATGACTCATCTCTCGTGTTCTGTATCTATTACGATTATACCCTTAGGGACAATAAATCCCAAGCAAAATATGCTTGGGATTTATCCTGATATCCAAAAACAATCCCTGTTCTCGACTTTTACAATCATAACAGGACATTATAAAGAAATTTACCATGCTTTCTATGCGCTGTCAAGACCACGACGCATAAAAACATTGCTAACTTGATACGTGAGATTGCGCCACCCGCCAGAGGCGGATTATTCGCCTGCGGCGAATAACTTTTGTCATTGAGAATTCCTCAAGTTAAAAGACCCTCTGCAATCTAGTCAATTACAGAGGGTCAAAAATTTGCTCTTTTCGGCACACTTACTCATCAAACTATTATATCTTTACCTTCGTGGACTACGCCCACCGCCTCGTTTGCCTCCACCTTGTTTGCCGCCACCTCGAGGGCCTCCTTTAGGGCCTGGAGAATTGCCCTTCCCGAATCCCTGTCCAGCGCCTGGTCCACCTTTTGGCCCTGGAGGGTTTATTGGCGGCTTGCGGTCTGGAAGCGGGCCTCGATCCCTTATATCTTCACCCCTATCCCTGATATCTTCTCTGCGGTCACGAACATCTTCTCTGTGATCGCGCATATCTTCTTTGCGGTCAAGCATATCTTCCTTTTTATCCCAAACATCTTCCCTCTTATCCTTTTCGATGTTCCTCTGTAATACTCTTATTTGCTTTCTAATCCTTGCCTGTTCTGCAGAATCTGTAGCGCTTGATAGTTGTTCCTTTAAATTATTAAGCCTTTCAGATTTTTTTCTATCATCTCTTGCGTCTCTAATATCTTCTTTTCGATCCCATGCATCCTCCCTGCGATCCCGTACATCTTCCTTTCGGTCCCATGTATCTTCCCTGCGGTCTTTGATATCTTCTTTTCTATCATAGAAATCTTCTCTGCGATCAGCTCCTGCAGGAGATGGGCGTAAGTCTACACCTGGGCCGCCTTCTGGTCTTGGCGATTTATCTTTCCAAGGCCCACGCCTTACGCCTGGACCATCTTTTGGCCCTAGGGGATTACCCTTTCCGAATCCTTGACCAGCGCCTGGACCTCCTTTTGGTCCTGGCAGATTGCCTTTTCTAAATCCTTTGCCTGTCGTCGGACCGCCTTTGGGACCCTGCGAGCTGCCTTTTTTGAATCCTTTCCCTGCCTTTGGGCTGAGCTTCGGCCCTGAAGGACTGCCTTTACGTTGAGCGTAAGACATTGTTGTTAAGAAAAACACCGCGCATATGGATAAACAAACTATTGCCATAGTTCTTTTTTTGATATTCATCTCATCTCCTCCCTTCTATATTATAGACCTACTATACTCGTCGATATACAACTTTAGAAAAGATAATACCGATTTCATATAAAACCAACAACGGCCCTGCCATCAGACATTGGGTAATTACATCCGGAGGGGTAAGGATGGCTGATAGTATAAACATGCCAACTATTGCATGTTTTCTTTTCTTTACTAAAAACACAGGCGTAACTATGCCAATCTTTGTGAGAAAAAGCATTATTAAAGGGAGTTGAAACACAATGCTAAAGGCAAACGTCAAAGTTCCCACAAAAGAGATATATTTATTCACGCTTATCATAGGACTTATAACATCTGTAGCGAATCCTAAAAGAAAATCCATGGCAATAGGTAAAATTACAAAATAACCGAATATAGAACCCCCTACAAAAAGAAGAAAGGATAATAGGGCGAATACAACTACATATTTTCTTTCTTTTTTCTCTAATCCCACTGAAATAAATTCCCAAATATGGTAAAGGATATAGGGGGAAGAGAGGTATAATCCACCTAAAAAAGCTATTTTGATATTCACTATAAAGGCTTCTGTGGGAGCTATGAATATAAGCCGCTTTACAGGCCTAACAAGCATGAAAAGGAGGGCATCTATGTTGCCGTAAAGCACGCAAGATACAACGACTATAAATACAAGCGACTTTAATATCCTTGTCCTGAGTTCTTCTAAATGTTCGACTAACGTAATGCGTGTATCCATAATATAATATATTTTATCTCTTTCTTAAGACTGATTCAACTAAAGAGTTGCGTCAACAAAAAAATGCCTCTCTTTTACCTGCGACATAAAAGAGAGGCACCAGAAGCTTTGGTCCAAAAATACGGCTAGGGCTCTATACGGCAATCTCCTCTTTTATAGGGGCGCGTTCTTTTGTTGTTTTAGCTGAGAGGATTTTCATTACCTCTTGGGCAGCCTTTTTCCCGGAAACGAGCATCCCTCCGAAAGTAGGCCCCATGCGAGGTATCCCGTATGCAGTTGATACAGACATGCCTGTCACAACTAAACCTGGATGGATTTCACCTGTTCTCTCCACTACTAAATCCTCAGAACTATTTGCATCCATTGGCCCGAAATCTGACAGTTTTAGAAGATTTCTTTTTTCTAAGCTTCTGCAAACGTGGGCATCATGGCCAGTAGCGTCAATGACGACCTTCGATTCCAAAGAAACAGGATCAACGCATGTAATCTGTCTTGGCAAGGCCGATACAGGCGTCCAATTTATAACCACGCCTTCTACCTTTTTATTCCGATAAACCACGTCATCAAACTTGGTCATATTTAAAATCTTAACGCCTGAGTCACATGCTGCTGAAATAAGCTTTGAGCATGCATTCGGCCCGTCAGCAGTAAATAGGCCCTTGTCTGCCTCTTTATAAGGTATTTTTAATTCATCCAGGATCTCGTTCGCCGGGGCACGGAATGTCAAGGTATTCATTAAATAGCCTCCGATCCAGAAACCCCCACCCAAATAATTATTGGCCTCGATGACCAATGTCTTAAAGCCTTCCCTTGACAGATCCCTTGCAGCCGTTAGTCCGCTCGGGCCCCCACCTACGATTATTACATCCGAAACAATATACTCTTCGAACCATCCGGCAAATTCTTTTAGGATTGCCTTTGTGATCTTTGCTTCAGTTACAGCCTGAAACATAAGCCCTCTCCTTTCCTTGTTTAAAAAAACTCTGGAATTTTTCAATCTCCTCTTTCACGCCGTCTTTTGTCACCACTGCTGAAATCGCACACACTGCGTCCGCTCCGGCGCATACAACTTCTTTCACATTATCAAGGCTAATGCCTCCTATCGCAGCAACAGGAATATTGCAACTTTTCTTTATCTCTCTTATAAGCTCGACGCCGCAAGGCTTGCCTGCGTCTTTTTTTGTCGTCGTAGAAAATACCGGACTTACGCCTAGATAGTTAGCTCCTCTTTTTTCCGCTGCCATTGCCTCTTTTAGATTATGCGCTGTCACGCCTATTATTTTGTCCTTGCCTAGAAGCTTCCGGGCTGTCTCATACGGCATATCGCCCTGGCCCACATGCACACCATCCGCATCTACTGATAGGGCAACTCCTACTATGTCATTTATAATAAATAATGCCCTTCCGGCGCATATTTCCTTAAGCGTTTTTGCCTCTTTAATCATAGATTCTGTCTTGGCCATTTTACTTCTATATTGAACAACGTTCACCCCGGCCTCAATGGCATTCTTTACATCGCTCAGATTACCGTTTTTGCTAAGCTCCCCGTCTGTTATAAAATAATAACCTCTTATCACTCTACCCTCTTTAATTTTTCTATTTTCTCTCTGTCCAGATTATAAATATTATCGAATAGCCTTTCTTTAAATGTGCCGGGCCCGGCGCTATCTTTACAAGCAAACTCTGCTGCGATCTCATAGCATGTAAGTCCGGCAGTAGCTGCCTTGGCTAAATCCTTTTCAACAGCGCTAAATGTGCCTATCACTGAAGTAGCCATGCACCCGGTCCCTACCACATGGCTCATCATGTCGCATCCGTTTTTAACAATAAAATGTTTGTCCTTGTCAGCTATTACATCTTCTTTTCCAGTTATAACTACAGTAGCGTTTCTTTTAGCCGCAAGGTGCATTGCCAGTTCTATTAAATCCTTTTCAACTTCGCTGGCATCTACTCCCTTTGTCTGCACATTTTCTCCTGCGATCCTGGCAACCTCTGAGGCATTACCTTTTATAATATCTATTTTTGCATCTTTGAGTAGCTCAAAGGATTTCTCATTTCTTAATCTTGTAGCGCCTGCGCCGCATACATCCAGGGTAACAGGAATGCCTTTTTTATTTGCGGATTTTGCGGCTCGCTTCATTGAGTCAACAAAATCAGGGGTCAGCGTACCTATATTAAGGACGAGACTGGACGCCAAGCTCACCATATCCTCAACCTCTTCTATCGCATGAGCCATCACAGGCGCAGCCCCAAAGACCTTTACAATATTAGCACAGTCATATATCGTGACCCAGTTTGTGAGATGGTGCACCAGAGGTTTTTCTGCTCTGACTCTTTCCAAAATGCTATATATATCCATCGGTCTCTCCCTAAATAAAAAACCCTATGCTAAAACATAGGGTTCCATCTAATACTGGGTTCTTTTCCCTACGCTGGCATTATCCAGTTCAGGTTCGTCGGGTAATCCGTTCATTCACGGAACTCTCAGGCCGGCCGCGACCTCCCCATTGCTCGTTATATTAAAACACACCTGTATTCAACTGTCAATATCAATATAAGATAGAATGCTATTCAGAAATAGAACAACTTTCTCCAGCCTTCTTGCATTCTTCTATGACATCTATATCGGTTTTACATTTAGGGCATTTAATCATGCATTTTCTTTCGATTTTTGCCATGTATTTTTCGGGGTCTTTTTTAAAAGCATCTATGCAGCCAGGGCAACAAAATCCTATCATCTTTCCGTTGTGTTCTGTTTTATACGGGGTATCTTTGCTAACCGCGCCTGCCATAACAGGGCAAACAGCGTTGGTTACCTCACCCTCTTCATTAGAATCAACTTGACACGCGCCGCAATCTGCAAACACAATACCAGACAACGCAAAAGATACAAACAAAACCAGCATTGATAATACCATAAGTTTCTTCATACACTATCTCCTTTCTAGAGTTTTTTTAAGCTGTCTTTCCTTGATCCAGCAATATAGGACTGGGACCAAAATCAAATTTGAAAGTGTCGCGGTTACCAGGCCTCCCACTGTCGGAGACGCCATAGGTTTCATGATCTCAGAACCTGTGCCTGTTGAAAGCATAACTGGCAGCAATGCTATAATCGTCGTCATAGTAGTCATCATTGCCGGCCTTAGCCTTAAAAGTCCGCCTTCTATAACAGTTCGGCGAACGTCTTCTATGGTCTTCGGGACCTTTTTCCTGAATAAATCGTCTAAGGTCGAAAGCAGTACCACGGCATTATCAGTTGCAATACCGAATAAAGCAATAAATCCCACCCACACAGCAGTAGAAAATTTAAAGCCCAGGATGAATAATAGAATAATACCTCCCATAAGAGAAACGGGTATGCCTGTAGACAAAATAAATAAAGTGCTGAACTTTTTAAATGCCATATAAAGTAGGAGCAATATCACGCTCAGCGCTATCATAAGCGATGGTATAAGTTTCTTCCGCGACTCCATCTCTGAGGCGAACTGGCCTGACCAGGAAATAAAATATCCCTGAGGGAGCTTTAATTCTCCGCTATCAATCTTTTCCTTTACTGCCTTCTGTGCCGCAGCTACGAAATCTATCAGGCCTATTCTTTCCTGATCAACATTCACAAAGACCCTTGCGTAAGTCTGGGTATCCTCTGAATTGATAACTGCCGGACCAGGCACCTTCCTTAAAGTCGCGACTTGCGTTAAAGGTATGTGCTCGCCACCTGGCGTCGGAATAAAAATCCTGTTTAATGCCTCAGGTGAATCTCTTAATTCTCTCAAGTATCTGACCCTTACAGGATATCTCTCTCTCCCTTCAACTGTAGTAGTCAGATTCATCCCGCCTATTGCTGTCATGATAATATGCTGAATATCTCCGACCTTTACGCCGTATCTGGCTAACTCTTCCCTGTTTATCTCTATTTCAAAATATGGCCTATTAGACGTGCGCTCGGCATACGGACTGACCGCGCCGGCTACCTGGCTTACTATGCCTTCTACCTTAACGCCTATTTCAACTATCTTGTTTAAATCAGTCCCAAAGACCTTGATGCCCACTGGCGTCTGTATGCCAGTGGCCAGCATATCAATTCTATTTCGTATTGGCTGCGTCATTATCGGGCTTACGCCAGGCATCTTGGTCTTCTCCTGAATCTCCCGAATGAGTTTTTCCCTGGTCATGCCTTTTCGCCAGAATTTTCTGTCTTTAAGATGTATGATACTTTCAATCATAACTACAGGCGCGGGATCAGTTGCTGTTTCTGCCCGGCCCAACTTACCCACTACCCACTCTACCTCTGGAAATTCATTCTTTATAATAATATCCTGGGTTTTCATGACCTCCATTACCTGCGTCAGAGATGCCCCTGGTAAAAGAACAGGCATGAATAAAAGGTCTCCTTCGTTCAAAGGAGGCATGAATTCCTGATTCATCATAGAGCCGCATAATAAACCTATCACTATAATCGCAATAGAAATAAAAACTATTATTCCCTTATGCTCAATGGACCACTTTATAGCGGGATTGTACCCTTTATACAAAACCTGGGCTGTTCTGTTTTCTTCAACCGGCCGCAATCGCCCTCTCAAAAAATAATAACAAAGTGTGGGCAGAAGCATGAGGGCGATTATAGCAGCGCCAGCCATGGCAAATGTCTTTGTAAATGCGAGCGGCGTAAAGAGCTTGCCTGCCTGGCCTGTTAAAACAAAAACAGGGATAAACCCTACGATGGTCGTGAGAAGGGCAAAAAGAACGGGTTTTCCCACTTCCTGCGCCCCGGCTATACAGACACCTAGCCTTTCATCAGGCTCAAGCTGCTTCCCGCCCAGTTCCTTGACCCTCGTAGCTAATCTTCTATAAATATTCTCGACCAGCACGCAGCCAGAATCCACCATGACGCCTATGGCTATTGCGATACCTCCCAAAGACATAATATTGGCATCCACGCCAAACCTCTGCATTAATATAAAGGAAAGGAGCACACCTATCGGTAAAACCATGGATATAACCACGCTTCCTCCAAAATGCAGCAAGAATACAAGTATGACAAAAACTGTGATTATAATCTCCTGAATTAGAGCACTTTTTAATGTATTAATGGCCCGCATGATAAGGTCTGTGCGGTCATAAAAAGGGATTATCTTTACGCCTGGAGGAAGACCTACTGATAATTCTTCTATCTTTTTCTTGATGCGCTCTATGACCTTAAGCGGATTCTCTCCGTACCTCATAAGAATAACGCCGCCTGTGACTTCTTTTCCTTCTTTATCCAAAGCACCTCTACGAAATTCAGGACCTATTGTCACGGTCGCGATATTCTTTACATATATAGGTATACCCTCTTTAACCCCTACGACAATGCTCTCTATATCAGAAACCTTTTTTATAAAACCAATACCGCGGATAATGAACTCTACGCCTCCTTCTTCAAATACCTTTGCTCCTACATCTATATTAGACTTCTGGACAGAGCTTATTACTTCATGAATTTTAATATCGTGCGCAAGAAGCTTATTAGGGTCTATATCTATCTGGTACTGCTTTACATATCCTCCGACCGAGGCTACTTCTGACACTCCTTCAACAGCAGTAAGTTGATAACGGACATACCAATCTTGGATTGACCGAAGCTCTGCTAAATCATACCCGTCGCCTTCCACTGTATACCAAAAGATCTGGCCCAGCGCAGTTGCATCCGGACCCAGCGTAACACTTGCGTCATTAGGAATATCTCTTTTAGCGAAATCCAACCTCTCCAACACCCTTGTCCTTGCCCAGTAATAGTCTGTCCCTTCCTTAAAAATCATATTCACAATGCCAAATCCGAACGCAGAGGTAGAACGCACTACCTTAACCTTTGGCGTACCCATGAGTCCAGTTGTCAATGGATATATCACTTGGTCTTCTACGTCTCTGGGGCTTCTTCCAGGCCAGTCAGCATACACAATAACCTGGAGTTCGCCTATATCTGGGATTGCGTCTATTGGCGTCTCCTTCATTGAAGAAAAACCCCAGACAATCAAAAGCGCAAAGGTCGCTATAACGAGAAATCTATTTTTTAGACAACTCTCTATAATTTTATTTATCACAACCTGCTCCTTTTAATCAATGCTGGTGCGACATAGGCGCCTTTTTTTCTTCAACGCCCACTGCTCCGCCATATGCTGCTGCTGCCACGCCTGAAATCTGACTCTGTGAATCTATAAGAAAATTTGCCTTTGTCACAACTGTTTCGCCTTTACGGATACCTTTTAAAACAGGGTAGAATTTGCTTTCCTGGCCATCAATAACACCAGTTGATTCAGGCCCAATTTCAATGACCCTACCTTCGTATTCCTGATCGCCTTTATCGATCCATACGATCTTGCGCATGCCTGTATCCAGGACAGCATCTTTAGGAATTGCCAACACCTCTTTTTCGCCTTCTCGACCCGCATACATGCTCATAATAATCACGTCCACATACATCTCTGGTTTCAGCTTCAGGCCGGGATTATCCACCTCAGCCCTGAACCTTACTGAGCGCGTCCTTGCATCAAGCACAGGATTTATAGAAGTGACGATTCCATGAAATTCCTCGCCAGGAAAGCTCGAGGTAGCGATCTTTACCTTTTCACCTACCTTCAGCCATCCCAACTCATATTCATATACATCTCCGTAAATCCACATCTTTTCCTCTGGCAAGATAAGGTTGGTCTGGACCTCTCTTTTCTTTTCTAACTCTACAATCTGCTCTGCGCTCAAACCCAATAGCTTTAATTTTCTCTTTGAGGACTCAACCAGATTCGATGCCCTTTCATTAATCTCTTCGACATTCCCTTGCTGGATCTTATCTAGCGCTTTTAAGCTAGTGATGAATTCCTGTTGAGCAATTGCCAACCCTGGGTCATATGCAACTCTGCCTACAGTACGGATTTCCTTGTATAGATGAATTTCTCCTATAGGCTCGGTCCGGACCCCGGCCAATCTTATCTGTTCGCCTTTTATCTTAACCTTGCTGACCACTCCTTTTAACCTCTCTGCCTCTTCTTTTGATAATTTAATTAGATCCATGCCGCATATAGGACAAGTAGTCATGCCTTCTGCGTCCTTTATCAAAAATACATGCTCTGCGCCCTCCATGCCACAGCCATAGTATTGGGCCTTGGATTCTGACTGTTTTCCTTTATGTACAGGTGTTAAATTCATATTGCAAATAGGGCAGGATTTATTACCTCTATTATACTCCTCGAGAGAGACCTTAACATCTGGGTGCATGCCGCAGGTATAGTAGGAAATCTGCGACTCATCGCTCGTCGGTTTTGACTCATCATGCTTATGTTGGCCGCAGCTTGTAAGCGTAAAAACAACGCTTAGAATAAAAACAATGGGTAATATTACAAAAATATTTTTCTTTTTCATTCTAGATCCCTCCCTATCACGCGCTCCAAATACGCAATAGATTTTTCATAATCAACTATTGCCTTATAATGCGCAAGTCTTGTCTGAAGGAGCACCCTCTCAGCATCAAGCCAGTTTAGGAAATCCACCCTGGCTGTCTCGTATCCGATCCTTGCTGCCTCAAACGCCTGCTCTGCCTGCGGGACCAGTGCTGTCTTATAAAGAGATATGATATCTTTATAGGTATTTATCTTAAAATACATGTCCTCGACCTCGTACGCTACGCTATTCGCTACATTCGTATAATTCTTTTTGCTTGATTCCAAACTGAATTTTTTCTCTTTAAGCTGTGAGCCTAATTTATCGAACCATATAGGGACATTTACGCTTACTTTCCCTAACCACGCATCTTCGCCGTCATTGGGCTGCGTTGTATGTCCCTCTCCTATACCTATATACTCCACGCCAAATGTAAAATCAGGCAGATAATCCAGCCTTGCGAGCGAGCGTTCATATTTTGCCCTCTCAATGTCCAGGCCAGCCGCGACCAACTCTTGCCTTGATCCTTTAGCAATATCATGCAAGCCCTGGAGCGCATATTTAAATTCCTCTGGTTCAACCTCACTTACAGAGTTTAATATCGTGCCCTCTGGCCTGTTGAGCAAGGCATTCATCCTTGCCTCAAGACTTTTTCTATTCTGTTTCAATAATAATAGTTTATCTATAAGCTTGGAAAGCTCTACCTGCGCCTTTATAACATCCTGCTGAGGCGCAAGATTTAATTCATATTTTCTCTGCGCTACCTTTTCAAGGCTTTCAATTATGGTCTTTTCCTCTTCTGTTATATTAATCGCCTTCTCGACCCAGAAAATATCATAGTACACAAATTTTATATCCTTTATTACTTCACGCTTTGTGGCTTCGTATTGCTGCTTGAGCATACTTGAGCGTTTAGACTGCACCTTTCCTTTGAGACTTAACTTTCCAGGGAAGGGGATCTTTTGGGCTACGCCATATTTATTTTCTTGCGGCCCGACTCGCGTTTCAATGTTCTCGCCAAAATACGCATAGCTTGCTGTCGGGTCAGGAAGGGCATTGACATACCCTACCCTATACTCCGCTGCCTTCCATTTATCCTCTACAGCCTGTATCTTTGGATTATTATTCAGGGCTTCGTCAATGAGTGATTCAAGCGTTACTGCCCCCTCTGAATAAGCATATCCCGCAAGAGAAATTAAACCAATCACCAATATTACTAAAAAAGGTCGCCGGATAAGCATATTAATGACTCCTCCTGAATCTCTGTATTAAACCAATAATCTCATCTATCTTTTTCTGTTTTTCAGATTCAGATTTTCCTTTTAGGGCATGAACCACACACCCGTCAATATGCTTTCTGAAGATATTGTTCTCCACTCTATAGAGCGCTCCTACGATAGAATGGATTTGTGTGATGATATCCACGCAGTACCTCTTATCCTCGATCATCCTCTGTATTCCCTTAACCTGACCCTCGATTTTCTTTAAAGCTATCGATTGTTCGCTGTGGGTAGTCTTTTTGTTCATCGCAATAGGTCTCCTCTCACTACAAGTATACCCTACCCCCCTACCCTATGTCAAGGGCTAAATAAAAACCCTTCCACCTCTATGACCAGGCAATTTCCAGCAGAAGGGTTAAACTAATATCCTAAGTTGAGCGCTTTGTCATTTGAGACTTTTCAAGTTAAGCATATTCAATAAAATACATACTAACAAAAAGCTGCTCGCTGCTATCTTAATCCACGAAGGGATAATATCGCCATGGCGCGCTATATAACTCAGCGTATCAATATTTAGAAATCGCCATATATGGTTCAACAAACCTCCCAAGGCGAGGCTACATCCTATAATCGAGGTTAAAAACACAAAAACAGTTTTTTTCCCGAACTGATTGCTGATAACAGTAAGCGCAACTGAATTTGTCGCTGGCCCAGCCAGGAGAAATACAAATGCTGCCCCGGGGTTCATCCCTTTTAGCATCAATGCCGCTGCTATCGGGATAGAGCCGGAAGAACATACATACATAGGTATACCTATCAAAAGCATGATAATCATGGATTGCCATCCTGATCCAAGATAACGCGCTATAAATTCCTCAGGAATAAAATATGATATTACGCCTCCAATCAAAATACCTATAAGGAGCCATTTACCAACATCTTTCAAAAGCACGCCAAACGCATAACCAAAAACGCTTCTCGTCTTATCAAAAAAACTATGCCCTGATTCCGAATGGTCACCGTCTTCGCACATCTTGCACTTAGCTTTATTTTCTGAGGGCTCTTTATGTTCATCTTCTTTAAACAATATATTCGCAAATACACCTGCAAACACACCCGTGAGAAAAGAAGCGGCCACGCGAAATACAGTAAAAACCCACCCCAGCAGCGCATATGTCGCAAAAATAGAGTCAAGTCCTGTTGTCGGAGTCGAGATCAGGAATGAAAGTACGGCTCCCTTACTGGCCCCGTCTTTACGTAAAGCTAAAGCTGCAGGCACTACCCCACATGAACATAGCGGGAGAGGTATACCGAATAAAGAGGCCTTTACTACGGATAAAAAGCTGTTTTTACCCAAATGTCTTGCGATCAGACCTTCTTTCATAAAGATATGCAAAACCCCGGCAAAGAAAAAACCAAAAACCAGGTAAATAGACATCTTGTTCAGCAAGAGATACGCTTCTTTAAAAATACCGAGGAGGGTTTCCATCTAAACATTCCTTTTATCTTACTGATTATTTAAAAATAAAGCCTGTCTCGCTGGACCAGAACAAAAGGTCTATATCTTCAAGGGGAATGCTGACTTTTCGCGAGAACCGTCTCATTTTCTCCTCTATATCCAGGTAGGCCTTTCTGTTGAGCGAAGGCGGGATTTTTTTTATAACCTTGCATATTTTTAGATTCCTCAAGATATGTACATCCAATATAGCCATGTCTCTACCAAGGCCTATATTACGCAAGAAATGGCTCGCCTCTTTATACCCCAATCCTTTTACGTTACTGGCAAGCCAATCCCTTGTTTTAAACAATTCTTTAATATCCAACTTATCTTTTATCTTTATTCCTTTGCAATTCTTGAAAAGATTTCTTGCGCTAACCAAATATCTGGCTTTATTATTAGGGAAGCGCACGCCTCTTAAATATGGCTTAATATCTTCTTCCCTTCCCTCAAAAAGCAGCCTTTTCCTTTTTAGCTCCTTGATCGCCTTATCACACACCAAAGCCTTTGCCTGCGGGGTCAATAGACAAAAACATAATTCTGCAAAAATGACCTTATCGCTGGCTTTACATAATCCCCTAAACTCTCTCAGTCTTTGCTTTATATGCCTTTTTTTTCTTTTATATTCTGATATTAAACCAAATCTTCTCGACATCTCTCTTATCCAGCCAATAACAAAAGCGCCAAACTAGAATAATTATTTTATTTTATCAGCTGCCTCTTCTATTGAATGCCCAAAATATATAATCTGCCAGTCCTTATTAATAGCAATAATCGTAGGTATGCCCCTGACTCCGTATGAGCGCGCTACTCCTGTATCTAAATCCAGGCCTATCGGATATGATATGCCGGCTTCCTGTATAAATTTTGACACCTTGACTTTGCTCTCTCCTGAATTAACGCCTACGACCGCAATCTTATCCTTATTTTCCTTATAGAATGCCTCTACATGAGGCATCTCTTTTCTGCAGTGGGGGCACCAGGTGGCCCAAAATACTAAAACCGCTTTCCTTTCTTTTAATAAATCCGATAAAATTATTTCCTCGCCGCTTATCGCTTCCAAGGTAAAATCGATGGCCTTCTTATATTGCGCTTCCTGCGAATAGACGCCTGAAGTAAAAGCTAAATTGATTGCCAGCGATATTACTGCTAACATAAAAACTTTAAGTATAATATTTTTCATGCTCATCTCCTTTTTAAATATTTAAAAACCCTGCCCTAAATATAAAATATTCGCCCAAAAGAATCATGCTAAAAGCTATGATCTTTTCTATCGTATGCATTAATTTCTGTGACCTGGGTAAAACCGCCAACATGCCTGTAAAGGTGCCGATGAGTATTAAAACCGTCCCCAGGCCCATTGCAAACGTGAAAAGCAGGGTAGATCCGAATAGTATGTTTTGCGTTGTAGCGACATAAGCCAAAAGCGCGCCTAAAACAGCTGCCGTACACGGCGCAGCAATAAATCCAGAAGCAACTCCCATAAAAAACACCGAAAATACCGAACCGCCCTTGATCACCCTTCCCGCACCCAGCTTGTTTAACAAAAAAGTCGGAATGGTAATGACATTAAGAAGCACCAGTCCAAAGAAAATCAAGACATTGCCGACGATTAAATGAGCCAAAGGGCTGGTTTGCAACTGGCCGAATAATCTCCCTGTCATAGCGGCAACCATTCCCAGTATAGAAAATGTAAACGCTGTGCCTAAAACATAAATAAAAGACAAAATGAAATTTTTCCATCTGGACTTTTCCTTGCTCGCTCCAATTATACCTACTATTATAGGTATAAGCGGATAGACACAGGGTGTAAAAGAAGCTGTTATACCTGCCAAGAGAACAACGATGTATGTTATACCTGAAATATTGATAAAATAATCCTGAATATTTCCCATTTAAAACCTATGCGTGTTTAAATATTTAAATGCACTCAGGGCTGCCTTTGAGCCTTCGCCGGCAGCGATTATTATTTGTTTTTCTGCTACATCCGTGACATCGCCTGCCGCAAAGATACCTGAAACATTGGTTTCGTTCCGAGAGTTTACCTTGATTTCCTTTGAGATATTCTTGTCCAGGGCATTTATAAATTCTGAGTTGGGGACAAGGCCTATTTCCACAAAAATCCCTTCCACTGCGAGACTTTCTTCCTTTTTGTCCTTCTCTACCTTAATTGAATCAACGAAACTTTTCCCCAAAACAGCAGTCACCCGGCTATTGTTCAGGATAGAAACCTTTTTGTTCTGCCTTACTTTTTCTAACATCACCTCATCCCCGTTCAGGCTCGAGGTTATATTTATAATATATACGCGATTAGCTATATTTATAAGCTGTAACACTGCGTCTAAGGCAGAATTCCCTCCTCCTATAACAGCCACGTCCTTTCCTGAAAAGAGCGGCCCGTCACATGTAGCGCAATAAGTAAGACCCTTATTTTTAAACTCCTTCTCTCCCGTAACTCCTAATTCCCTTGATCTCTTGCCAGAGGAGACTATAACTGTTTTTGACTGATAATTGCTTTTATCAGTTTTAACAAAAACTAGGTCCTTTTTCTTTGCCACTTCCAGCGCTTCTTCATTTTCTTTTATCTCAAAGTTATATTTACGCATGTGCTCTTCAAATTTTATAGCAAGCTCCGGACCTGTAACAAACTGGTACCCCGTATAATTTTCAATATCGCCGCTCAATGCTGCCTGGCCTCCGATATCCTTACTGATGACTAAAAATCGCATCTTCTTGCGGGCTGCGTATACTGCGGCCGTAATGCCGCTAGGCCCAGCTCCAATAATGATAAGGTCATACACAATAGACATATTCTTTTATAATCCTAAAGTGGCTTGTATCTTGGCCTTGTCAAACCCTACGATAATCTCGCCGTCGATATCCAGCACAGGAACGCCCATCTGTCCTGATTTTTGAACCATCTCCTGCGACCTTTTCTGATCAGCGCCAACATCAACATCCTCGAATACAATACTATGCTCTTTTAAGAATTGTTTTGCCCTGACGCAGTACGGGCACGTTGGAGTGCTATAGACTATGACTTTTTTGTCCATTTTGCACGCTCCCTTCTACTATAGAGTGTTTTTTAGTTCAGATAGTTTCT
Source organism: Candidatus Omnitrophota bacterium (assembly GCA_042572045.1). GTDB lineage: Bacteria > Omnitrophota > Gorgyraeia > Gorgyraeales > Gorgyraeaceae > JBHPFI01. Next base: position 90,769 of record JBHPFI010000002.1, read on the forward strand.
TCAGGTGTTCCTGCTCCTGCGCGATCAGCCCACCTATAACTTTAAGCTCATGTTCCGGCGCTACCTTTTTCATGCCTTCATAGAAAACAATAGAGTCTTTTTCAAACCCTATGCCCAATTCGATCGCTTCCTTGTCGCTCTTCGCTCCCTTGGCCATCTCGATTCCCTTGTCTTTTTTAGTAAATACATGCTCGCTGGCCAGAGAATTCATATAGGCAAAATATTCTCCTGGAAACGCCTCTTGCGGCTCGTATTTCTTCACAGAATCCAGCACCTTCTGAAAGGATGCAATGTGCCTTTCCTCTTCTGAAGCTAAATGCTTAAAAATATCTTTAGCTTTTTCATTCTTGGACTGAGCGCTCAGAACGTTGTAGAAATCTCTGCCGTTTTTTTCAATCTGTATTCCTATCTCTACTACCTCGCTTCCGGAAAATATATTACCCATAAAAGACACCGCCTCTCTTTTTTAACCCTCTCTCTTTTCCATGGGCTGGTTGCAACAGACAAGTTCCCCACCGCCTACCTTTGTCACAATAACTTCATTGCCACAAATATTACACTTATATTTTTCACCTATATTCTCTACTGCCATAAGAGAAGCCTCCTGTGTTCTTCTACTCTCCTTCTTATCTTTACAAAGCCTCTTCGCTAATCCACGCCCCATGTAGATTGCAAAGTTCTATTGCAGTAAGTTTTCCGCCTTTTGCTTTAAGATGGAGCGCGGCAGCTGGATTTAGTTTGCCGGGCGTCAAGATGACCCTTGATATAAACTCATTATCAATATAAAAATCTATGTGCAGGATGTTGTGTTCTGCCTGCATAGGATGCTGTATCTCCCCCACTTTTACATGCGCGTCCTGACACCCTTCAGGTATTAATCCGCATTTTTTTACTACTGTAATAACGGGTGTGTGTTTTCTCTCTGACTCATTAAGATTCTTCGCATCCGCAGGCGTCTTAATAGCATCTTCCTTTTTATCAAAAGACGTCTTCGGAGCATGACAAACCGGACAGTTTTCAGGAGCGCTGCCGTTTATCGATATATAACCGCAAACCTTACATACAAACCCTTTCATTTTCAACCTCCTTCTTTATAGCTAAGTGTATTATCCTAATAAGTGACTACTAAGCTTAATAGTTCTCGCAGAGAAGTTCATAAAACGCCTGCGGATGCGCGCAGGCAGGGCACTTATCCGGCGCTTCTTTCCCCTCATGTACATATCCGCAATTGCGGCATTTCCATTTAACTGCTTTATCTCTCTTAAAAACCTTTCCTTCTTTTATATTTTTAGCTAAAACCCTATACCTCTTTTCGTGTTCCGCTTCTACTTCTGCTATCTCTTTAAATTGTTCGGCTATCTCTTTAAAACCCTCTTGAGCTGCCACCTCTCCCGCTTCTTTGTAGAGCTTTGTCCACTCAAGATTTTCACCTGCAGCAGATGCCTCTAAGTTTTGAACGGTATTTCCTATAATACCTGCCGGATAACCCGCTGTGATCTCTAGTTCTCCTCCTTCTAAAAATTTAAAAAACCTCTTGGCGTGTTCTTTTTCGTTTTCAGCTGTCTCCAGAAAAATAGCGGCTATCTGTTCAAACCCTGCCTTTTTGGCCACTGATGCAAAATAAGTATACCGATTCCTTGCCTGAGACTCTCCTGCAAAAGAAGCCAAAAGATTTTTCTCTGTTTTGGTCCCCTTTATAGACTTCATCCATACCTCCTTTTTGTTTATGTAGACGCTCTATTGCGTCGCTGGACTAATAACCGGCTGCGGACGGGTTGCAAGCTCCTTATCAAGAAAAAGTATTCCTGCGGGCTGGCTGGATACATATTTAAGCTTTGCCAGGATATCCCCTGCGTTTTTCTCTTCTTCGACCTGCTCATTAATAAACCACTGCAGAAATGTAAGGACAGCGTTGTCATTTGTATCCCTGGCCAGCGTATATAAGCTATTGATACTCGCTGTTACTTTTTTCTCATGCTCCAGGGTTTTTTGAAATACATCTTCGACTGACGTAAAATCTCCAGGCGGCTTATCAATGACCCCTAAAACAACTTTATGGCCACGCTCGTTCATGAAATCAAACAACTTCATTGCATGCAGTAACTCCTCCTGGACCTGCATCCTCATCCAATGGCTGAATCCCGAAAGGCTTTTGGATTCGAAATATCCTACCATCGCAAGATAAAGGTATGATGAATAGAGCTCTTTCGTTATCTGTTCATTTATTGCCTTTTTTAATTTCTTGTCCATACGGCTCTTCCTTTCCTTGTGCTGCGGATACTATAAACATAATGTCAATATCCTATAAAATTCTCTATCTTTACCATGTCCTTATTGCACGCGGATGCTTCAAGGCATATATTCTGCATCGCCTTTACCATGACTGGCGGACCAAATATAAATATAGTGTGCTCCTTCGCGTCAGGCATATAATTCATCACCATATCTTTATCAATGTGCCCGACCTTATAATGCGCGTCTATCTCTTGACCTTTACTTAGGATATAGACGATCCGAAGATTAGGGCACTGTCCTTGCCAAGCATCCAGTTCTTTCTTGAAGGCAATATCTTCTATTGAACGGTTCGAATATAACAGGCAGATATCTGTATTTATTTTTTTCTCTACAATGTATTCGATTATTGAGATGACAGGGGTTATGCCTATGCCTCCTATCAGAAAAGCGATCTTACCATTATCCTCTCGGAACACGCAATTTCCCATGGGAGCGCTGAAGGAGACCTCATCTCCTTTTCTTAGACCATCCAGGCGCTTGGAAAATTCACTTTCTGAAAGCCTTTTTGTTACTTCAATATAGCCCTTACCCGGAGCGCACGAAAAAGAAAGATACTTATTTAAATCGCGGTTGGCGTTCTTTTCTTCATCAAAAATAATCCGGGTAAATTGTCCTGGCAGGAAATCAACCTTCTCTCTACACGTAAACCTGAAACTCTTAATAGTCCCGGTTCTTTTTATTGCCTCAATAAATCTTGCCTTCATAAGTTTATATCAAAACCTTATCCGGTACTCTCTTTTAAAGGCGGGGACAAATCAATAATATCCGTTACATCTATTTCAATGACATATTTTGGTTTGGATGGAAGCTCTGCCTCAAAATGTGACTTTGACTTTGTGCTGGCCTGGATATTTTTGATCATCCGCGTTGAAATCCTTTTCAGTATACGCCTTTCCCACTCTGCGACAATATGTCCATGGATCTCTTTTCTGGGGATAAGCCTTGCGTGTCCCTGCAGTGTATACCCTTGGAACTTATGTTCGTCAACTGCGGTTATGCTTATCGTCTGGTTATTTCTTAAATTATTAAACGTCTCATGCGTATATAAATCTATTAGAAAAACCTTGCCCTTTTGTTCTATGCCTACGATGCCCTTCACCGCACAGTGTATCTTTCCTTCGGCATTAAGCGTTGAGACGATAACGACTTTTTTTTCTTCCAGAAAATGTATAACCCTTTGCGACAACTTCATATATTAAGCTTTATTTCATCACCTTTTTAACTGCCGGCAGCAAATCTTCCAACTCTATCAATTCATCCTCATCAGGAACGAATTGTATATATACGCCTTCTTTTAATAACTCAAAACCTGCTTCCTCCAATGATTGCTCAAACTCTTTGAATCCGATAGTTGACCATCCATAGGAACCAAAAGGGAGGACATGTCTACCTTTAGGTTTAAGGCCTTTCAAATACATGATCAAACTCGCCACGCTCGGCAGAATACGGTTATTTAAAATAGGGCTTCCTACGAGTACCACCTTGGAAGATAAAATCTCAGCGACAATGTCAGAAATATGCGTCTTTTGCAAATTTATAAGCTTTACCGGAATATGTTCGGCATCTATTAATCTGTATAAATTACGCGCTATCTTTTCCGTTGAATGCCACATCGTATCATATACTATGAGGGCCTTATTATCTGTCTGGTGACTTGCCCATTTCTTATATAAACGCGCTATTTTTTCAATATCTTCCTTCCTGCGCCAGATAAGGCCGTGGGAAGGGCAAATCGTATCGATAGTCAAGCTCGAGACCGCTTCAAGCGCCCGCAGTACCTGTGACCCATATGGCATTACAATGTTCGCATAGTATTTTGCTGCTTCTTGATAAATAATATCCAAGCTACGTTCATCGCTGAAACGCTCCGAAGATGCATAATGCTGTCCAAACGCATCATTTGAAAATAAGATACTATCCTTTTCAGAATACGTCACCATGTTATCAGGCCAATGCACCATAGGCGTAAGAGAGAAGCTGAGTTTACGCTCTCCTATTTCAAGAGTATCTCCGGTATTTACGACTTTAAACTCCCATTCCTTTTTGAAATGCCGCTTTAAATGTTCTTTTCCCTTTGGCGAACACACGACCTCTGCGTCAGGGCAGTATTCAAGCAATCTGTCAATAGTGCCTGAATGATCCATTTCCGTATGGTTGGATATGATATACCGGATCTCGGAAGGGTCTATGATCTCATTGATCCTGTTGAGCATTTCATCAAACCCGTAATCTTTTACAGTATCTATAAGGGTGGGCTTCTCGTCTATAATAAGATAGGAGTTATATGTAGAGCCATAAGGCGTAGAATATCCATGGAAATTCCGTAAATCCCAATCAATAAAACCTGTCCAGTAAATATCATGCTTTATCTTGTACATGAGGGCAGTACTCCATTATTGCACTATGCTACTTTTTCAAACTGGTCTTTCCCAACCCCGCATTCAGGGCACACCCAATCGTCAGGCAAATCATTAAAGGAAACATTGTTATTCTCTGCAGGGTCATATATATACCCGCATACCAGACACTTCCACTTGTCCATTATAGTCCCCTTTCTTTTTACCATCAACAAGAATAAAGGCAGTTTAATGTCTTGCCCAGGACCAGATACTGCAGCCTTCTTTACAATGCGCAACAGGACGAAGCATAAATCTTATAGCTATATTCATATAGGTCACCTCCTTTTAAGTTTTAGCGATAACTTCTTCACCAGCCATCATTGCTTGTACATCATCTTTTACATTAGTTATCGGCTTAATGTTGAACTTCTCAACAAGCACCTTTACTACATTAGGCGACAAAAATGCCGGCAGAGTCGGCCCCAGTCTGATCCCTTTTATGCCCAAGAAAAGCACTGCCAATAAAACCGCGACTGCCTTTTGTTCATACCACGCAATATCAAACGATATAGGCAATTTATTTATATCATCAAGCCCGAATACCTCCTTTAATTTCAGCGCTATGACTGCGAGGGAATAGCAATCATTACACTGCCCGGCATCAAGCACGCGCGGGATCCCCCCTATATCGCCAAGATTCAGCTTGTTGTATCTATACTTTGCGCACCCCGCTGTCAGGATAACTGCATCCTTTGGCAAACTCTCAGCAACATCTGTAAAGTAATTCCTTGACGGGTGCCTGCCGTCACAGCCAGCCATAACAATAAACCGCTTAATGGCCCCGGATTTTACTGCCTCAACGACTTTATCAGCCAATGCCAAAACCTGATTATGCGCGAATCCGCCTACGATCTCTCCGGTTTCGATTTCTTTAGGAGACGGGCATGTCTTTGCCAATTTAATGATCTCTGAAAAATCCTTTGCGCTATTTTCTTTCCTGTCAGGGATATGCTTTACCCCGGGATATCCTGCCATGCCTGTTGTGAAGATCCTGTTTTTATAAGAATCCTTTACTGGAACGATGCAGTTTGTAGTCATTAAAATCGGGCCGTTAAAAGACTCAAATTCCTGATTCTGCTTCCACCACGAACTACCGTAATTTCCTGCAAAATGTTTATATTTCTTAAACGCGGGGTAGTAATTCGCCGGAAGCATCTCGCTATGAGTATATACATCAACCCCTGAGTGTTCGGTTTGTTTAAGCAGTTCTTCCATATCCTTAAGGTCATGGCCTGATATAAGGATGCCCGGGTTATTGCGCACACCTATATTTACCTTTGTGATCTCAGGATTGCCGTATGACTTGGTATTTGCCTCATCAAGGAGGGCCATGGTACTAACAGCTGTTTCACCTGTTTTTAAGACGAGCCCGACCAACTCGTCTACTGACAAATCTTCAGTCGTTGCTGAAAGAGCATTTACTATAAAATCGTAGATTTCCTGCTTTTGGTAACCCAATACCGCCGCATGGTCAGAATATGCAGCAATGCCCTTTATCCCGTAAGTTATTAGCTGCCGTAAAGACCTTATGTCTTGGTCCTCTGTTGAAGCTACGCCAACCTCCTTTGCTTTTTCATGGAACGCATTAATATCATCAGCATACCATGTAACGGCATCGTGCAATTTTTCGTTGCCCATTATACCGCTTTTCTTCTTGATGTCTTCTTTGATATTAAGGCCTTCGCGAATCAACACAGTAAACCTTTCATCATTAAAATTAGCATTTGTAATCGTTGCAAAGAGCGACTGCGTAATAAATAACCCTACATTCTTGTCTACGCCTCTTTTTTTAGCAACGATCGCTATTCCTTTTAGAACGTAAATCAGTAGATCTTGCAGATTCGCTGTCTTTTCCTTTTTCCCGCACGCACCAGTTTTAGTGCATCCTGTGTTCTTGATCGTCTCCTGACACTGATAACAAAACATACTAGCTCTCCTTTCCATTTTTATGTTTTTTGTATTTTTTAAACTTTTCAAGACCAATGCATTCTTTTGCCATGCTGCACCAGTCAAGGCAAGACTGAGGCATGTTTCTGTCTACCCTTTTTTTGCACTGCGGGCATACGGTCTCTGTCTCGTCAGACCATATTTCTACCTCCTTGCCGCACATACATTTAATATTCTCAGGAAAAGGCTCTCTTATCCTCTTAGAGCCCGGGCATCCGTCAAAAAAGCTCATTTGAGGTCTCCTTTAATACCTATGGTAACTTCCTTAAGGGGCATCTTCTTTCCGGACAACCTCAAGGCTTCATTAACGATCTGCATAAGCCCGAAACAGCAAGGCACCTCCATATGGACTACTGTTATACTCTTTATACTGTTCACCTTGAATATTTCTGTTAGCTTTTCCTCGTATATCGTAGCTGCGTCAAGCTTCGGGCATCCTATCACAAGCGCCTTACCTCTTAACAAATCCTGGTGAAAATCAGGGTATGAAAATGGAACGCAATCAGCAGCTATCAATAAATCAGCATCCTTTAAATATGGGGCCTCTGTGGGTACAAGCATCAGCTGCACAGGCCAATTGATAAGCTCGGATTCGCTCTTCTTGCGTATTCCGCCCTTGGTAGCGGATGGACCATCTTTTTTAAGGGTCTTGACCGCTGTGCCGGGACAGCCGCATGGCAATTCCTTTTTTTTCTTGTTTTTTAATTCCTCTAGATGTTTTTCTGTTGCTTTCTCGTTAAAGGCGTCGGCCTCTCTTTCTTCTATAGTTATTGCGCCTTCTGGACAATGGCCAAGACAGGCCCCCAGCCCATCGCAATAAATCTCCTTCGCGAGCCTTGCCTTTCCGTCTATTATCTGAAGGGCCCCTTCTGCGCAATTAGGGACACAAAGTCCGCATCCATTACATTTTCCTTCATCAATCTTTACGATTTTTCTTTTTGCCATGCGCTTTCTCCTTACTTATGCAACAATGACGCTATAGTGATCGATTTAAGCCTTTTAGTCACATACTGCTCAACGTTATCTATTTCTCTTTTAAGCGGGCATACCTTTATATTAGGGCAAATACTCTTTTTTAGAAAACACTCGTTTAATTTCAATCTCCCCTGAAATATTCTAATCAAATCAACTAAAAATATTCCTTTTGCTTTTTTCCCTAATGTAAAACCTCCGCCCTGGCCTTTATGTGAAATCAATAGTTCTTTTTTATTTAAAATCTGCAGTATCTTTCTTAAAAAGGCCCGTGGGATTTTAAGCTCTTTTACAAGATCAGTGACAGAAATCCTTCTTTCCTCACTCTTGGCAATATAGCAAAGCGCCCTAACCGCGTAATCCGTATCTCTTGTTATCAGCTTCATATTCTGACCTCAATTCAAATGATACCATATCAGTATCATTTGTCAAGGAGAATTTTTATTTTTTTTATTCCATATTCTCCTTATTCTAACTCGTTTGACACTTTCATCATTGACTGATTTGTCAAGTTAGGGATATGAAAATAGATGCTTGGTCTTTAAGCAGACCCTTACCAGCATAAGCATGACCGGCACCTCGATCAACACGCCTACCACAGTTGCCAAAGATGCGCCTGAAGACAGGCCAAAAAGGAGTACTGATGTAGCTATTGCTACTTCAAAATGATTACTTGCCCCGATAAGGGCAGACGGGGCAGCGTCTTTATAGGGAAGTTTTAACCACCGAGCCAGGATATACGTCAAGGCAAATATCAGACAGGTCTGGATAAAAAGCGGAATTGCGATTAAAAAGATTGTTTGCGGCTCTCGAATAATCAACTCTCCCTTAAAGGAAAATAATAGAATAAGCGTAAAAAGTAACGCCGTAATGGAAATCGGCGTCAAGCGATGTAAAAATTTCTCCTTAAACCACTTAATCCCCTTTTTAGCAAGTATCCTTTTCCGCGTATGATATCCTAAAAGAAGAGGTAGCCCTACATATATCAAGACAGATAAAAGTATTGTCTGCCAGGGAATGGGCATCTTATTAACCCCTAATAACCACCCACCTAAAGGGGCATACAGAAACAGCATGGTTAAAGAATTTATCGCTACCATCACGAGCGTATGGCCGTCGTTACCCTTGGATAAATGTCCCCAGACAAGGACCATGGCCGTACAGGGCGCTATTCCAAGCAATATGCAGCCGGAAATATACGACCTGTATAATTCTACCTGTGCGCCGCCCTTGACAATCTCAAATCCGGGAAGCAGGCCCTTAAATAACACGCCAAGAAACAATGTGGATATGGCAAGCATGGAGAATGGCTTAATACACCAGTTTACAAACAAGGTAAGCATAACAGGCTTCGGGGTCTTTCCTGCCTTGACAACCTCGGAAAAATCGATCTTTACCATAATCGGGTACATCATAAAAAAGAGGCATATCGCAATCGGAACCGAAACTTGATAAAAAGAGAATTTATCTAATGTAAGCGCGACCCCTGGGAAAAGCTTGCCCAATAAAATCCCCAGACCTATACAGACAATTACCCATAGCGTTAAGTATTTCTCAAAAAAGCCTAAATTTCGCTCTTCCATCACCCTCTCCTTTTTGTGTTGCAGGAAAATAGAGTAACCTTTTTATTTTTAGTCCAACTTTTAATCTGGGCTTCTCTTTTTTGGGCCTTGGATCTATTTGTGTAGTTTTCTTTATAAAGCAGCCTGACTGGTCGGCGGATTCGAGTATAGCTTCCGCCATCACCAGAATTATGTTCTTTTATTCTACGATGTATATCAGTAGTGCTGCCCGTGTAAAGACTGCCGTCTCGGCAGCGGATTATGTAGACGTACCACATGTCTTGTCCTTATTTATGGTGGTTTGACGCGCTCCTCGCTTCGTTCGTCACTTTCTCACGTCGAGGGAATATCTTCACCCTATTATCTCTTCGATGGCTCGTGACAGCTCCAACCTTTGAAGATTAGCTAAAACATTGTTTTTACGCTAAACAAAATTGTCCTCCCCGAGAGAGGATAACCTTCCTCTTCTTGGTAATTTCTATCAAAGATATTTTCTATTGAGATACTGCCTTTCCAATGTTTGAGAAAGTTTTGAGAGAGTTTTGTATTCCAGACAAAATATCCGCCTAACTCATGCTGAACATTACTGCTATCGTAATAGTGACGTCTTCCAGTATATGCACCCAGAAGATCAAAGGATAGGCCAAAATCTGTAATACAGCTAAAATCAATATCGAGTTTATGCTTAGGGACATAAGGAAGCTCTTCTTCGGTCCTTCCTAAAAAGGATGGATCCTTGTCACTGGCATCAAGGTAGGTATGCGTTAATCTTCCGGAAAGATATTCGCCTATTTTTGTATAGATGCTGGTTTCAAACCCCTTAAATATTGACTTGGAGATATTTAAATATTGATCATTCCTGCTTGCCCGGTCTATCAGATCCTTTACATCATTATAGAAATAACTCCACTCAAGAGTTGCCTTTTTTCTAAAATCACATCTTATACCTGCCTCGTAATTCACATTCTCCTGCTCCTTAAGATTGGGGTTGCCGGATGTATTACTAAACACTTGATTCATCGTAGGAAAACGGGTCCTTTTTGATACTGAAGAATAAATCGAGATCTCTGGATTTAAAAGATATTCAAGGGAAAACATCGGATTAAAAGAATCAACGGAACTCCCTTTTTGATTAGTAGCAGTCTTTATCTGATCAAACAGATCATAGCTCATACCTACTAAAAAAGACAAGCTCTCGTTAATATCAATGGTGTCCTCAAGGCCAAAGGAATAGGTGTGTATTGAATAGGTCTCCCACGGCTCATCAGAATCGTCTTGCTCTCTATGTACATCTCTTTTGAAATTAACCGAACTCTTTAAGGAATGTACCTCGCCAGGAGTGAAGCCGAAGTATATACTCCCCCCCATCGCATACTCATCATAAATGCTTGTCCAGGAGGAACCAGCATTTTGAGTTGTATATGTATTATCATCATATGCGTTTATCGTATTATCATATTTATCATAATAGACCCTGCCTTTAGCCGAAAGACTCTCTGTTATATTGAATTCATCAGCGAGAGCGACCATCCACCTCTTCCATTCTGTAAAACGCCAATATCTTGGATTAGTGGAAGAAACATCAGGTGGAATCCCTTTCTTATTATCAATATAATTAAAAAACACAGTGGGGTCATGCCTTTCCAAGCCATCTAATCCCAACTTAAAAGACAAGGCGTCTTTTTCATAGAAACTGTTATCACGAAGACCCCCATCTTCGTTAGGCATTGCCTCAAACTCCTTGCTTAACTCGAATCCATCCGACTCCCTATGGCTGCCTGAAAAGTACAAGCTAAGATTTTCAGTCCTAGCCCCGGTATTTAATACATAATGCTCTGTGTCCCGGTCTGAAAACTCACCACTTAACTCTACATGAGGACTCTTGCCAGGCTTTTTTGTAACAATATTAATCACGCCCCCCATGGTGTTGGCGCCATAGAGAGGCGAGATAGAATTCTTGATAACCTTGATCTTTGAAACATTTTCTACAGGTATCTGATCTAGGTCTACGTAACCGAAGAATGGACTTGCTATCGGAATCCCATCCAATAAAATAAGCACCTTGTCCTGATTAAAACCCCTGATCTTAACATAGGGCTCATTCTTTGGACCTACTGTAACCCTTACGCCAGGAATAAAATCTAGCGCCTGGTCTACTGTTTGCGCATTCTTTGATTCTATATCTTGAGAAGTAACTTCAGTGATATAAGGGACGCCAAGACCCTCCTGATCACCGGAAATCACTATCTCTCCTAAATCAAAAACAGTTTCTTCTTCAGCTAAAGAAGAAACCGGTAATAAAAAAATGAAAATTAGCGCAAAGAAGATTTTTCTTAGAACCATCTAGCTATAGCTAAAAACCAAAGAGTAAGCGTGACAAAAGATACGCTACCAGTTGCTATCCTTGACTTAAATTCAAAGGGATTGACCATCCCCTTCTTAAGCAACTGGCCAAAATAAAAAGCGAGAGGGACTACTACAAAATTGCCCAATGCAGCCAAAGAACCGCTTATCCCTACATAACGAACGACCTTTGGAAGCCCTTCTTGAATCCAGTAATGATAACGGAACAGATAGGTAATCGTTAACGCGAAGAGCATATATCCTAAGTAAGTAGCGATTAAGCCGATAATGGCCCTATTCTTGATCTTTGAAAAATTCAGGACTAAATCATAAGAGAGGCCTAAAAGAAAAATACCCAAAAGATGGCAGGCAAAAAAGGGTGTATTCAAGAATTTGTAAAGCATAGCTATAGAGCCAATAAACGTAGCCGACCACCTATAAGGCAGATAGATTCTTGCAATAGTCAGAATCATAAAGGCAATGAGAGTCAGAGGAACTGATGCGCTATGAGTGGGGACACTATACAAAAATCCGCCCAGCGAGGCTTCGCAAGCGCCCCAAAGACTACCAAAAAACAAGATCCCCAATAAATAAGCCTTTTTCATTTTATTATCCCTTCTAGCCTGTATGCTTCTATAAAAGAAACTATTCCTCTGATATCATCTGGCCTATAAATCGGCTTATCTGTATCAAGCGATATATCGCTGAGGTAAGCAAGAATATCATCGGAATGATCCGTCTGGCCACCTACAACACAGCGGATAATCTGTATCTTTTTTATCCCAGTTCCATCATTGTAGCCTTCCATTAAGACAATATCGAAATCTGAGAAATAATCTTCGAGCTTATTCTTCAGGTTTAACAATGTCCCTTTTGGTCTTATAAGAGCGATCTGGTCATCCGAGGTAAGAAATATACCCTCGCTCCCGGCATGGGAGAATCTCCATGAATCCTTTCCCTCGATATCAAGATCAAAGCCATGAGGACAATGTTTAGCAACCGCAACTTTATTCCCCAGTCTTTTGAATTCTTTTAAAAGTTTGAGGATCAATGTAGTCTTTCCAGAATCAGACCTTCCGATTATAGATAAAATAAAAGGTCTTGTTTTCATATGACCCTTTCTCTTGCTGTATAGATATTCATCTTCTGGCCACGCGCAAAACCCACTAAGGTCACATTCCAAGATTCTGCCAACTTAACTGCCTGATCAGTGGGGGCGCTTCTTGATATAATAAAAGAGGTGCCCATCTTTTGTATCTTAAACATTATATCGCTAGAGATACGACCTGAAGTCAAGACTATAAAGTCTTTCGTATCCAAGTCCTTCATTAATGCCTCGCCAATCACCTTATCTATGGCGTTATGCCTTCCGATATCTTCTTTAAAGATAGCAATATCTTTACCGTCACTTAAGGCAGCGCTATGCACCCCTCCTGTCTTACGATATGTTACGGATCTCTTTTCAAAACACTTCATTAAATCAAATATCCGATCCCCGGAAATCTTAAAGTCGTTGTTCAGCTTTTTGAAGTGCACTGGATCTAATGCATTATAAAAAATCACCCCCCTGCCACAACCGGATGTATAGAGCCTTTTAAACAAAATTTCAGAGGGGTAATTATTATGCTTCAATGTGACGTATGAGGCCCATTTTTGCCTGACGATTACAATATCCTTTATTTCCTCGCGCTTCTTAATCAAACCCGCTGAAAAAAGAAAACCTGCGCTAAGCTCCTTAAGATCATCCGGACTACATGAAAGAGTAACAATTTCTTTATCATTAAGATAGAGGGTTAAAGGGACCTCTTCAATCACTATATCTTTAAGGTTATCTTTTTTGTCCTTATTTATTTTCAATATATCGATTTCCATATATTTCGCAAATCCTCTGGGCTGTTGATATTTATAAATGAAGTTGATTCTTCCTTTTCTGCTTTTACATATTTACAATTAACCTGGGTTAAAAGATTCGCCATGGAAAAATCTCGCCGTCTTATCGCATTCTCTAGACTGGCGATAGTCGCCTTGGAGTAAACAGCGTGCAAAGGCTCTAGGCCTCTATCACTACAGGGGACAACGCAATCAGCCTGATCCTCCTTTGCAACATCTAATAATCTTACGATTAACTCGTTATGCAAAAAAGGCATATCGCAGGCCACAAAAAAGGCCTTGGGATTTACGATTGCCTTTAGGCCTGTGTAGATACCACCTAATGGACCGCAGTCCTTTACTACATCCTCGACTATCTTAATATCTTTAAATTCGGAAAATTTATCTTTATCATCAGTTACAATAAATATTTTGTCAAAAATCGAGCTAAACACATCTAAAATAATATCGATAATCCTTTTGCCATTGACTCTAATAAATGGCTTGGGAGAACCCATTCTGCTACTTTTTCCGCCCGCTAAGATAACTCCTGAAAAAGAGTTACGCGCATTTCCCATATCATTTCCTTAGCTTTTTTATTTGAACTGCGCAGACTTTGGTTTCAGGGATTTTAGCTACCGGATCCATAGCGGAGTTTGTGATGACATTTGTCGGGCTCTCTGAAAAATGGAAAGTCATAGATACTACCCCCGGCGGACAAATATCCGTCAATTTTGTTCTGACCTTGATCTTGCCGCGACGGGAAATGATCTGGACTATTTCTCCGTCATCAATCCCATGGCAAGCTGCATCCTTTGGATTAATATTCAATAATTCTTGAGGGTTTAGCGCATCTAATCCTTTCACCCTCCGCGTCAAAGTGCTCGTATGAAAAAGATAGAGGCTGCGATCGGTTGTCAAAATTAAAGGGTATTCCTTATCCGGGCATTCAGCAGGAGCTCTATATTTTAAAGGTATAAATTTACCTTTTCCGTTTTTGGTGGCAAACTTCACGGCATGGAGGAATTGTGTACCGGGATGTTCCGAAGAAACGCAAGGCCATTGAAGTCCGATGTCTTCTATACGAGCATACGATATCCCCTGATAGCTCGGTGTAAGTAAGGCAATCTCGTCCATAATCTCGCGGGGGTGCGTAAAATCAAACCCTTTAGCCTTAAGCCTTTTAGCAATTTCGCAAATTATCCACCAGTCTGGTTTTGTTCCATTAATCGGATCTATTGCCTTGTGCACCCGTTGAATGCGCCTTTCGGTGTTGGTATAAGTGCCGTCTTTTTCTGCAAAACTTGCAGCAGGTAAAACTACATCCGCCAATTTCGCGGTCTCTGATAGAAATAGATCCTGGGCTACAAAAAATTCAAGTCTTTTTAACGCCTTTTCAACATGTCTGGAATTTGCCTCGCTTAAAATCGGATTCTCACCCATTAAATAGAGCATCTTGATCTTTCCATTATATATAGCATCGGATATCTCAAGATGTGTCAGGCCTATTTTATCTGACAAGCTAACACCCCAAGCTGTTTCGAATTTCTCTTTCACATCCGCATCATTTACTTTCTGATAACCGGGATAGACATTTGGTAAGGCTCCCAGATCACACGCGCCCTGAACATTATTCTGCCCCCTCAAGGGATTAACTCCACTGGAAGGTTTTCCGATATTACCTGTCAGTAGTGCCAGATTGCTGGTTGCGAGTACATTGTCAGTGCCATGAGTATGCTGCGTAATACCCATCGCATAAAAAATAGCTGCAGGCTTTCTGGTAGCATAAAAACAGGCTGCTTCGATTATCTTTTTCCTGGGTACATCTGTAGCCTTCTCTACAAAGTCTAGGTCGAAACTATCAAGTGCCTCTTCAAACGCTTGGAAATTCTCGCAATTCTTCTCTATAAAAGGTTTATCGATCAGCCCTTTTTCAACAATGACACGCATTATACCCATAAGCAGCGCTACATCACTACCCGGTCGGTGCTGTAGAAAGATATCAGCATGCCGACATAGATCAATTTCTTTGGGATTAGCTACGATAAGCTTTGCGCCGTTTTGCACGGCCTCCTTTATTTTAAGGGCGATTACCGGATGCGCAGCTGTAGTGTTTGTACCTATAGCCAAGATACATGCCGCGCGACTAATTTCACTAATAGAGTTCGTCATTGCGCCGCTTCCAAGACTCTGTACTAAGCCAGCAACTGTAGGCGCATGACAAAGCCTTGCGCAATGGTCAATATTATTTGTACCCATTACAGCTCTGGTGAATTTCTGCATAAGGTAATTTTCTTCGTTTGCGCACTTAGCAGAAGAAAGTGCAGCAAAATCATCGCTCTTACAATAAGAAAATTTTTCTGCAACTAAATCAAGGGCCTCTTTCCAGGAGGCCTTCACAAATTTACCTTTTTTCTTAATAAGCGGGGATCTGAGGCGTTCTGGATGATGAATAAAATCAAAACCAAATCTGCCCTTGACACAAAGTATACCTCTATTAACAGGGTTATCTCGGTCGCCACTGACACTGACTATTTTTTTATTGCGCACCCATAAATATATGCCACAGCCAACACCACAATAAACACAGGTGGACCTTACTTTGCTATCTGGGTTCTGAGGTTTCTTCAATCTCAATGCATCTGTAGGACACCTAACGAGGCACTCTCCACATGCTTCGCATATTGACTCTTTTAAAGGTTTATTTGCAAATGTGCCGATTGTCGTATCGTATCCGCGGAATAGAAAATCAATAGCGCCTAGTCTCTCGATTTCCTCGCAAGTACGCACGCAGATTCCGCATAGTACGCATTTATTCATATCGCGATCAAAGAAAGGGTTTGAACTATCAATGGCATATTTCTTTTTAGATATCCTGAAGCGCTTCAAGTCTTCTTTTGTAATTCCTACGTACTTGGCAATTTTAAGAAGTTCATTTTGTTTATTTTGATCGCGACGAGCCTTGCCTGAAAGATTATTGACAATAAGCAATTGTGTAGACAATCGACGTACCTTATCGACCTCAGTGCTACGAGTCTTAACGACCATACCTTCTTGGATAGGAGTATGACAGGAAACAGTAAGTCCTTTCCCTTTAACATCTACCATGCATAACCTGCACACGCTAACAGGTTTTAGATCAGGATGATAACAAATATGAGGAATATAGATATTATTACTAAGAGCTGCCTCTAATATACTCATACCCTCTTTTAGTTGTATTTTTTTGTTATCAATAGTTATATTCATATTATCTTCACTGCCCCGAATTTACAGACATCAAAACAGACATTGCATTTAATACATTTACTTTTGTTTATTTTGTGAGGCTTTTTCTTTTCTCCGGAAATAGCTTTATTAGGGCATGCTTTTTTGCATACGCCACAACCAATACATTTGACTTCATCAATAGAATATTGAATCAATGGCTTACAGACACCAGCAGGACATTTTTTATCTTTAATATGACTCTCATATTCTTTACGAAAATACCTTATAGTAGTTAAAACAGGGTTTGGCGCTGTTTGTCCAAGACCACAGAGAGAGCCTGCTTTAACTGTTTCTGACAACTCAGAAAGTAAATCAATATCTTTTTCTTTTCCTTTTCCCTCAGTTATATCATTTAAGATCTCTAGGATCTGTTTTGTACCTAACCTGCAAGGAACGCACTTACCACAAGATTCTTTCTGAGTAAAATCAAGGAAAAACTTCGCAAAATCCACCATGCAGGTATTTTCATCCATTACTACCATGCCGCCCGAACCCATAATAGTCCCAGCTGTTTTAAGCGAATCATAGTCTACTGGTATATCCAATAAGTCTTTAGGGATACATCCTCCTGAAGGACCTCCTGTCTGAATAGCCTTGAATGTCTTATCTTTAAGAACGCCTCCGCCTATATCATAGATCATCTTTCTGAGAGTAACACCAAAAGGCACTTCTACAAGGCCTGTCTTCTTTACCTTGCCCACTAATGCAAATGTCTTAGTGCCCTTGCTATCTTTAGTACCATACCTACTAAATACATCTGCTCCTTTTTGCAAGATAAATGCTACTGATGCAAGTGTTTCTACATTATTTATTATTGTAGGTTTTTTCCACAAACCTGAGATAGCAGGAAATGGCGGCCTGGGACAGGGCATTCCACGATTACCCTCAATAGAAGCAATAAGCGCCGTCTCCTCGCCGCATACAAAGGCACCCGCGCCTTCTTTTATCTTTATATGGAACTTAAATCCTGAATCCAGGATATTATTGCCCAACAGCCCTAATTCTTGCACCTGTTTAATAGCTATTCGCAATCTTTCCAATGCAAGCGGGTACTCTGCACGACAATAGATATAACCTTCCTTAGCTCCAATCGCAAAACCTGCTATAAGCATTCCCTCTATCAGAGAATGAGGATCTCCTTCAAGAAGAGACCTATTCATAAAAGCGCCTGGATCACCTTCATCTGCATTACATATAAGATATTTTTCTTTTTCTTTAACATCCCTACAGAGCTGCCATTTTCTCCATGTAGGAAAACCAGCTCCGCCCCTTCCTCTTAAACCTGATTTTTTTATTTCTTCTACTATTTTATCAGGCTCTAAACTGAGCGCTTTTACAAATCCAGCATAACCACCATTGGCAAGACTATGTTTTATATTTGTAGGATCAATAAAACCACAGTTTCTTAAAATCACCCTTACTTGTGGTTGAAAAACGGGTGTTTGGAATAAATCAGGAAGGCCTTTTATCTCTCCATCACCAATAGTCCCTAATGCATAATTTAATAAAAGATCATCTTTAAGAAGATATTTATCAACAAGTTCTGCGGCCTTGCTGGAAGTAACATTAGCATAACAAATGATTGGCTTTGAAGGTTTTTTGATGCAGACTATTGGCTCAGCATAACATAATCCAATACAACCTACTTCGATTATATTGCAATCAATGTCGAGCTTCTTAACTCTTTCCCGAAAAACATCAAGTACATCTGAAGAACCAGCAGAATGACCGCAAGTAGCGTTGCCTACAAGCAGCAATGGCTTATTACTGGACTCCAGCTCTTTCCACTCTTTTTTCGCTGTATTCTTGAGTTCATCAAAGTTCATGATTATTTTTTATCTTTCTTCGCGAAAAGTTCTTTTACCTTTTTAGGGGTCAATTTGGCTTTAACTTCTTTGTTTATCATGATACAAGGCGATAAGCCGCACGCTCCTATACATGCGACAGTATCAAGCGAATATTCCAGATCAGGTGTGGTCTCTCCCTGTTTTATGCCAAGCTGTTTCTCTATTTCCTCTAATATCCGCGGCACACCTTTTACATAACAGGCAGTGCCACGGCATACTACTACATGCTTCTTTCCAATGGGAGTGGATCTAAACTGTGCATAGAATGTAACAACTGCATATACTCGACTCTCGGACACACGGACAAATTTGGCTATTTCCAACAAAGTATCTTCGGGGAGATATCCTAGCTTCTCCTGGACCTGTTGCAAAATCGGAATCAACTCATCCCTTGTCCCTTTATAGCTTGATAAGATTTTTTTCAAACATGCCCGCATCTTTTCTCCTTCTTTAACCCGGACTTTCTCCAATTATACACCCAAATAAAAACCCCATGCAACTTTTAAGGAGATTTTTTACAGGCTGCGGAATTATATCCTCTATTTTTTATAAGCGAATAAATCATTAAGGGTTTCAACATAACCCTTTTTCCCTACTGTTATAATGTCAAGATATAATTGGTAGCTGTCCCTAGTTATATAAAGTGTGACATTATTTTGATTGTGCGCTACGGCTCACTCGCTTACGATCTACTTCTGCTAAATGCAATTTCCGGAGCCTTATATACTTGGGAGTTATCTCAACCAATTCATCATCCTCAATAAACTCAAGAGCAAACTCAAGGGTAATTTGCCGCGGAGGTATAAGCGCAATCGCGTCATCACTTCCTGAAGCGCGCATATTAGTTAATTTCTTTCCACGTAAGGCGTTTACAACAATATCGGTCCCTTTGTTGTTTACACCAACAATCATCCCCTCATATAGCTTTTCTCCTGGTTTAACAAAAACCTCACCACGTGCCTGTAAATTATAAAGCGCATACGCCACCGCATCACCGCATCCATGTGAAATGAGAACACCGCTTTGACGTGTAGGCATATCTCCTTTATAGGTCTGATATTCAAGGAAATTTTGGTACATGATGCCGCTACCTCGGGTCATCATAAGAAACTCGCTTCTAAACCCAATTAATGCCCTTGAGGCAATAACAAATTCCATACGGATAGTGCCGGAAGATGTTGTCTTTAGGTCGCGCATTTGAGCCTTGCGAACTCCAAGCTTCTGCATAACAACGCCCTGATGCTCATCTTCCACCTCGATTATCACCTCTTCAACAGGCTCGAGCGTTTGACTGCCCATTTTCTTCAAAATAACCTGCGGTATGGAGACCTCCATCTCATACCCTTCACGACGCATTGTTTCAATAAGAATAGCAAGGTGCAGTTCACCACGACCTGAAACCTTTAACCGCTCAGTTCCCGCAATCTCCTCGACCTTGATGCCAACATTGATCATAGCCTCATGCTCAAGACGCTCCCGTATATGTCGTGATGTTAAAAATCTGCCGCCATCCTTGCCTGAAAGAGGGCTTGTATTATGAGAAAAATTCATAGAGATCGTGGGCTCATCTATCTTAATAGTAGGTAATCCTTTTGGCTCACTAATACACGTAAGCGTCTCTCCAACCTCTACGCCTTCTATACCGGAAATTGATATAATATCTCCTGCTATAGCCTCATTGGCCTCAATACGAATTAGTCCACGATACTTCATAATCTTAGTTGCCTTGCCTCTGGCAACAGTCCCATCGCGTTTCACAAGCGCCACGGGATCCCCAACGCGGACAGCCCCATGAAAAACCCTCCCTATAGCAATTCGCCCAACATAAGAGTCATAATCAAGCATTGTAATCAGCATCTGAAAAGGCAGATCAGGATTAGCTATCGGCGGCAATACCCTATGCAGGATAGTCTCTAAAAGAGGCTTCATAGAGTCTCTCGGCTCATCAAGATCAAGGGTCGCGTAACCATCCTTTCCTGAAGCGTAAACAATCGGAAAATCAAGCTGTTCATCAGAAGCGTTCAGCTCACAAAAAAGATCAAATGTCATATCCGCCACTTCATCCGGGCGGGCATGAGGACGATCAAGCTTATTTATCACAAGTATTGGTTTTAAATGCAACTCGAGCGACTTCTTTAAAACAAATTTAGTCTGCGGCATAGGGCCTTCAAAAGCATCAACAAGAAGAAGTACGCCGTCAACCATCTTAAGAATACGTTCGACCTCACTGCCAAAATCAGCATGCCCAGGCGTATCAACAAGATTGAATTGTACCCCTTTATATTGGAGAGAAGCGTTTTTAGACAGAATAGTAATACCTCTTTCTTTCTCAAGAGGATTTGAGTCCATTACGGCAACCTCACCCTCTTTAAACTCATAGGCGCCTGTATATTTAAGGAGGGCATCTACAAGGGTAGTTTTCCCATGGTCAACGTGCGCTATAATCGCGAGGTTCCTTACATCTTTTCTTCTTTTTTGATTTGGCATATTCTTTTAGTTTTATTTTTCCGCAACAATTCCTCTGCTATTTTAAAACCGTGTCTTCTGAAGACACGTTACCCCCCCAAAAAAAATAAAAAAGGCGTTAGTCTTCTTACGCCTTTTGGGATAAGTTACTTTGTGTTTTGAATTTGTGTAGCTTTCTTCCTTGCGCTCTCTTTTTTTAATGGTGAGCAAGGTAGCTGAAGGCTGCCACGTCGAACCACAAATATTTAAGCACGTTTTTTTCTACGTGCAAAAAATGACTTCTTCTTTTTAACGGGCTTCTGCCTTTTCTCAAGCCTCTTTTTATCGGAATAACGTTCCCGGGAAAAATCTCTTTGTTCGGGCTTATTATTCCGGTTTGCGTTAAACAGGTTGCCTTTTTTGCGCTTTGAAAAACAATCCTTGCAGTATACCGGACGGTCTCCGCTGGGTTTAAAAGGGACTTCGCATTCTTTGCTGCAGTCTGCGCAAATAACCCGAGTATAAGTTCTTTCCCTGGGGCCACTGTCTTGTTTTCCCCTGTCATGGCGATGAAAGTGATTGAAGCGCTGGGAAGGCTTTTGGGAATAGCTTTTCTCAAAAGGCCTTTTTGAAGACTGGCTGATTAAGATATCCAGCTTCTTCTCCATGGCACTCAACTGCTGCTGCACTTTATTAATGCAGTCAGCTACACCCGGCTCATCCTGCGGCGCGACTAATAAACTTTTGTGTTTAAAACGCTTTTTCACATTACACCTTTCTTTTTACCTACTGTAACACAAATAAAAACCCCTTGCGACTTATTTTGCTACAAGGAGTTAAAAGTAGTGGCCTTTCGACGCGTTCGTCGCTTCGCTCGCTTGCTCACCGCCACCGAACGATCCGTAAAGCTACCTTTGCGGATCTGCTAAAAGAAAGAAGCTAACAAAATCTATTCTTTTAACGCCTTTCGTTCTTGCGCTTTGAAAAACAATCCTTGCAGTATACCGGACGGTCTCCGCTGGGTTTAAAAGGGACTTCGCATTCTTTGCTGCAGTCTGCGCAAATCGCCTTGTGCATCTCCCGTGACCCTCCGCCGTATCCACCACCACTACCTCCTTGATATCCCATATTACCCCCTTTTTTTAGTTTTGGTAAAGATTTTAGTCCTTAATTCGAAGTCTGCTCTGAATCCGCTTTGGCCTGCATGTTTTTTTTATCCAGTTTACTTTGTTCCTTTTTTTCTTTTTTCTTTTTCTTTGCCAATTCTCTCTGATACTTCCTATATGAATAATTATCTCTTGCCAACATACCCTCCTTTTATCTTGGCTCATCCTACATGGTGACACCCTGTAGTTGAGATTATACCTCAAACAAAAATCCCTTGCAACCTATTTTGTTAAAAGGGATTAGAAGTATTGGCTCCCCGGGTTGAACGATGTTTATAACGCTAAAATTATATCGTCAGTTATTGTAAATACAAAATTAATAATATTGTAAAGCCATGCGCGACTACTTACTCCTTACCCTCTTAATCATAAAGTCTACGGCCCTGGAGCAATTTGTAGGCTCTATTGCCACCCCGGGATTACTTAACAGAAACACCCTAAATATTTCATCTGCAAACCCCTGGCCTATTGTTTTAACTTGATTAAAATCCAAAATTACTACTTTAAATTTGTTTAGTCCCGTAATGAGCCTCCTGGCCTGAGACCTTGAAGTATATTCTACGTTCTTATGATAAAGTTTAACGATTACTTTTGTTTTGTTAAATTTGTAGTCACTGTCGGTGTACTGTGCGAAAATCGTACTTATATCTTTTCTGGTATTTTTATTTACTTGAAAGTATACTTTTGTACCCTTACGATACTTTATTTCATTTGTATAAATATCCTTTACCTTGTTATCGATAATCAGTCCTATCTTTGCACTTTCAATCTTGAAGACATCTGCAGTTTTTGAAGTAAAAAATATACCTTCTCCTGTATGCTTTGACGGCATTGTAGTTCTTTTGCCTTTTAAAATTTCGGTTAGCGCATCATACTCATCGGCTAGCTTAAACTTTTTCTGTATATGCTTAAAAATACCTATGCCCTTATCAGTAACGTTAAAACTCGCCGTGTCGCTAGTTAAAGTTAGTAAAATATCTATATATTCGGAACTGGAATGCTCGATTGCGTTATTAAGCATTTCCGTAAAAGCGTATCTTATAATATCCTGAGTATTCTTTTGTAATTTTTTTAAAGACGGCATTCTATAGATAACCCTATTATAGACAAAATCCTCTTGTATTTTTTTGTTCCTCAGCCTTACCTTGTATACCTTGTCCTCTTTTTTTAATTTTCTTGCCTCTTCTTTTGAAAACAAAATATAATATGAGCCTCTTGTCTTGCCGATCTTGAGAAGATTTCGCGATTTAACTAATTCACGTAAATGTTGATGGGCCGCCTGGCGTGAGATATTACAAATTTTGGCAATGGCGTCGCTGTTTATGCTACCCTTGCTCCTAATTTGTTTCAATATTAAATCTTTTATGTTTCGCATATTTTGAGTATACCATAATTGTAAAGTATTGTAAAGTATTTATTAGTTTTATTGTAAAGTAAGTAAAAACAAAAAATCCCAAGTGAAAACTTGGGATTTTGTCCAATATGGCTCCCCGATACATTCACTCATCAAACTACTTTTACGTATATATTTAGGTTCAAGGTTAATAGATATTGCTCGTAATATTCTTTTTTATTGAACAACATATACGTCACATAGACTTACGCAACGCGTCTGGGGATTATGGGCATTATTCGAAACAGAGATAGATTTTTGATAACCTTCGAGTTATAATACGAACTATGGTTGCTCTTACATGATTCACGTCCCTATGATCAGAAATAATAATGCGAGGAAATAATGGGATCGCAAAACGATATTCTGGTTAGTGTCGTAATTCCCTGTTACAATAGGCGGGATGATCTGCGCAGATGTCTCCAGGGACTTATTCTTCAGAAGCAAAACACATCGCACATTCCTGCATTTGAGGTTATCGTTGTTGACAATGGCTCAGAAGATGGTACAGCCGATATGCTTCATACCGAATTTTCCTCTGTGCGTCTACTCCGAAATTCAGTAAATTTGGGTGCTTCTAAGGCAAGAAACCAGGCCTTAAAAATTATTTTGAATAAATATGTTTGGTTTCTTGACTCTGATTCGGTAGTTGAGAATTTAGATTCTCTTGTGTGGATGGTCAAAATAATGGAAGAAAATTACGACATCGGAAGTATTGGCGGTGAACTTATCAAAGATACTCAGGGCAAAGTAATTCTGAAAAGTAAGCGGATTCTCTTGAATGGCGAGACTGGAGCAAAGTCAATCGAACCTCATAAAGCTAAGCTCGTTAATTGTGACTATCTTGCGACTTGCAATTGTTTTACGCGACGAGAACTCCTCCTCAAAATCGGAGGATTTGACCCGGATTACTTCGTCTTTAGCGAGGATAAAGAGCTCGGGTTAAAAATCAAAAAACTTGGCTATCGTAATGTTTGTGATTACCGAACAGCCGTATTTCACAATATCACTTTTTCACAGCGAAGAAGTATTTTTTTGAAGTATCGTAACGTCATTAGGTTTGCGCTAAAAAATTTATCTATCTGCCAGATATTAATAATGCCTTTTTCAACCGTTCTTATAAAAATAAAGGTTGGAGAAGATGTTTATCGACAACTTAAGAAAGACGAACCAGCGGTTCTCAAGTATGTACCTAAGCATCTGTCTTTTTTTGGTAAGCTCTTTTTCTTAGGTGGTATGTATATTCTGGCATTACTTTGGGCTTATATGTGGAACCTTTGGCATTTGTTTCCTACCTTGAAGGCGAGATTCAAAAGGAGGAATTATATAGAATATGATCCATAAATTCTTTGGTATAAAAACCGAGCAACGTCAAGGACTCTATAAAGCATTTTGTGCGCTTCCGAAAATTATTAAGAACCCTTTAATTAATATAGCTTGCTGGATAGGTAGGCATCAAATCAAATCTTTCTCTACGCCCCCCAGGCTTATCTGGTACGTTACCTCCCGTTGCAATGCTCGGTGTAGCCATTGTTTTTATGGCCGTCATATTAATCAGAAAGACGAATTTACTATTGATGAATTTAAGAGGGTGGTTCGGAGCCTCGATACGAAACTTAGAGCGGTTAATCTTACGGGCGGAGAACCCTTTCTCCACGGAGATCTCCCTGAGCTTTGTCGTACTCTCGCTGAAATAAGTAAAACAGATTTAATTACACTCCCAACAAATGGGAGTAAGCCAGCCTCTATAGAGCTATCTCTCCAAAAAATCCTCAAAACCGCTAAACTTAGGGTAAATGTTCAGGTTTCGCTGGAGGGGACGCGTGATGTTCACGATCAAATTTGCGGTATTTATGGCATTTTTGATAATGCTGTCGAAACCGTACAGCGATTAAAAAAATTAAAATCCCACTACAAGAGACTCAACAATATATCAGTCATCACTACGCTCTCTTTGCAAAACGAGAAGTGCTTGTCAGAGTTAATGCGATTTGTCAGAGAAGAGCTTGGTGTTTTTCACAAGATTCAATTTATCCGTGGAGCTCATACAGATGTCTTTGGGATTGAGTTATGTGACTTGAGTGAACTCGATCCTTTACATCCAGAGAAACCGCACGATATTGTCGGTGTAGTAAATTTTTTAAGTAGAGATATTCTTCGATATAATAAAACTCTCCTAGCGCGTAAACAGATTGAACTTCTTTATCAAGCTGCCTCGATATTAACCAACAAGAAGCCAAGCGTAAATTGTCTTGCTGGACGTATTGATGGTGTGATTTTTGCTAATGGTGACGTTGCTATCTGTGAGTTGACCAAACCTTTTGCTAATCTACGGGATTTCAGTTTTGACTTTCATAAACTATGGAATAGCTCTCAAGCAAATGAGATGCGACGCAGAACCCAAAAATGTTTTTGTACGCATCCCTGCAATCTCACAACTTCAATGAGTTTTGATCCCCATATACTTAAAAAGCTTTCCGTTGAATATATACTGTAGCCTAGGTTTTGTATTTAGCACGGAACAAATATTTTAAAAGGTACTTGCCCATGCGGAGTAAGTTAGTGCAGTAACTCCTGCTCAAAACCATCATTCTAAGAAAACGCAAAAATATTTTTGGCCTCAAATGAAATTGCCAGAATGCCGATTTTGCCATTTTGTTCGGATCAAAATCTTCAAACAATAATATACCGCTATTATATTCCGGGAACAGATATCTCTCATTAATGGTATTCGGAACACAATTAGCAAAATACCAGTCTTTTTTAATAAGATTATTCCTGACAGCATAGTCATACAGGTGCGTACCAGGATATGCTATGGCGGGGAAAAACCTCACGAAAAACGAGTTGAGCTTTTTTGCAAAATCCACTGAATCCCTGATGCTCTGCGGTGTTTCATTTAGGTTTCCGATCATAAAAGTCGCATGCGTTTTAATTTTTGCTTTCCTGGCTAATTTGAATATCTTTACAGCAAAATCTTTGTTGATCTCTTTGTTAATTGTGTTAAGCATATCTTCATTCCCGGATTCTATGCCGAAATTAATTAAATCAAACCCGCATTTTTTCATATTGGCCAATAAAGTCTTATCCACGCAGTCAACTCTCGTATTGCACCTGAAATTGACTTTTAATCCAGATTCCAATACTTTTTCACAGAACCGGTTTGCCCATTCCTTGTCTTTTGTGAACAAGCTGTCTTTAATAACAAAATACTTTATGCCGTATTTATGATAATTATATTTCAATTCTTCCATAATATTTTCTATACTTCTGTTCCTCCATTTATGTCCGTGTATAATGTAAGCCGAACAGAAATTACAATTATAAGGGCAGCCCCTGCTTGTTATTATTGAAGCGGTTTGGGCAAGAGAATAAGGTACGTTATATAACTTAGGTCTGTAATTAATAATATGACTGAGTTCAGGAAACGGCAAAAGGTCCAAATCAACAATAAACTTTTGCGGTTTATTCATAATTATATCTTTATTTGACCGATAAATAAGATTCGGGACTTCCATCAGCGGCATATTATTATTTAATTTTTGTATCAAATTAAGTAATGCCTCTTCTCCTTCCCCATAAATCAGATAATCAATATTCCTGTCATACTCCAGCATTTCTTCTTTAGTGCCGGATATATGCGGCCCTCCTAAAACAACAGGTATATCATTAAATTCATCTTTCAATTTAGCGGAAAGCTGAATAACTGTATTCAAAAAGACCGTCATGACATTAAATCCAATCAGGTCTATGTTTTTTTCGATGATGATATTCCGCAAATCCTGGTAGGAAAACCGCTGGATTTCTCCATCAAAGACATACGTTTTAACCTCATGCTGATTCAGGTAGGCTGATATATACAGGAGCCCCAAAGGGGGTAATCCGAACAACGCTTTACTGTTCAGACGTGCCGGAGGGCATATTAATAGAACATTTTTGATCATTTTTTATGTGAAACCCGCATAGCTCAGTTCTGTGAATTAAATGTCTTATCCAATCCTTATTAGCATTATCTTTATAATATATTAGCAACAATATAGGACCAGATAAAATAAATCCCAACAATTACAAATATAATACCAGTAATTTTTCTCGTATATAATTCGAGCGCCGTTGCTTTACGGAACCATTTTGAGAAAGAGGTTACACCCATAGCAATCCCCAATGCGAATATAACCACAGGAATGCCTGTGCCTATACCATAAAAGAAAGGTAGGATAATCCCATAAGTGCTTTTTAATGCAAGAGGAATTAGGCTGCCGAAAAATAACGCGGCAGCGATGGGACAGAAAGATAGGGCAAAAATTACTCCAAGCATAAAAGAACCCTTTGTCCCTGATTCGGCTAATGCAGTCTGTTTATCTTGAGAAATTGAAAAGCTCGGAATGTTAATCTTTATTAAATCTAACAGAAACAATCCAACTATTAGTAAGACAGGGCCTAAAATCTTGTTCATATATTTCTGCAAAAAATTGGCTGTTGCGGGAACACTTGCTAATGAAGTTATGATAACAACTCCTAATACAGCATACGTAAGCATGCGCCCAACGGTATAAACAATGCTTGATTGCAACACGAGCTTGGGATTGTTTATTTTTTTTGATAAGAACGATACAGCTGCTATATTTGTAGCAAGAGGACACGGGCTTATGGAAGTAAGAATACCGAACCATAATGCAGAAACAAATGGTAGTATAATCTGAATCATCACTGGTTATCCTTTAAGTAATTATTGATTTCGGTTGTGACGTAGTTGAAAAATTTCTTTTTATCTCTTACATATTCCCATATCTTCGTAAGATTGTCATGCTGTATCTCTTTACCATTTTCGACACGTGAAATTATAAGAGCTTTCGTATACAGTTGATAATCATTTACGAAGTGCTCGTTTTCCTTTTCTTCAACGTTTACTGTTTTAACAACAAGCAAACCATTAGTCAATTCATCTTTAAAGTTCTCCTCGATCGCCTCCTTTGTATACTGCTCCATCTTATGGCAAGTCGAACAACGGGCATTACCGTGAAAATAGTAAGCAATTATCTTAACATCAGCACCAAGCACCATCGTTGTGCTTATTACTAACAGTGCCATTAAAATGATTGGTGTTAAGAAACGCTTTATAACCATTTTTTAATCTCCTCTGCTGATAAAATTTTTCCTGATGACTTGACTTCACCGTCTATAACAAGAACTGGCATCATCATAACGCCACATTTTGTAATCTTGTCCATATCCTCAACTTTAATAATCTCAGCTTGAATGCCTTTTTCCTCAACCGCTTTCTTTGCGTTTTCATAAAGCATTTTACATTGAGGACATCCTATTCCGAGAATTTCAATTTTCATGTTTTCTCTTTTAGTTATTCTATCGACACCTCAGGTCAATAACCTTACATTATCGATTGAAGTATATTGAACAAATATCCTGTAATGATGATAGCTACGGTTGTTACTCCAAAAAAGATTGCTATTAGCTGTAGTTTCATTGCCCTTCTTAAGATTACCGCTTCAGGAAAACTCAAGGCAGCTGTTGCCATCATAAAAGCTAATGCTGTTCCCAATGGAACACCTTTTCTGAACAAAACCACCGCTATTGGCACAATTGCTGCACAGCTTCCATACATCGGCACTCCAAGTATAGTTGCAAGAGGAACCGAAAAAATACCTGTTTTACTTATTATTCCGTGTATTGTTTCTTGAGGGATGTAGTTATGAATAAATGAACCTATACCCACACCCAACAATACCCACATCCATAGTTTCTTTGTAATTGACTTGGCCTCATCTATTCCAAAGATAATTCTTTCTCTTATTCCTGTATAAACTTTTTCTTTGGCTTGTTGCATATCTTCTGAGACCAAGCCTTTAACAAGGTATCTCTCCAAATGCATCTTGCCCAGAATAGCGCCTGAGATAACGCCTATCGTAATTCCGCTTAATACATAAAGAAGGGTAATTTTCCACCCGAAAAATCCAAGCATTACTATTACAAGATACTCGTTAATTAAAGGAGACGTTATTAAGAATGAGAATGTGGCTCCTAGCGGAATGCCAACTTCCAAGAAACTCAAGAAAATAGGTATAGAAGAGCATGAACAAAATGGAGTTACTGAACCAAAAAGCGAAGCAAAAAGATTACCCAATACCTTCTTCTTGCTAATCCAATCCTTAATCTTATTCTGAGATATATAAGTTCTAACAAAACCAATAGCTGCTATCATAAAAAATAGCAGCAACAGTATTTTAATAGAGTCATATAAAAAGAAATTGATTACTCCGCCCAGTCTTGAATCTGGATTTAATCCAAAAACAGAATAAACCAACCAGTCTATTATCAGCTGCAACATGACTTGCCTTTGCTTTTATCCTTGCTGTCACAACAAGGTTTTGCTTTTGCCTTTTCTTCCATTTTCTTGTCTAACTTTTCAAACAACTTACCAAAAAAACTTTTCTTCTTTTCTGGCCTATTCATTTCTTCCTCCTTGTAATTCTGCAGCATCCACCTTCGATTTTAATCGCTTTTATATTTACTAATGCGTCGCCTATCTTGCTATGAGCGGAAGTAATGATTCTTGAGAAAGTGGGCCGAGAGATTTTTAGTTTCTTTGCCGCTTCTTCTTGCTTTAATCCTTCATAATCAGATAATCTTACTGCCTCAAACTCATCTAAAGTCATGCATATGCCATCTAATTGATTGGATGGTTTACATTGCGGCCTGAAACATCTTTCTCCGGGTTCGCATTTAACCCATCGTGTCTTTTTCGGTCTCATAACTACCTCTTTATATTATGAACATATGTTCATAAAGATTTTATCACACCGCTAATAGCATGTCAAAGAAAAAGAGAGCTTGCCAAAAATGACAAACTCTCTTATCGTAACTTATTATATTTCAATAAGTTACATATCTTGGCTCCCTCAAGACTACGAGTTTCGCAACTTTTTGGAGGAGTTTAAGAATTGGTGTTTGAGTAAAGAAGCGACCAAATTGTCATTATTCCGACTTACAGCCTAACAGCAAGTATTTCCTTCTCCTGAACAATCACAGTTACAGCCTTTACCTTCATCTTTTATCGTTTCTCGATATTTAATCATTCTTTCTTTTCTAATTTTCTTCAAGTCGTCTCTATCAATAATAATATTCATACCATCTAGTGGCTTTGTTGCACAGGCATACTCATTCTTACCATTTATCTCTACTACGCACGAGTTGCAGCAGCCCTTGCTTTTATTGTTTCTATAGCAGGGGGCTGCTATACTGATATTTAACCTATCAGCAATATCAACTATATTTTTATCGTTACTACTAATCTGTATTTCTTTTCTATCAATGACAATCTTCACTGCTGTCTCCTTTTTATCCTGATTATATATAAAACAAAAACCCCTTGCAACTTATTTTGTTATAAAAGAGTAGTAAATAAACCAAGGATTATTTATTTTAGGGGTTTTGGGTAGGCCTACCTATTATCGATACCGAAAAATTAACAAAAGAATTAACAATGAAGAAATAAATCCGATAGAATACGATGAAATCAAAATCAAATCTTTAAGGAGCATCACATAAACTAAGCCTGTGCCGTGTCCTGCCACCACCATTATCCATAATCCCACACTTAAACCAGATACATTTTTAGTTTTTATTATGGAAATAATCTGTGGAACAAAACAAAAAGTAAACAAAACTACACTAATGACACCAAATATATACATTCTTTACTTTTGGGCAGTGCAACATTTCATACTTTTACCCATTATCGGACATTTCATCATAGCGCATTTCATAAACATTAAAACTAAAGCACCGATTACCACTAACAATACTATCTGTCCAAACATTTTCCAACCCATAACTACCTCCTTTTACTTTGGGTGTATTTATTGCAATCTAGGAACAAGAAAAGAACTTACATAAAGATTTCCATCGCTTTTAAGAGAGTGCATTGTTCCTGCAGGGACAATAAATGCTTTTCCTACGCTTAACTCTACTTGCCCATCTTCTAAAACTCCAAAGCCAGAGCCTTTTATGCAATAAAATATCTCATCTTGTTTATCGTGTTTATGCAAAGGAACTTTTGTATCTGAATTGACATGATATGCTTTTACCACAATAGATTCTTTAATAGCGTTTAGGTCCATATCTTTCTCCTTATCTGCCTCTTTTCTTGTTTCGTTTCCCTTTTGTTTTATCCGATTCTGGCTTATGTTCGTCTAACTCAATAAACTTAAACTCGTTTGATAGAACACAGCCATCGGAAGAAGGTTCACATTTCTTTTTCCGTAATCCACAAAAACCATCTTTTATTTCATTAGGACAGGTCCAACTCATATCGTTTCTTATTATACGCTGCTATAGAATGGCAGTCAATTAACAAATAAATGCAAACAAAATAACCCACTGCAACTTATTTAATCACAGTGGGTTATGTAATTTTGGCTCCTCTTCATGGACGAGTTTCGAACTTATTTGAGAGAGTTTAAGGTGTTTCGTTATACAGAAGAGCTGAATAGGTCAATCCAAAATCCAACATTAAGATTGTACAAATTTTAGTTCAGTGCCATCATTTGGACAATAATAAACATCTGAACTAAAGGTTTGGCCACATTCTGGACAGAATCTCTGCATATTTGAATCTCCTATCAATGCCCCTCCTGCAGCACCTACTGCTGCTCCTATAAGAGCACCCTCAGCTGCATGGTCTGACTGATGTCCTATAATCGCTCCAGCACCTGCTCCTACAAGACTACCTATCCCAGCTCCTTTTTGAGTACCTGTACAGCCTACAATAAACACCAACGAAATAAAAAGTAACACTAATAGATTCTTTTTCATTACTCGCCTCCTTTTTTCATGCGTCCAAAACCCTTACGATGTCTTTTCATTCCATTACGATGCTTCCCAATAAATGCTCTAAATTTTGTATACTGCTCAGGGCTTAGTATGTTCCTTACCTCTAAAATACCTTCAAGTCTGTTATCTTGCATTTCTGAATGTATAATTTTTAGTTCATTATTGAGCTGGTTTATTTTCTCCATATCAAGTTCTTGCTTTTGAAGTTCTTCTCTAAGTTCTTTCCTCTTATTTGAAATTTCATGACGAAATGCCTTCATCCCCTCTCTGTTCTGAGTCTTGTGGGCCTTTAACTGCTCTTCCTGCTCAGGTGTAAGGTTAAGTTCTTTAGAGATCTCTTTAAAACGTGCTTCCATTTTCCCTTTTATAACTTCCTTTTCTCCAGGATCAAAGCAGCGTTCCTTCCCTGACCATGCATAGGCATTTGATGCCAGAAAAATACCTAAAATAAAAATGTAGAACCATATAGAATTCTTAAATTTTATATTCATGACTTTTGCCCTCCTTTCACTAACTTAGACAAATAAAGCTCTCTAAAAGTTCCAATTAGAGAAAATATTCTTCTATTGCTGTATTATAATCTACATTTTCTCCATTTGAGCCGTAACTGTTCTCTGTAAATAAATATGCTAGATACTCAACCTGTTCTCTTGACTGCATATTAACAATTTCTTGTTTGCTGGAATAAAACTTTGTAAATATGCCCAAGCAAAGTACTAATACCATCGCAGTCGCAACGGCAAAGATAGGTTTTGGGATATAGATAAAATTCCTTAGCTTATCCATTAAATTATGCGTGGGGTATGGTCTTGTTTCTTGCTGGGTTTCAGCTTCTATTTTCTCTTTTATGCGATACCAGATTGAATCAAGCGGCTCTTTTGTCTCTATTTTTCTAAATGGTCCTATAACGGATTTTGTAACCATAGACGCGAATTCTCTACAAGCTCTGCATTGTGCCAAATGTTCTTCTATGAGCTCTTTCTGAGTTGCTTTTATCTCTTTATCTGAATAATCTGTAAGAATCATATTTTTAACTTTTTTACACTTCATTTTTTACCACCTCTCTTCTTAGAACTATTAGTTTTTGCCTGGCTCTCTTAAGTCTTGAACGCACTGTATTAATATTAATCCTTAATACGCTGGATATCTCTTTATAGCTAAGTCCCTGGATTTCCTTCAATACTATACAGGTCTTGTGCTCTAGGCTAAGCTTACCCAGAAGATATCTAACTAAGTTCTCATTATCATGATCTTTTCCCTTATGGTCAGGACTAGTATTTAGTGCAAACTCATAATGTACTCTTTTATTTTCTTCCTTTGAGATTTTCTTTTTGAAATTTATGGCTGTATTCACAGCAATCCTGTAAAGCCATGTCTTCAAGGACGAACGAAAATTAAAGCTTCTTAGGTTCTTAAATACTTTAATAAATACCTCTTGGGTTATTTCTTCAGCATCTTTGCTATTATTGGCAACTCTAAATGCTACATTATATACAAAGCTCGAGCTCGACTTATAGATTTCCTCAAATGCTCTCATATCTCCTTGAGACGCCTTTATTATTAAATCATTGTCTATTTCGACCATCTCCTGCCCCTAATAATATTAGACAAAGAAAACTCTCTAAAAGTTCCTTTATATTATAACATAACCAAAGACAAAGATAACCTGTTAGAGCATAACAGACTATCTCTGCCTTACTTTATTGAAAATGTTAGATTAAAAATCTAAATTTGTTCTACTTACCATACATAACTTTGAGCTGTTCTACAGATGGAAATTCATAGTAAAATTCACCTTGCGGTCCAACAAACCCATCTCCTAATTTGTTCAATGTTACCGCTGTATAACTACCATTCGCATTAGGGATATTTACTGTATAACTATCTTCTGAATCTTTAGAATTAGATTCTATAACCTTTACTTCCTTTGGAAGCTCGACAATTTCATAAACTGGGTCGGGGATGACAATATATCTTCCTTTTTTTCTAACATAATAAATATCGTTGTAATAATAATAGGCATTACCTTTAATAACTATAGTTTTGTGGCCTTTTGGTAAAGCAGTAACTATAGCTCCTCTTGGTGCATCAACAATTATATACCCCGAAGGAGTCCTTTTGTAAAAATATCCATGATGATAATAATACTCTACTCCTGCATGAATAATTACTTTCGCTATTAGCTCAGGTAAGCTTACTATTTTTCCACGATAAGGATGATGATGGTGACGGTGCTGTCTATGTCTTATGGATTTTTTTTTGCTTGCGAAAGCATCTACAGAATAAACTGATAAAAAACTACACACAACTATACTCATAACAACCGTTCTTATAATCTTTTTTGTTACCATTTTGCCTCCTTTCTTAGTTATGTTTCATAATGAAATTTCTTTTTAATAACTTAGACAACCAAAATTATAAAAAAGTTCCCTATCTATAATATTTTTAAAATATGGAAATAAAAAAACCGTTGTAACTTATTCAATTACAACGGTTTAGAAACAGTGGCTCCCCCCAAGACTACGAGTTTCGCAACTTTTTGGAGGAGTTTAGGGATTATTGCTTATCGCACGAAGCAAGAAAATTAGTGACAGCTATGGTTAATACATGCATTATCCACGGTAATTTCTTCTAATTTACCTTCTTTGTATTTTTTGATTATTTCTTCTACTGTTCCGGCATTTGCTCTATAAGCTTTAATACCACCTTCATTAAGCTTTTGAACTGCCCTAGCTCCCATCCCACCGCATACTACTGCATCAATCCCCTTATTATCTAATGCTTTTAGTGGGTGGCACATTCCGTGCATATGTTGACTATCGCCATTGTTAATAACTTCAAATGCTCCTTTTTCATTATCATAGATTAAAAAATAAGGAGCGCTCCCAAAATGAGCATTAACTTCTGACTTCAAGCCTTCATTTTCTACTATCGGAATACATATTTTCATCAAACTGCCCTCCCACATCTACCTCTACCACGACCTCCGCCCCCACCTGTCCTCGCCCAACCTCTATCTTGTGGCGCTCTATGAATATTTGAGCTGCTACACTTGGGGCACACATTTGGTCTGCCAGCTCCATATGGCGAAGTCCATTCATTTTTACAATCATAACAAACAAAATATCTCTCCATCATTTTAACCACACCCCCTTCTATTTTTAATGCTTTACTATTAACTAATGCATCTGCTATTTTTCTATGTGCAGAGGAAATAATATTTCCGAATGTTTGCCTTGAAACATTCATCTTTTTAGCAGCATCTTCTTGATACTTTTCTTCCAAATCAGCAAGTCTTATTGCCTCAAGTTCATCCATAGTTAAATCAACTTCATCTAATGAATCAACAGGAATACCTCTGGGCTTAAAATAATTTGCATTAGGATTACAACGAACTCTCCTACATCTAAAAGGTCTTGGCATGTTATACCTCCATAGTTATTGGCATATGCCAATAATAGTATATCATATCTATAATTTTCGTCAAGATTATTATGTAAAAATAAATTGGCGCCAGATAAAAAAATATCTGGCGCCAATTTTGGCTCGGGAGGTGGGGATATAGGACAGTTTAATCTCAGTATTTTGGCTGTATATATGGAGCAGGTTTTAGGGTCAATTTTAGACTTTCGGCAATATCAGAGATAGAAGTTGTAGAGATATATAGCGCTTCAAGGCATGCTCGAACCATCAAAAACACTGTAAATTTGTCCAATTTTGTCCATCAAACATTATATAAAATTTATGTAACTATATTTAAAATAAGGAGGTGTATCAAATAGGTGTGGTTGTCCTGGACATTATCAAAAAAGTAGTTTTTACCTAGTTTAATACAAAACCTTTACTTAAAGAATCAGATATGCTATAATAAAAAATGTTGGGTTTAAATGGTTAACTAAAAAAAGGAGGTGACACATGGCAAAAACTAAGAAGGCAAGATGTCCGGCTAAAACAAAAGAAGGCAAGGCATGTAAAAGTCGTGCATCTGGAAAATCTAAATTCTGCATTAGTCATAAGAAATAGCAAAACGGGTTATTTATTTAAGTTTTTTCTTCCTGGCCCTTCGACGCGGCCCCTTCGGGGCCTTACTCAGGGCCAAATTTGCCAAAAGAAAAGCCTCTGCTTATTATAACATAAGAGAGGCTTTTCCTACTGCAAATTTGGCTCCCCGCATTAGATGAGTTTCGCAACTGGTTATATGCTGAAGAAGCTAATAAATTATATAAAGAACCGTTGTTAACCTAAAAGTGATGGGTGTAAGATTTCTCAAATCTTTCAACTGATTATGCAAAGTATGTTATATATTTTTTATTAGGTTGGTGTTGCGGTACCACCTAAAATAGAAAACAATAACATAAAGATTAACGCCTGAATAACCCAACCAATCGCGCAAACTCCCACAGCTCTTAACGTGTTCTTATAATCGAGTGCTTGTCTAACCGCAATGACCATTGCCGTTAGCATCCAAATTGAGGCCCCTAGAAAAACAATCCCTGTCAGTCCTGGGATAATGCCCAATACCCGAATCAAACCCGGCGAGGTCGAAAAACCAATGGTTCGCAGCATCTCTCCCATATCTGCCTTGGTCTGAGATTCCGGAAGAAGTCTTGTACCGATAAAGTAAGTAAGAAAAGCCCATACATACCAGCTGATAAGAGCGACAATTGTCCCCATGAGGATTCCACCAAGGCCTCCTTTTGCAATGGTTCCTATTCCGGCGGCTATACTAGAGAGAATAACTACCCCCGTGGCCTGTCTCATCGCCGTAGTGTCAGCTTCAACCTCTTCATACAGCTTAACATCTAGTTTAGCAGCACGAATAATACGATCGTTAAAATCAGCCATTTCAATCTCCTTTCAAGTTTTGTTTAGATTAGTCCTCGTGCTCCGGACTCAGGAATCTTTATCTTGGAAGTTCTTGTACCGTTTTGAAACTTAGCTATCAATGTGTCTTATGGCAATCTTCAAACTGTCCCTTTTTTCTACTAGTGTGTTTTTTCTTGTTTTTTCCTGTTTGCTTCGTTTTTTGCGTTTTTTGCTTTGTTTACTTGTTTGTTGTGTTTATTCTTATCTTTCCTACCTTTATCGCCCATGGATATTCCTCCTTTTTTTCCTCCCCGTATTGGACGAGTTTCGCAACTGGTTAGAGGAGTTTAAGGATTATTGTCTTTCAGAAGAAGTCAGCAAGTTATGCAAAGAACTTGTTATCGCCTAATCACTTATTACTTCGCATTAGGGTCAGCTTGCACTATACCAAACATAAGTCCACCCGGCTCTGCACATGTTGCATACCAACCGATAGTGGGTATAGCCATCTTTGGTTCAATGATATTGCCGCCATTCGCTTTTACCTTTTCAATAAACTCATCAAGGCTTTGAACCGGTATTGTTACTTGAGTTAAGGGCTTACCACCTGTGATAGGAGTATCTTTGACTTCGCCAATACCTCCATCAATACCAATCTCTTTATCGCTTCCTGCGCTAATTCGGTAGTATTCATATGGCATAGGAAACTTTTCAAAACTCCAGCCAAAGACATTTTCAAAAAACTTTCTGGCATCTTTAAGATTGTTGACTGTGAAATCAAAATATGTTGGTCTCATCTTTTACCCTTTCTTTACCCAACAATGCGTAATGCAAAATATGGAATAACATTGAAAAAAAACACGGCTATCTTGTAGAACATCGCACCAGCATAGTGAATCTCATCAAACCTCTCAACTGATAACTTAAGAAACTTGCTATGGAACTTGTAGACAAAATCATGTAATACCGTAATAGCAAAAAACCACCAGAGAAGTATTCCTATATTGATTATTGAACACCAGCCTAACACTGCACGCATCGTCTCAATTGTCATTTTGTCCTCCTTTTTCAATCATTCTACTCCAAATAAAAACCCCTTGCAACTTATTTTATTGCAAGGGGTTATAAGTAGTGGCTCCCCTCGGACTACGAGTTTCGCAACTTTTTGGATGAGTTCAAAAACTATTGTATCACTGAATAAGCAAGCAAGCTATATGAAGAACTCGTGATTGCTTAATCATTACTTTTGATTAGAATATCACTTTTGTGTGCTCATTTTGTCGCGACATTGAAAAATTCTACACCATGTTTATCTAATTCGCCCACTAGTTCTCGCGAGTTTTCCCATCCTGTTTCTTTTAGAAAACCACCAAGTTTCTCAGGTTGTATGCTCCAGAGCCAAGGTTCTCCGGTAACCTTGAGAATCCACATGGTCAACCCTGTCCAACGGCCAGCATCAGGTCGACCATCTGTTCTGGTAGCGACATACGTAAAGGCAATTCGGCTGCCAGCACCAGAGATTACAGCGCACTGGTTAAACAAGCCCCGGACTGCCTCAGGGGGCAGATACATCAGCAGCCCCTCAGCCACAATTACGGTCTGCATTTTCGAGTTCCATGAGTCATTAGCTTCTAGAACGTCCACCAGTTTGTGCTTACCCAAGTCCTCGCCGATTACATGAAGGTTATTCTGAGGTCCCATCGCCTCTATGCCTTTTGCTTTTAGACTGGCTGTAGCCGGGTGGTCTATTTCAAAAAAATGCACTTTAGGAAAATCCGGAGCTAATCGCCACCCCAGCGTATCATAACCAGCTCCCAAAACAAGAACCTGAGTAACGCCCCCAGCAATCCCTATCCTTACCTGGCGCTCACAAAATGCTTTTCTGTGAGCAAAAGCTTCAAACTGTCCCGGCATCATCCAATCGAATGCCTTGTAAATTGAGACTGCTCTTCGCGAGCGGGAAAATTGAACTGCAGTTTTACTAACTGCACCAGAGGTAAGAAGAAGTTTTGCCGTAGTTTCAACAATCCCAGGGGGAAGAACTTTGTCCATCCCTGGCTTTGCCCCCAAAGTAACAATGTTCAGGGCAACCTTGCGCGCGGTATAGCTCGGTGCATCTTTACGCATAACATACTCCTATGATTAGAACTATATTATTTCGACTTAACTAAAAATAAAATACCAATAACGACTAGTGGCAAACTAATTATTGAAAATTGAACAAGCCCTTGGTAGGTATGAAAGAAAAACATGGAAACTATTGCCAAAGCTAGAAATAATATCCCACCTACTTTTGGCTTTTTCCATGCAATAAATACAGCTACCCAAACTAAAAGCCAAGGAGCAATATTTGGCAGATTCAATAATACTCTTTTAATTCCATTTGCATTTTCTGCACCTGAAAGCATGGCAAAAACAGTAAATAGTCCCGCATAAAGTAAGACCAATATTTTTGAGATAGTCGTAGTCATAGAAAAAACTCCGGACAAATACCCTGACCTTATTTTTTCCAGTATACCACAAATGAGCCTCTCGCACTATTCAATAAAAAATGCCTGACTTTTTAATCAGGCATTTTTATCGTAACTTCATTATATTTAATTAGTTACGAAATATTGGCTCCCCGTATTGGACGAGTTTCGCAACTGGTTATATTCAAAAGAAACTAATAAATTCTCTCTGTCTCTTAAGTAATGGCTTCTATATCCATTTAATGATAGGTTCTTTTTTGTTTGGTCGTATAATATCCAATGCACTGGAATCGCTTTTTGGATAACCAAGCACGACAGGTCCGAAGATTCGTTCATCATCTCTTAGTTCAAGGACTTGTTTGATATCAGCATCACCTGTCACCATCGCTCCAAAACCAACATAACAACTTCCCAAGCCAAAAGACGTTGCAGCAATCATAATATTTTCACATGCAAGTGCACAACTTACATCAGACCCATTTGGACCTACGACAAAGATAATAACAGGTGCAAAATAATAAATCATGTCTTTGGGCTCATTCATCGCCTCATAAAGCCTCATTGCTTGCTCATACATTTCAGGCATAGTCTTTTTCATTCCTTCAACAAACTTTGACCTAATCGGTTCAGTGGTCTGAACGAGTTTTTTCTTAAACTCTGGGTCTTCTACAACAACAAACCGCCAGGGCTGAACAATATCTTCAGGCTTCTCATGCTTCTCCGACATAAAAGGCGCTTGATTACCAGCCTTTATTATCGTTTTTATTATATCTTTTGGAATTGGTTTTGCCTCATAAGACCTGATAGAACGCCTGTTGTTTATGGCTTCAATTATTGAGCTTGTCATTGCTTTATTTTTTTCTGATAACATAAAACGTTACCTCCTTTGCAATATTTTACAACAAATAAAAACCCCTTGCAACTTATTTTATTGCAAGGGGTTATAAGTAGTGGCTCCCCGGGCAGGACTCGAACCTGCGACTTACTGGTTAACAGCCAGTCGCTCTACCAACTGAGCTACCGGGGAAAGTTTGATTTATATATTACGCTACTTTACAACTGGCCTCACACAAACGCTCCAAGCGAGCCCAGTTTTCATCTATGTCTTTTTGAATTTCGTCAAGAATGTGCTTATTTTCTTCTTTGAAGAGATGTTTGAAACGACCTTGGGGTTTTAAAAATTCAACGACTGGTTTACGCTGTTTTGGTTTGTATGTAAATTTCCACTCTCCGTTTTCTACTTCTATTAATGGCCAAAATCCTGTTTCTACTGCCAATTTTGAAATACTAATTGTATCTTCCTGCGGAAATCTCCATCCTCTATGGCACATTGCTATCACATTCAAAAACGCAGGGCCATCTACCTTAAACGCCTTTTCCGCCTTTGTGACTAGATCATTCCAGCTGGAAGCAGAGGCCTGCGCTACATAAGGGATCCTATGTGCTGCCACTATAGCAGTAAGGTCTTTTCTGAACTGCGCCTTGCCATGGCTTACCTTTCCTGCAGGTGCGGTTGTCGTCGATGCGCCTTTAGGCGTGGCTCCTGAACGTTGAATTCCCGTATTCATATAAGCTTCGTTGTTATAGCAGACATATACAAAATTATGGCCTCGCTCTAATGCGCCTGAAAGCGCCTGGATGCCAATATCATACGTGCCTCCGTCGCCTCCGAACGCCACGAATTTTATATCCTTTTTAATCTTTCCCTTTTTCTTTAAAGCACGGTAGGCTGTTTCTACGCCGCTTATTGTAGCAGCAACATTTTCAAATGCATTATGGATAAACGGCGTCTTCCAAGCAGTATATGGATAAATAGTTGTTGCGACTTCAAGACATCCTGTAGATGCGCCTACTACCACAGGGTCCTTTGTGCCCATTAAAACCTGGCGTACTATAATAGACGCGCCGCATCCTGCGCAAAGCCTGTGCCCGCCTGATAAACGCTCTGGTTGCTTTGCTAATTCTTTTATACTGGCCATTATTCCCTCGATCCTAAATAATTTAAACGGGTACTTATTTTATTGTTCTTTACTATGTCCTGTAAATCTGCGTAGACCTTGCTTATGTCTTTTGGAAAAACATCTCTCCCCCCAAGACCGTATATATAATTTACTGCAAGCGGTTTTATATCTGAATCATATAATGCTGCCTTGATCTCGCTATAAAGAGGCCCGCCCTCTGCTGAAAAAGAATCGCTCCTATCAAGTACAGCAATCGCCTTTACTTTAGTCAGAGCATTTATTATCTTTTTCTTAGGAAAAGGCCTGAAAAACCTGGGGCGTAAAAGTCCTACCTTTACTCCTTTTTGTCTCAACTCGTCCACTACAAACTTTACAGTGCCTGCTGTAGATGAAAGTGCGACTATCGCAACTTCAGCGTCCTCTAATCTATATGTCTCGATAAAATCGTATTTTGTTCCAAATGTCTTTTTGAATTCCTTTAATACTTCAGGGATCGCTGTCAAGGCATCCTTCATGGCCTCGGTCTGCTGGCGCTTGTGCTCAAAATAATAATCCTGAAGGTCAAGCGGCCCGTACGTCACCGGGTGTTCAACATCTAACAGAGGATTTTCTATTCTGTATTCTCCGACAAAATCCTTTATCTTTTTATCCTCGAGGATGTCTATGCCTTCCACACCATGGCTTGTTATAAAACCGTCCTGACATACCATTACAGGTAGAAGTATTTTTTTGTGCTCCGCGATCCTTACCGCGAGTATTGTATTTTCATACACCTCTTGGGCATTTTCGCAGTAGATCTGTATCCAGCCTGAATCCCTCGCGCCCATTGTATCAGAATGGTCACAGTGAATATTTATCGGGCCTGAAAGAGCACGGTTTACAACCGGCATTACAATAGGAAGGCGGGTTGAGGCAGCTATATAAATGATCTCCCACATAAGAGCAAGGCCGTTTGCTGATGTTGCAGTCATTGTTCGAGCGCCTGCTGCTGCCGCGCCCACGCACGCGCTCATCGCGCTGTGCTCTGATTCAACAGGGATAACCTCTGTCGAGACCTGGCCATTTGCCACATAGTTTGAAAAGCTCATTACGATCGCGGTCTGCGGAGTAATAGGATATGCCGCTACGACATCCGGCTCTATCTGCTTCATTGCATACGCAACTGCCTGGTCACCTGTCAGTGGAATCTTTTTAGTCTTAGCGCCTGCCATTTTTTATTCCTTCACCATATCTATGCACTTTACAGGACATATTGATGCGCATATACCGCAGCCTTTGCAGTGGTCATAATCAAAACCTGACATCTTTCCATCTTTTACCTTTATAGAAGAATCAGGGCAAAATATCCAGCACTGGAGGCAATTTATGCATTTTTTCTCGTTCTTCTCAGGCCTAAATGTACGCCAACTGCCTGTTTTATAGTTCTCGGCATTACCTGCCTCTACGATCTTTCCACCTATAGGAATCTCTTTCCAGTTCTTTTTCTTCTCTGCCATAACTAACCTATATTTACTTCGTTGTAAGCTCTTTTTATGCCCTCTAGATTAGCATTTGTCTTTTCTTCGCCAATCTTCTTTGAAAACTTTGCCTTTACCCTTTCAGAAAGCTGATCTATCGTAACAAGCGCATTTACCTTTAATAATGCCCCGAGCATAGGCATATTTGGCATAGGCAGCTTAAGCGTCTCAAGCGCAATCTTTGTAGCGTCAACCGTACCAACCTTGCCCTTTTTAAAATTTACTGCCTTTCGGATGTCTTCCGGAGATTTATCTGTGTTTACCAAAAGTATACCATCATCACCCAGGCCTTCTGTAACATCAATAGCGCTGATAAGCGTAGGGTCTATTACCACTACTATCTCTGGATTTGTAACAGAAGAATGTATATATATGGGCTTTTCGCTTATACGGTTAAAAGCCCTCATCGGAGCACCAGCCCTTTCAGGGCCATACTCAGGAAATGA
Source organism: Candidatus Omnitrophota bacterium (assembly GCA_042572045.1). Taxonomy (GTDB): domain Bacteria; phylum Omnitrophota; class Gorgyraeia; order Gorgyraeales; family Gorgyraeaceae; genus JBHPFI01. The sequence continues at coordinate 134,328 of JBHPFI010000002.1, forward strand.
CTGTATGTATTTCCCTGTATCAAGGGTTGCCTCTCCTAAAAACTGAGAAGCTGTTTTTGCACCTTGCCCGCCTCTTCCATGCCATCTAACTTCTACCATTGCCATAAAAATTTCCTCTTCTGAATTAAAAATGTCTTACTATTTTATAATCTTGGACCTTATCTGTCAAGTTTTAAGAAGCGCTAACTTGACACTTTTGTCATTGACTGATTTGTCAAGTTACATGGAGCTTCGGCCTTCAAGGGCCTTTATAAGGGTTGCCTGGTCTATATAATCTAAATTTTCCCCTACTGGTATGCCATACGCGATACGGCTTATTTTAACATTAAATGGCTTGAGCTCTTTTGAAAGGTATAAAGCTGTTGTCTCTCCTTCAGCATTGGAATCAGTAGCAATTATCGCCTCTTTTACCTTATCCGCTTTAACGCGTGATATGAGCTCTTTTACTCTTAAGTCATCCGGGCCTATTCCGTCCAAAGGCGCTATTGCTCCAAAAAGCACATGATATGTGCCTTTATAATGGCCTGATTTCTCTATCAAAATTAAATCCTTGGGTTCTTCTATCACGCATACAACAGTCTTGTCCCTCCTGGGGTCACTGCAAATCCTGCAAAATTCGGTTTCGCTTAGATTGCCGCATTTTTCGCAAAATCTTACTAGCTCCCTGAGGTTCTTTATGGCCAAAGAAAATTTCTCCATGTCTTTTTTAGGCGACTTTAACACATGAAATGCGAACCTCTCGGCAGTCTTTGCGCCTACCCCGGGCATCTTTTTAAAATGTTCTATTAATTCATGCATCGATTTCGTATATGCGCTCATTTATGCGTTCCTTGGTTTATAACGCAGGATCTTTCCTCCGAATATATCAAGAGCAGCGTCAATTACGGGCTCTTGCTTTTTTAATTCTTCCTTACTAATCGGGGTGGGTTCCTGTTTGGGTTTTTCTAATTTTCTGTCAGTAGCGATAAACTCTAACTTTACAGGCGTATCCATTATCTGTGAAAATACTTGTTGCACAGAATCTTTATTATGTTTTTCCTCAAGCACCTCTCTGTGAAAATTCAACTCCCTTGCAAACGCAATAAAAGCAGTGTCCCCTTTGGTGAAATCAGGCTCTCCCTCTGCAAGATATGAAGATATAGACATTTTCTTAACAGCCATTGCCTTTACAAGAATAGGCCAGGCATCCTTTACCCTGTTTATGTCCACGGGGCCCTTTGATCCCAGAGAATCCCCTTTTTCCGGCTTTACGGCCTTTGCAACATGCTTAATGCCTTGTTGAAGTTTTTTTGCAATGGCCTGCTGCAGATGCACCCCAGGCATTGGCTTGGCTGGATCAGCGGCATGAGCGGACGGAGATTGTTGCGAGGCCTTTGTAAGCTCAGGCAGCTTTGAAATTATTTCCTCTATTGAAGAAATAGAATCCCTGGAGGTAAGCTTTATAATGGAAAACTCCAGTACAATCCTTTCAGGGAGAAGCTGCTTTAGCATCTTAAGGCCATTCGAAAGTACATTCACTACATAAAATACATCTCCCTGGGAAAGTCTTTCAGATTGTTTCCTTACGCGCTCTATCGACTCCGCAGGCAGATCTATCAAGTCTCCTGACGAAACCCCGATTTTTGCAATCATAATATTTCTGAAATGCTCCAGTATTTCAATCAGAAATTGCTTTGCATCCTTTCCTGAATTCAATATCTCATCTACTAAATAAATGGCGGCTTTCGTGTCTTTATTGATAATTAAATCAGTGCATTGAAAAACAGTCTCTTCGTCTATCATGCCAAGGGCTTCAGCAACATGCTTCAGCGAAACCTTGCCTTTAGAAAAAGAAGAGACCTGGTCAAGTATGCTTTCTGCATCCCGCATGCTGCCATCAGAGGCCTTTGCGATATATAGAAATACGTCTTCTTCTATGTTAAGCTTTTCCTGTTTGGCTACTTCTTTGAGCTTCGAAACAATGTCTTTAATAAGTATGCGCCTGAAATCAAATCTCTGACAGCGGGAGAGTATGGTCGCAAGAAGTTTGTGCGACTCTGTAGTGGCAAATATAAACTTTACATGTCGAGGCGGCTCTTCCAGCGTCTTTAAAAGCGCGTTAAAGGCCTCGGTGGTAAGCATGTGTACTTCATCTATAATGTAAATCTTGTAGCGGCCTTTTGAAGGCGCGAATTTTACTGACTCGCGAAGATTGCGTATTTCATCTATACCGCGATTTGACGCGCCGTCTATCTCTATAACATCCATGCTCGAACCAACGCCTATCTCATAACAGGAACTGCACTTATTGCACGGCGTTGGCAAAGGCCCTTTTTCGCAGTTTAAGGCCTTACTCAATATGCGGGCAGTTGAAGTTTTTCCTATCCCGCGCGGTCCTGTAAATAAATAAGCATGGTGTACGCGGTTTAACGAAATGGCGTTTTTAAGCGTAGTGGTGATGTGTTCCTGGCCTATCACTTCGTCAAAATTCTGAGGACGATGTTTGCGTGCAAAAGGTAGATATGACATTAGTTTAAAAGTTTAAAGATTTGAAAGTTACGAACCACATTAAAATTAACGGCTAGCCCTATATGAGCTCAGGATCGTCACCCTGAGCCTGTCGAAGGGTGGCGGAGAGGCAGGGATTCTTGTATGCACGATTCCCTAACTTACCGTCGATAAATATGTTACGACATAAGCTTTTTATTGTCAAGGAATTAAGGATTCCACCTGTTTTCCTCTAGTTTGCTGTATTTTACTTTTAGTTTGTCTCAAATCTGTCACAAGAATTACGCTTTGGATGGGTACGATTTGGACACTGAATTTTATTTTAAATGGCTAATAGAGCACCTTCTCGTAATTACTCTTCAATTTTTCCTTTAAAAATAAATGCTATATTATGATAAAAGTGGGTGGATGTAATATGTTTATCGAAATAAGTAGGCACATACACTTGTTTCTTAAATTCTTTGTAATTTAAGCCATCGGTAATATTTTTCAATAAATTCATTACAGTATTTGGACTATTTAAATTTTCAGAATTCCCTCCAAATTCAGGCCAGTAAGATGCTTGAGTATCTTCAATAACATATATCCCTCCATTATTTAGCAATGGGAATAGCGTCTTAAAGGTAGTAATAACATGTTCATTTATATGACTCCCATCATCAATTATAATGTCCAAGGAACCAATTTTATCAAATACATTCCTTAGAAATTTTTCATCGCTTTGATCGCCTCGGAATGTTTTTATGCGCTTTTCTTGCATAAAACTTTTATCATAAATATCTATCCCATAAATAATGCTATTTGAAAAATATCGCTTCCACATCCGCAATGACCCGCCACCTTTATTTAATCTTTTACCTTCTCCAATACCGATTTCTAAAATATTTAATTTCTTTTTTCTTAAATGATGGAAATATTTCTGATAATATTGAATATAATTATGGTACTCGGGTCTTTTATCAGTCCTATATAGTACTGAGAGCTCATTTAAATTTCGAGAATATATTCGTGACAAAAGGTGAACGAATAATTTTCTGATTGCTTCATATTGATTGTGTGAAAATACTTTTTTAAAAAATATGTAAATTAAATATATTTTATTTTTTAACATTTTACATTTTCGAAATATTTAAACTTTACTTATTGAACACCCTCTATGCAAGACTGGCGGAGAGGCAGGGATTCGAACCCTGGGTACGACCTTTCAGCCGTACAACGGTTTAGCAAACCGCCGCATTAAACCAGACTATGCAACCCCTCCTTTTTTTCTAAGAAAAAATTTATTCTGAGCAAGGCTCGAGTCAAAAGACCTTTCTTTTCTTCTTAAAAAACTCTTTTATCAACAAACTTGCTTCATGCCCCAAAACGCCTTTTTCTATTTTGACATTATGGTTTAATTTTTTATGGCTAATTATATTTACGATAGACCCGCATGCGCCGGTCTTTGGATCACTGGCAGCATAGATTAATTTTCCAATGCGCGCCAAAACCATTGCCCCTGCGCACATGCTGCAAGGTTCAATTGTAACATACATTCTGCAGCCTATCAACCTCTCATTTTGCAGATAGTTACTAGCTTGCGTAATGGCTATCATTTCTGCATGGGCAGTAGGATCCTTCAAGGTCTTTATCTGATTATAAGCCCTGCCTACAATCACGCCCTTATGTACAATTACTGCCCCTACAGGCACTTCATCATTATAAAATGCCTTTTTTGCCTCCCGCAAGGCTTCTTTCATGTAAAATTCATCCTTTTTCATAATGTTGCCTTTGTCATGCCACGTATTGAATTTACCATATATACCTCATCCGCTTCTCTAATATCTTTTTTATACAACACCTTCTCTTTTATAGAAAATCTCTTATTTTTAAAGAGTGTCTTCCGAAAAACACCGTTTAAAAGCCCGCATTCAATGGGCGGGGTATAATAAAACCTGCCTTTTTTTATTATTATATTAGAAATCGCTCCCTCTGCAATCTGATTCTTTTCATTGGTAAAAATAACATCAAAATATCCCCTTTTGTTCCATTTCTTATGCTCCTCATCGTATAAATACCTATCCGTAGTCTTGTGATACAAGGATACATTTCCCGAGCAAGTCTTTTTATCCGAAAACCTGACCTTGACCAAACAGTCGTTTCCGCTTTTATCTATCCTCTTAAAAGTCAACTCCCTTTTTCCGCTACTATCAAGAAGAAGCCTTACTTTATAGTCAAAATTATTATTAAACCTTTTTTCCAGATCCCTAAGCCCTTGGACTATATATCTTTTGTCGCGCTTAAAACCGAAATACTCCGCAGACAAGGAAAGTCTGTCAAGGTGTTCCTTTAAAAGAAAATAGCCTTTTCCCGAACGCCACAGGATAGCTTCAATAAGCTTAAAAGTCTTTTTCTTCTGGGTTATAAAATTTGCTTTTAGTTTACACTCTTCAAATTCCTTGCGCGGGTCCGCGTCGTACACGATACCGCTGCCAACCCCCATCTCGCCTTTCTTTGTCCTATTATTTACTAAAACAGTTCTTATGGCTACATTAAAAACAGAATTCCCGTCAGGCGCAAAAAAACCAATGCCCCCTGTATATACATAGCGAGGTTCTTTTTCAAGGGCATTTATTATCTTCATGGTACTTATCTTAGGAGCTCCCGTAACAGAACCTGACGGGAAAATAGCCCTGAAGAGATCATAAGGCGCGACATCTCTCTTGAGCGCGCCTTCAACTATCGATATCATCTGTAGCAGGGTTTCGTATTGCTCTACCTCGAATAGTTTTAGAGTCTTAACCGTGCCGGTTCTTGAAATCCTGCCAAGGTCATTCCTCAGCAGATCAACTATCATTACATTTTCGCTTCTATTCTTAAGGCTCTTTTCTAATGCCTCTATGTTGCGCTCGTCTTCCTGCGCATCTCTCCCACGCTCAAGAGTGCCTTTCATAGGCCTTACCTCTATGCGCTTTTTATCTTTTCTAAAAAATAATTCCGGCGAGAGGGACAATACAGAAATCTCGGGCGTCTTTATAAGAGCCGAGTAAGAAACGCTTTGTTTTGCCTTGAGGTCTTCGTAAAGAGCAAAAATGGAACCCAGAAAATCAAACTTATACTTAAATGTATAATTCACCTGGTAGGTATCCCCGAGCCTTATGAACTTTTTAATCTTTTTTACATTATCAATATAGCTTTTTTCAGATATATTAGACCGTAGATTTTTGACTGTATAATGAGATTTTTTGTGAGGCAATAAATCGATCTTTTCTCTATGTCTGAATACATCGGGCTTTTCGTAGATTCCAAACCAAAGCAATGGGAAAGGAGACTTTAACTTTAAGCCCTTTAAGCTATCTTCAAAAGAAAAACCTGCTTCATAAGAGATAAAGCCGGCCGCATAATATCCCTTTGAAATAAACCTTTCTAATTCCAAAAACGACTCCCTTACTTCTTCGAGCCTATAACAGGAGATTATTCTGGCAGGATTAGAAAAGAGGACTGAGCGGCAATTATTCCTATCAAACTTATTTGTTTCAAGAAAAACAAAATTATCCCTTGGGAATTTATTCTTTGCTTGTGATGTTGGCAATATCCTGTTCAAGACCTCTCCGAGTTTATGGGCCTACCACGCCAGGTAGCTATTATTTATTATTATTCTAACTTCGCAATGAGTCGAAATCAAGGAGTTTAAAAAATCAGAGAAAAACCTTAACTTGACAAATCAGTCAATGACAAAAGTTGTCCACCCTCGTTTATTATTCGGTGGATAATCCACCTCTGGAGGGTGACTCAATTTCATATGTCAAGTTAATGCAGAATAGCTAGAAATAAATTGTTTTGACTATTTGTAGGTTTAAGGCTAAAATAGGCTTTACATGCGAAAAGCAAAGTTTACCTGCGCTCTAATATTAGCTGCATTGGCCGTACTGATTTATTATGCGCATGCCTCTGATCTACCCAAACATTTCTTATTCGATGAAGAAGATTCCCTCACGGAATGGCAGGAAAAAATATTTAAAAACAGGGTGCTATACACCGTAGAGCCTGCTCAAAAACTTAAGCACCTTTCAGCCAAAAGTCAAGAAGCCTGCTCTGGACTATTCTATAGAATTAACTTCGACGCTAAAAAGTTTCCAATGATAAGCTGGTACTGGAAAGTAAGAAAATTCCCTGAAAAAGATACGGTTAGCGAAGATAAGGGAGGATGGATAGAAAAAGACGACTATGCCGCAAGGGTATATGTGATCTTTCCAAGATTGCATTTTACAAAAACAAAAAGCATTGAATACATCTGGCACCAAACTCTGCCCAAAGAAACAATAATGACAAGTCCATATTTTCGAAATATTAAGTTAATAGTGGTTGAGTCAGGCAGGGAAAACATGGATAGGTGGGTATTTGAAGAACGTAATATCTATGAAGACTATAAAAAGGCCTTTGATAAGGTCCCATCTTCTAAAGTCGGCGCCATAGCGCTGATGACCGATACAGACAACACATTATCCACTGCTGAGGCATTGTATAAAGATATAAAAGTGGGGTACAAAAATGAATAAACAAAGTAGAAGAAAAAAAGTCTTCGCCAATAAAATGCACAGAGAGATATTTCTGCTTGTATTTTTGGCATCTTTGTTGCCGGCGCTTATTGTCACGGTCTGTCTTTACTATTTAATCTTTAACATTACAGCCCAACAATTCGGCATCCCAGAAGCCATTGCATATAATATAATCCCGGCCGCAAGAAAAGTGATTCTTATTTTATGGTTAGTAGCTCCGATTTCCATCCTAACCATATTGATCTTCGCCTATAAAATAAGCCATAGAATAATCGGACCTTTTGACAGGATAGTAAGGGAATTGGACGAATGCATAGATGGTAAAAAACAAGGCCATGTAGCAATAAGAAAAGCCGATAAGTTCAGGCCTTTAGTGGATAGGATCAATAAATTATTAGATAGGCTTCGCTCCTCCTAACAAAAATTATGGCGGAGGAGGAAGGATTATCCCTCCTTGAAACCGTAACCTCTTTATTTATAATCACTTTCTTGCCTGAAAGCCCTTTCCACCACCAAGAAAACCACCAAAATAAGTTTATCATTTAATTTAGAGATACCCTAAACTTTTTAAATCGTCCTTTTGCTCATCAGTCAAAAATCCAGTCTTTTGATCTTCAGAAGAAAAGGATTCCTTTCTGTATACCTCTAATAATATCTTTTTAAATTCCCTGAATTTATTTTGTTTCTCGCTTATTAGATTGTGCTGCTCCTGAGGGTCTTCTATAAGGTTATACAATTCGTAGTCGGATTCTATGTTGTTACGAATCAATTTGCACTGCTCCCCTCTTATAGAAACTGTTTCGTGACCAGATGAAGTATAAACATAAGGATGGAAGCTAGCTTCTTTCTTTCTAAAAAGGTTTATCAAGGTCTTACCTTGTATATATGAAGGGGCTTTTATATCCAAAATATCTAAGACAGTAGGGGCTATATCTGTGAGGCTAACCTGCTGAGAAATGTTTTTTCCTTTGGGGAATAATCTTGGGAACCTTATGATTAAAGGAACCTTTAGAATCTCCTCGTAAGATGTCCAGTGGCAAAAATAATAATCATGCTCCCCCAGCATTTCTCCGTGGTCAGACGTTAGAACAATAAACGTATTTTCTAATAAATTCAATTTTCTCAAGTTATCCATCAAATAGCCTATCTGGGTATCTGTATAAGAAATTGCACCGTCGTATTGAGCGATATAATAGCTCACGTTTGAAATGCCATTCTCAGCTACTATATAAGGGATCTTTCCCTCGCCTTCATACTTTTCATACTCATATGAACTATCCTTGGAAACAGGCACCTCTTTCTTGTCTCTGAACCTATCCTGAAGATATTTATTTTTATATGAGCTGGGAAGTTTGTAAGGGACGTGGGGCCCCTTATAATGAAGATATACAAAAAACTGCTTGGCTCTATTTCTTTCAAGCCAATCTATCGCTTCAATGGTTAATTGATGGTCGTTTTGTTCTATAATTTCTACTGTATCAAAACCATCTTTAACATCTAGCATACTAAAGCATGAATGGTTGGTAAATAAAGCAGATTTGTAACCCTTAGATTTTAAAAACTGCGGCAATGTTGTTATGTCGGAATTCAAACGGCTATCCCAATCGTTGATTCCGTGAATAAAAGAATAGGTTCCGGTTAATATGGAAGGAACGGATTCAGCAGTCCACCCCCCTGCGGTAATCGCCTGTGTAAAAACCGTGCTCTGTTCTGTTAATTCGTCAATATGTGGAGAGGTATTTCTTTTATACCCATAACAGCCAAGGTGGTCGGGCCTTAAGGCATCTATGACAACTATAATAATGTGCGGTCTAACCGATGTAGATTTATAATAAACAAACGCTAAAATAAAACCTGTTAAAATAGCTACTGCAAGGATAATAAGAGGTTTTCTGGGGATATAATATTTTTTCATTCTCTACGACTCAAATAAAGTGAATTCGCGATTACGGCGTGGCTGACAGTAAAGACCGATCTGTCATTTTTATCTTTGCCTATTGTAAGGTATGGCGGAGGAGGAAGGATTCGAACCCTCGAGGCCCTTGCGAGCCTAACGGTTTTCGAGACCGCCGCATTCGACCGCTCTGCCACTCCTCCGGAAATCTAATGAGGATTTCTCAAGTTAGAAAAACAAGTTGGCGCGCCCACCCTGGTTCGAACAGGGAACCTACGGCTTCGTAGGCCGGCACTCTATCCAATTGAGCTATGGGCGCGTGTGTATTACAGAAATTTCAATATAAACAAAAACTAACCCCGGTGTTACGCCAAGATCGACTTATTTAGCCCTTAAACTAATACCGTATTTCTTGCATAATTTATAGATATATGACTTCGAACAGTTGAACTCCTTTGCTATATCTCCTAATGGTATTTTGTTCTTATGATATATTTCTTTGAGTAATTTCTTATCTAATACCTTGGATATTTTATTTATACTTATATCTCTAATAAAAACATCGTGAAATTCCTTCTGGCTGTTCCTCTTCATACACCCCTCCTAAAAACAACCTAAAACTATTTAGCTCCGGATTATGGAAATTCTTTATTGCTGCCGCTTTTTCACGAAGACAAACCAGTAAACCTTCTGTTCGTTTTGTTATATATAATACTACTGTGGAAAAATATAGACAAGATTAAAATGTATTGCTTAAACTGATTTTTTTACTTTGGGACTAGTAAAGATACATATTTACAATCCGGCCATATCTAAGCCAAGCTCTTTCTTAATCTTTATTTTAGCATCAATAAAATCCTTATGCGATATGTGAAACAACCCTGATATCTTCCTTATTGCCTCAAGCTCACTACCATCCAATCCTTTATCAGCACAGGCAACACGAAAAAGGTCTTCTAGAATTGATTTTTTATTAGCATACGGCAAACCTTCGCTTATCTCATTGGTGAAACTATATAGGTCTATTCTCTCTTTGGCAGCCTCCCGAACCGAAGCTAAAACAAGAGGCATATCTTTTTTTGAAACTGCACTATTAGAGGTGAGTATTTCTCTGATTTTTTCCTCTTCTTCTAATAGGAATTTACCATCGGTCTCGGCAACAACCCATAATAAAACCCCCAACGCAATCTTGTCGTCCATATCTTTTATTTTAGGTTCATCAATTTTATCTTTCCAAACAGATAAAACTACGTTTTTTCTAAATTTATCTAAAAAGCCTGACATATATCCCTCCCTGTTATCTACTTGCGGGTCAATATCCTAGTACAACATTTACCCCGAATTCTTTAGAATTATTATCCGGCTCAACTCCAGCCAAGGGAATGATTTTATGGTCTTAAACGCGAACGGAATTTATCCCAAGGGAATTTTTTACCAGGGCACTCTGTGCTAGCGCCCTTCACATTATTATGACCCAATATACGTGAATCGGGAATATCATAATATTCCTTTAAATGACTAACTAAAAATACGAGGGATTCCATCTGTTTAGGCGTAACTTTTTCTTCACTAAAGTTCCCGACGAGGCATATGCCTATGCCTTTATAATTCATGCCATTTGCTTTACAATGCGCGCCGCTCTCCTGATGCAGCCATCTTGGAGAAATCTCTATTTGGCCGTCATTCTTTCCAGATGTGCCATTGTCGATCACAAAATGATAGCCAAGACCTTTCCAGCGCCTTTTCTTTGAATGCACATAGTCAAAAGCAAGCGCATTTCCGACATCTGTTGCGCTATGGTGGACGATGATATATTTCCATTTTTTAGAAGGCCACAAAGGTACCACTGCCCTCAAAGGCGCGGCTCTCGGTATGCGCAGCCTCTGTCCTTTTTCGAGGATCGCGGCATCTTGTAAATTGTTAACCATCACAATGTCTTCTATCGAAACATCGTACATCTGGCTTATTCTCCAGACTGTCTCTCCCGGTCCTACTTCATGATATATATCAGTTCTTAATGCGCCAGGCATACTTACTGCCGCTCCCTCTATAAGAGGATATGGCTCTATGGTATGGAGTGGGCGTGCATCTCTTAAAGGCGCCCGCGCGCAAGAAGCAAGGAACATTACCAAAAAAATGTTTGATAAAAAAACTATTTTTTTCATATCATTTCACCAATTCTTTTAAAGGCACTATCTTTATGCCTTTTGCTTCCAGTTCAGGTATAGAATCTTTTATAACCTGAAGAGTGATTTTCTCGTTATGACCTATCCCTATGGCGCTTCCTTTTTGCGTCGCTATATAGGATAATTCTTGAATCTGTTTTTTTATATAAGATTCAAAATTTTTAAAATCAGTTTGATCTGTGATGTCCAAAAAAACATCTCTCTCGGCACATTTCAACCCTATGCTGCGGGCGACATCCAAACTCACCGAATTAGGTGTCGTCAGGCTATCCAGAAAAAATAATTTTCTCTGCTTTAATTCGGTCAGGATAATATTCATCACGCTTTCGTCTTCAGTGGCCTTTGAACCTTGATGATTCGAAACGCCTATAAGCCCAACAACGTTCCTGATATCCTTTTCCAATATAGAAAGTATCTCATTTTTTTTCATGCCAGACCGAATAGTATTAGCCTCCACTGCTCTATTAACTTTGGACTCCATGGGTAAATGTAAAATTATATCATGTATTTTGCCATTTTTCCTGACCTCCGTGGCAATATCATGAGAATAGCGTAGATTCGGCAATATCGACACGGTAATAGGCCTGTCTATCTGAAAAACCAAATCGAGATTCTTTCGATTATAACCCCAATCGTCAATCACAAACGCAACAAGCCCTTTGGATTTATCGCCTGGCTTACTGTGTTTCGTCAGAACTATCAAACCTATTATTACAAATATAATTATCCCTATTATAACTACATGTCTCTTCACCTAAACACCCCTCTCTAACTTAACACTTTAGTCATTGACTGAATTGTCAAGTTATATCAACGCTTAAATTCGCTCAAGCTCTCCCACCATTCATTAAGGTCTGCTGTTTTTGCTATTGACCATAGGTTTTTGGCGGTTTTTGTCCTAAGGAAACACGGTGCTTTTTTCATAAATTTGATTGCCTCTTTAAATCCATGCCCTTGGTACTCTCTCGCCTGAATCAGACATTCTAAAATATCAGCATCTCTTGCGATAATAGCTTCCTTCGTATCTTGCTTCCTGTACTCTTTATGCATGCCGGACAGCTCGCCTTTAATACCGACGGGCAAAGAATCTATCTGTTCTTTAAACGCCTTGTCTTCTGCCTTCAGAAGTTCGATATAACGTTGCGACATCTTATGTAAATCACTTATGCGGGCTTCATGTATGTCATTAAAGAGTGTCATCAGTAACACTTTATAAGAAGAGGCCTTTTCCCTACAAGCTATGATATAGCCTATAACCGCGCATCTGAAACTATGCTCTGCTACTGTCTCTGTATCCTTTACGCCTAAAACCCACCATCCAGAACGCCTGACGCGCTTAAGCATTCCTGCTTCACATATAAAATTCACTAACTTCTTATCCTCTTTTTTGTTCATCCTAGACCTTTCTACCCGCGCACCTCTGCTTGGCTATCTCATGACAAAAAATAGCACAGGCCATTGCAACATTAAAAGAAAGCGCTGCCCCTTTCATAGGAAGGCTCGATTTTAAGTCAAGATGCTTATCTATGCCATGCCTTATTCCTTTGCCCTCGGAACCCAACACAAGACATATAGGAAAAGGGAGGCTTCTATTATTTATATCCTCTCCATTTTCCACCACAGCGCCCACGATCCAATATCCTGCATCTTTTGCCTTTATGAGGGCCGTGGTCATATTGGTAACCATCGACACAGGAATAAAATTTTCTCCGCCGGAAGCAACATGCATAACAGCATCCGTGACCTCGCAGGACCTATGCCTTGGTATAATAACAGCAAAACCTCCAAAGCAAGCCGAGATCCTTATTATAGAGCCTAAATTATGTGGGTCGTTTAGATTGTCCAAACATATAAAAGACAATCTTTCATCAGACTGAGCATCAGGGCGCCTATTCAACAACTCTTCAAAATCTGCATATTGAAATTTATCCACCTCAGCGACGATCCCCTGAAGTCGGTCAGCGCGTTTAATCTTCGCGAGTTCCTTTTCGCTTACGCGTTCTGTATGGATGCCGATAGAATCTATAAGATTCAGTATGTGAGGAGCGTCAAAATTTTTCTGAAGGGATATCTTCTTTATGGTTTTGGGGGCGATTTTCAATCGCTCCAAAATGGAGTTTTTACCGTATAGATACATCGAATCCTTGGCCAATCGCACCTCTTTTTTATCTGCCTAACATAATACTTTACCGGATTGACGATTTATTTTATATTGTAAATACAGAAAACGGAAAAAAAATGTTAAAAAAATCGAAATGTCAGCTGAAATCGTAACCCTTGATTTCAAATGATTCCCAAGCATCTTCTTTACCCTAAATGCTATTATTATGCTAAAACACCAAGGGAGAATCCAGAATAATTTTGCCCCGAGATTAAAATTAACAACGCAATAAAGATTCTGAACCAATATAAGAACTAACAATAATACCGGAAACAATACGTTCAATTTTACTTTAGTATTCAATGAATTTATCGAGTTCCTGCGACGTAAATACCAAATAGGCTCATAGAGCGTAAATGTTACGGCATAAAGGAACAATACCAGAAAAATGTTCATTTTCGGAATAGAGACAAACAGGTTATCTGAAGCGGAGGGCAATTCTTCGGTCAGACGCGAGATAATCCTTTTGCCCTTTTCAGCAAGTCCCTTGAATATCCTGTCCATCTTTATAGGCTCCACAAGAAGCACTCCTAACTTATCCTCGCCATTCTTGAAATCAATAGCGATGCTTAGTTGCTTCTCTTTCCTCCAGTATTTTAAAATCAAGGGGGCTGATCTTATACCGCTGTCTTGTATAAGTTTTACAGCGTGATCTGCGCTATCAGGTACAATGCCGTTGATGCTTTTTATTCTATCGCCTACTTTTAAACCAGCCTTTTCTGCCAAACTAGCTTCTATAACTTCAATGACAATTACCATAGTATTTCAAAGCGCTCCCCTTATACTAAAACCATTGCCTTATTAACGCCACGGCCTTACCTATTATCATAGTAACCGGCAAGACTATGAGTATGCCCACTATTTTAACCTTACGATATCTAGACCTTTCATCCTTGATAGCCTTTAACGCCACATAAAAAGCGTAGATGGCTAACGCCCAAAACATACAGACCATTAAAGGAAGTGTCAATATTCTAAAGAGGCCTCCGCTATATTGTATATTAAAGATATTCGCCAACGAGTCAACCAAATCCTTTCCCTTTGTAGTTTCATATATAGAAATAATTGAATACCTGCATAAAAAAACCAAAATAGGGTTAAATGCTATTATAATTAGACACCAAAACCTTTTCGAAAATCCCCAAAAGGTAAAATCTGTCTTATCTCTCTTGTCAAGGTAACTTATCCTTCTCGCATATCTATATCCGAGATACGACCCCAAAAATGTCACACTAAGATCCACTAAAAGCGTTACTATGTTTTCTGGTTCGGAAAGAAGGCCTAAAAAACTTGTTTCTCTTTTCATAAGCAACGGTGAAAGAATGAATAGTTCTCTGGCATATCGCATTAAAAAACCAAGCAATAAATAGACCCCTAGTTTAAAATGCCTAAACCAATATACAAACAAAGCGACCATCACTGCTATAGAAAAAAAATAACAAATAATCGCTATAGCAGAAAATATAGAGGTCTGGAGCTGCGATATCATTATATCGTTTTTCGTACAGACATTATAAAAATTATCTATCACTGAGCCGGCTATATTAAAATAAAAAATCTTCAAATATATACAAAATAAAATCGTAAAGATTAATTGTTTTCTATGCATTTAAATCTTTCTTCATAATGACAATAAGATATTTTTCACTTTTGTTTATCTGGCACAAGCTTTATACTTAATGCGTAAACCTTTACGGCAACCGCCTTCAAAACCTCAAAGCTGCCCTTAAATTCATAGCTCTCGCCAGGCTCCATAACCTTTGCCTTAAATGGATTTGAATCTAAAAATAAACCGTGAGGCGCGTTGAGTTCAAAACCGTTTCTGTCATATAAAAAAGGCGCTGGGCAAACGCTGTAAGTCTTATTTGAATTGTTAATAATAGTAAACTTGCAGATATAACCATATTCATTTCCCTTCTTATACGAAAATCTCCAAGCGCCGCCTCTTATCTCTATCTCGCCCCCTTCAACAAGAAAAGAAGCGTCCTTCATCTTTTTCGCAGAAGAAAAATCATGCGCACCAGCAGATCCGGATTTTGTCTCAGCTAGACCATTGCCCTGTAATAGTAAAATATTCGCGTATATCAATAAACAGAGTATTTCTTTCATGCTTGATCTCTTGCTATTAGTAATCCTGGACGACCTTCTTTTCATTTAGATTTTAAAATCCTTGGAGCGGGTATTGGAGCATAAAATTAGGGGGCTGTAGACCTGCCGCTTATCGTGTATTCTTTGAATGATTTCTTTCAGCGCGCTCTTCAAATCTTCTTGCCTTATCTTCATTCCCAACCGTTCTATATAATTCTGCCATATTCCGTAACACATTTACAACATCAGGATGGTCCGGGCCAAGTGCTTTTTCGCTTATTTCCAAGGAGCGCTTGTAAAGGGTTTCGGCATCAGCATATTTCTCTTGAGCTCTATAAAGCGCCGCCAGGTTATTCAAGGATATCGCTACCTCAGGATGATATTCACCAAGTGCCTTTTTATCTATTTCTAAGGCGCGTTTATAGAGGGGCTCGGCGTCAGCGTACCTGGCCTGGTCATGATAAACTGCTGCCAGATTATTCAAGGACGTAGCTACATCAGGGTGGCTTTTACCAAGAATGCTTTCGTCTATTTCTAATGCCCATTTGTAAAGGGTTTCGGCATCAGCATATCTAGACTGAATCCTATAAATTGCTGCCAGATTATTTAATGACGTAGCTACATTCAGGTGGTTTCTGCCAAAAACCTTCTCATCTATCTCCAGGGCCCGTTTGTAGAGAGGTTCGGCATCGCTATATCTAGACTGATCGCGATAAAGCGTCGCCAGATTCTTTAGAAAAGTTGCCACATATGGATGGTATGGCCCAAGCGTCTTTTCGTTTATCTCTAAGGCGCGCTTGTATAACTTCTCAGACTCAGCAAACTTTCCTTGAGCTTTATAAAGCGCGGCAAGGTTATTCATGTCACTTGCCAGATCTGGGTGATTTTTACCAAGTGCCTTTTCATCTATCGCCAGGGCGCGCTTGTAGAGAGGTTCGGCTTTGTTAAACTTGCCTTGGTTATGATAAAGTGCTGCTAGATTGTTCAAGTCACTAGCCAGATTGGGATGATCTTTGCCAAGGACCTTTTCATCTATCGCCAGGGCCTGCTTGTAGAGAGGCTCGGCGTCGCTATATTTATTCTGGTCGTGATAAAGCGCTGCCAAATTATTCAAGGCCGTAGCCACATCTGGATGCTCACTGCCAAGAGTTTTTACCTTTATTTCCCATGCGCGCTTGTAGAGAGGCTCGGCTTTATTGTATTTACCGTGATCGTGATAGAATGCCGCAAGATTATTCAGGTCGCTTGCTAAACCTGGATGGTTTTTACCAAGAATCTTTTCATCTATTTCCAAGGCACGCTTGTAAAGGGGCTCAGCTTCAGCGTACCAGTCTTGGACATGATAAAGTGCTGCTAGATTATTCAGGTCGCTTGCAACGTCTGGATGAGATGCCCCAAGCGCCTTCTCGTCTATTTCCAGGGCACGTTTATAGAGAGGCTCGGCTTCAGCGTATTTACCCTGATCTTTATAGAGAGCTGCCAGATTATTCAGCTCGCTTGCTACGCTCGGGTGCTCTTTGCCAAGGGCCTTCTCATCTATTGCCAGGGCCTGTTTGTAAAGGGGCTCGGCGTCGGCATATCTACCTTGATCATGATAGAGTAAGGCTAAATTACTTAGATCGCTTGTCACATCTGGATGATCTTTGCCAAAGGCCTTTATCTTTATTTTTTGCGCCTCTTTGTAAAGGGATTCGGCATCGTCATACCTGCCCTGTTCATGATAAAGCAATGCCAGATTATTCAACGATATAGACACGTCCGGATGATCTTTACCAAGGGTTTTCTTGTCTATCTCCAGCACGCGTTTGTAGAGAGGTTCGGCGTCTTTGTATCTGGACTGGGCATGGTAAAGCGCTGCTAGATTATTGAAGTCGTTTGCCAGGTCTGGATGATTCTTGCCAAGCGACTTCATTTTTATTGTCAATGCGCGGCTGTAGAGGGGTTCGGCGTCTTTGTATCTGGTCTGGGCATGGTAAAGCAATGCCAGATGGCTCAAGGAGGTAGCAACAGCAAGATGGTCTGTTCCAAATTGTTTCTCTGCTGTCTTTAGAGCATCTTCCGCCAACTTTATCGCCTCAGAATATTTACCTTGCTCATAAAGCTTTGCAACCTTTTTAAGCAATGCCTCTTGTGAAGGCTCTTCGGCGCGAAGACAAGCATTAAATAATATGACTAACGTAATCACTAACCCAATTTTTATCAATGTCTTCATGCTATTAAGTCTATTGGTCTTACATAAATTCGGAATAATGCCGCCCTTCTAAACCTATATCTTCCCAATATTATATAAGTCCTCTGTTGCCTCTACTACAAGAGGGTCAAAATAAATACCCTTATATCTTCTAATCTCCTCCATGGCCTTTTCCCTGCTTAATGCCGGACTAAAAGGCCTTTCCGACAACATAGCGTCAAAGGCATCTACCACCCTTATTATTCGAGAAAACAAATGTATGTCTTCTTCCTTCTGACCATCAGGATAACCTGAGCCGTCATAATTCTCATGATGATGCAGTATGCCTGAGCAGATATCCTCGCCAAGCCATTCCTGAAAAGGGCCTATAATCTTTATCCCATTTATAGGGTGCTCCTTTATCTTTGCCCACTCTTTTTTATCTAAAGGTCCTGGCTTGAGAAGAATAGAATCAGGGATGCTTATCTTGCCTACATCGTGTAGCTGAGCGGCTAAGTTGAGTTCGGACAAACCATTGGAAAAAATACGTAAATCTCTCTCTAATTTGTCACCTACAAGAGCGCTGTAACGAGCCACCCTGTCAGTATGGCCGCGCGTATAGCGGTCTTTAGCCTCTATAGCGCTGATTAATATATTTTGAGAGGCCACTATAAGATGGACCTTTTCTTCCTTGAGCATAAAGCTATAAATAGCCCTGGCGATATGGTTAGACAACGAGAAGAATATTTCTAAATCTTCATCAGTAATTATCTCGCTAGCGTTTAGCTTCTGGCCTATATTTATTACGGCCAGGACCTCTCCCTCGCAAACACTGGGCACGCTTATCTCTGCGCCCAGCTTTCTCATCTCCCTGATCACATTAATAAGTGGCTCTTTTTGATCAAAGGGAATCTCTTTAGATGCAAGCTGATATTCGATTTTACTGCGGACCAAAGGCCTTCTTCTTTTGCATAGCTCCCTCACCAAAGCATTATCTCTGCTCAAGGCTATACCCGAAACGATTTTCTTTCTTTTTTTGCTACGCGTAAGGCTTTTCTCAAGGACAAACCTTTTTTTCGGAATATTCCAGATAAATATCCCTACGTAGTCCAGCCTGACCAAGCTGGTTAGATCACGCGTTATATAGATAAGAAGCTCTTTTATATTACGGACCACGGAAATCCTCTGTGCCTCTTTTCTGAGAAGAGGGCGATAAGCAAATTTTCTAGAAAGCTCGTTTTCTTCTATATGTCTTACAAAGTTTATAAACCAGAATAAACCCAGGCTAGCCAGAAAAGAGACAGAAACAGGAAATATTATCCAGTTTTCACCCAAGAGGCTGGATAAATAAGGGCCGATCCAAAAAGTTCCTGTGTAGACAAGTCCCATAGAAACCATAAACCCTAAGGTTATCAAAGATAACCGTTTTATTATAATCTCAAGGTCTAACAGTCTATAGCGGTTAATATTGTAAGTGGTAGATACAATGAAAAATATCACCGGTATAAGCCCAAACGGGTACATCTCTACGCCATAACTAGGGAGATAATCTACTGTACCCAAGTAAGCAATTGGGAAGGTTATCAAAAAATACTTGATTCTCTTTTTATTAAAAGGGGACTCTGTTTCCTTATATCTCTTGTATAGCTCTATTAAAGTCAAACTAACTGGAATTATCCATAAGCAAAGGAAGATGTTATGCATAGTAAAATTTACCTGAGGATAGTATCCCCAGAAAAATTTTCTAGCGCCTGTAAAAAAATGATCGCTTCTCACTATAAAAAGCAGGGAAACAACAGAAAAAATATAGAATAAACGAACCAGTTTCTTTCTTTTTAGATTCAAAAACGAAATTATAAAGTGATAGGTGGCAGGGGGTATAAAAACCACACCGCAGTAAGCGAATTTTGACCAGGGTATGACGAAAGAAATATCAGTAATATGAGAAACTATAAGGTATGCGAAATCCCTTAAGGAAAGGGATAATGCCAGTATAAAAAAACTTCTGTTAATCTTCGATTTTTTATTCTTCAGTAAGGCGAATAAGCCTACAGAAAAGGCAAGAACAAAGACGACCAAGCGAGGTATCGAATAAATATTTAGTTCTACACCCATAATGTAAGATTATACTCCTAGCTTGACACTTTTGTCATTGACTGATTTAGTCCTTAGATAATTCTCTAAGTTTCTCTGTCAGCTTGCGGCAATAAAATTTCAAAAATCTGGTCTCGTCTGTTTTAGGTATATCAATTAACTTTAGGCCATTGACATATTTCTTTTTCTTGAGAGCTACGTTTTTAATCTCTGAAGACCACGCTACCTTACCAATAAGAGACGCAGTACTCTCTTCGTCTCCTAAATTCACTTCCAGCTGCACATAGACCCCTAACCTTAATAATTCATCCGACTCAAAACATATGCCTTCTGCAGAAATATTTCGCGTGCTGCCTACTGAGCAAAACTCTTTAGGGTCCATAACCCTATACTTGGCTTGCACTCTTAATTCAAACCTTGGATACCTTCTTCTCTCAATCATATCCCTTCTCCTTCTTTTATCTCTACTATTTAAATCAGTTTTTGACTCGAAGCGTATCTATATTTTTCCGTTTTCTTTTTATTCCAAACCATCTTCTGATTCGTGTCTGTATTTTAAATCTTCTTCTGCATAACTTACTGTTTATCAGCTTCATGTGTCCCTAAAACAAAAAAACAACCCTACTCTTCTTACAGAAAGATTGCTTTTTCAATTAGAAATATATTAACTCTCTATACAACATCTACTGTTTCAATCTTGCATCAAGTCAGATTTTGTAAATAAAGTAACCCACTCTTTAGTATCAAAAACAATCTCTGAAATAGAGGAACAGTGATATTTTGAGAATATATTCCTGGAAAATTCTTCAAGTGAAGATACGTTGGTTTTTTTAAGCTTCGCATTGTCAAACCACAAATAATGGCTGTCCTTCTCAAAGACACAAATGGCATGACTAGTTATAAATCTCCCTGCTAATACTCTAATGTTACCCATGGCCAATACTTTGGGTTTATAGCCCAATACACGCAGTATAGACGCGTTTAAAAAGGCAAGATCTTCGCAATCTCCATATTTTCTTTCAATGGTCTCTTTTGGCAGGGCCCAGATATCGCCAAATTTATCCTTTTTGTACTTTACATTTTCCCGTAACCATTGCGCGTAATCCTCAAGGGACTTGATATTATTGGCCTTTAACATATTCAAGGCTATCATATCTATTTCAACGGGCCTACTGACCAAGGCGGCGCCGCTTCTATATGTCTGTTTTCTAATAATAAAATTTCCTACGTTGAAATTTGGCTTTTCTTTGCTGACCAAGGCATGGTTAGCTTGGTATGTCTTTTTGTTAATAAAAGCATTGTTCGAAAGCCTCCTACCTTCTTTGCTTACTAACGCGCCTTTACTTTTGTATATTTCTGATGCCAATAAAGGGGTATGATTAAACGCGAAAAGGAATAGGATAATCGAATAAAGCAGTGCCCTCAAGACGATCGCCTTTTTTAGCGCATCTTCACTCTTCGCTCTTTTACTCGGTTCTCTTATTAACATTTTGTTCTTTACCTTACTTAAGTCATTCATTATATTTTGTATAAATGCGACTGCAAATAATTAATTGTCGCCAAAATGACGAATAACGCCCGTAGAACGCGAGACCACAATATCCGCCTTGCGCACTTCTTCTTGTTCGGAGCTGCGGTAATCCAAATCTATTAATTCTAAAAATTCCGCAGTATAGTTATTCAAAATACCTAGATGTTCAATTATCTTGCCTTCACTGCTTAGCTGCAAGATAACCTTTTTGCCTAAATAATTTTCTATTAGAGGCTCGAAAGATGCATTTAACGCAGAAAACGCCTCTTTCTTCATTTGAGAAACATACTTATCCTGGCTGGATAAAACCTTGCCCATGCCCGTGGCCTGCTTCGCCTTCCCTATAAATAAATTCACTATTTCTATAACTGTGTCTCTTACTGTGGCAAATAGATTTCTTATCCTCCTTTTCGTTCTCCTGAAAACTTTCTGATAATAGGCGCTGTTTAAAAAACGAGCGCGCATTTCTTTTTTCTTATCATCCAAGTCGTCGAGAAAACGCACAATACACTGAATATTAGCATATTCGTTTTTATAAAAAATAAAGCTGGTCTCAATATGTCCATCATTTTTATCTAAATAAGGCTCTTTGTATTTGAGTTCGAGTCCTGTTGCTTCAAGCCGTAAGACACCCCAGATAGTCTTGCCATCTTTCAGCTCAAGGTTTACCAAATCTCCGGCAAAATCCAAAAGACACCTATCCCGCACTCTACCTTTTATGAAGACGCCCACCACAGCCGACAAAGCAATAAAGATTATTGTTATAGCTAGCGGATCCATCCAGTTAACGCTTTCCTATTTTTATCAAGCGGGTTTCTCTAACTCTTCGTCAATAAAGATGTTATAACACAAACATTCTATTGTCAAGGAATTAGTGAATGCTTCGGATCTTAGGCACTTTTTGAAGGTAATCTTCGGTAAATTTAATAATCTGATTCATCATCCTGACTGACTTGATGGGATAACGACCGGATGCTGTCTCGGCCGAAAGCATTACAAAATCAGTGCCGTCCAGTATTGAATTGGCGACATCAGTAACCTCGGCGCGTGTCGGGCGGCTATGCTCGGTCATGCGCTCGAGCATCTGGGTCGCGGTAATAACAAATTTCCTCTTATGGTTGCACTTTTTTATAATGAGCTTCTGTATTATGGGAATTTCATATATGGGCACGGCTATGCCCATATCGCCTCTGGCTATCATTATACCATCAGAGGTATCTATGATTTCATCGATATTTTTTATAGCTTCCCTGTTTTCTATCTTTGCGATAATAAGGCATCCGGGAAGCCACGATTTTACCAAATCCCTGACACTGTCAACATCCTTTCTTGTGCGCACGAAGGATTGAGCGATATAATCCATCTTATGCTTGATCCCAAACTCGACATCTTGCCTGTCTTTTGGTGTAAGACCTGAAAATGGGATACGAAAACCAGGTATATTAATACCTTTTCTTTCTTTTAAGATGCATCCTTCGATCACCTCTGCTTTAATCGACTTTTTTGACGACTTTTTTACTTTAAGAATGATATTACCGTCATCAATGTATATAAGCTGCCCGCTTTTGATTCTATGGAGGCCATGCTGATAATCCATGGGGATCAAGCGCGCATCGCCCGTATCCGGCTCCTTTGTCAGAAAGACAATCCTTCTTTTTGCAAGAACCTTTTCTTTTGCATCCTTGAAATAGCCTATCCTGATACGATACCCTTCCAGGTCTTGCATTATTTTAATTGCACGTCTCATTTTTTTATTTAACGTACGGACAAGCTGAATCTTGCCCAGATGGCTGGTATGGCTTCCGTGGGAAAAATTAAGTCGGGCAACGTCGAGGCCGCTTATGAACATTTTTCTCAACGCCGTCCTAGTATTGCTCGATGGTCCTAAAGTAGCGATTATTTTGGTCTTTACCATCTTTTTCTCCTTAGTTTATATCTATTTAAAACACTCTTTCAATATAGTATCTGCAATGTTTCCAGCTAGGAGCCTATTACCTTTATCTATCACGCCAAACTTTATTCTTGTGTCTTTCTTATTTAAGATCTCTTCTAGGGAGGCGGGCCATTGATTTATTGTAGTAGACTCTCCTAAACACATGATGCGGTATGCGACTTTTTGCTTAAGAGAGTCTGTATTCCTATTTGGGCACCAAAAATTAAACTGGCTGACCTGGGGCATTGCGGTGTCTATGCCCGCGGAATCTGTTGTGTCTTCTTCGTCTTCCTTGGTGCAGTTTTGAGCTCTGGTGATATTTTGACTCTTCAACAAATTTTTCTTTTGGAAATTCAGGGTGTTCTGCTATTGGCAAGGCAGTCTTAATAAGTTTTTCAATGCTTCTGACATCCTTGCCCTGCTCAGGTGTCGCAAAAGATATAGCACGGCCTTCGTGCCCCGCGCGGCCTGTGCGGCCAATACGATGCACATAATTCTCAGTGTCATCCGGGAGATCATAATTTATAACAAGCTCTATACCTGTAACATCAATGCCCCTGGCAGCAATATCAGTGGCAACAAGTATCTTATACTTTCCTGATTTAAAACCATCCAGGGCCTCTTTTCTCTGGGCAAGTGAACGGTTTGAGTGAATCTCAGCAGCTTTGTGGTTCATTTGCTGTAAGCCGCGTGCAATCTTTTTAGCGCCTATTTTTGTCCGGGAGAAGATAAGCACTGGGCCGCGATAGCGGTCAAGCAGCTTTGTTAAAAGCTGACGCTTTGAGCTTTTCTTAACAATAAAGACTTCCTGTATAATGCGTTCCGCAGTAGTTCCTGAGGGAGCGATTTCAACATGTATAGGGAGCTTCATGTGCGCGGCTGCCATTCTCACAATTTCTCCTGGTATAGTTGCGGAAAAAAGCATGGTCTGTCTGTTTCGTGGAACAAATTTAATAATTCTTTCAATCTGCGGCAGAAATCCCATGTCAAGCATACGATCCGCCTCATCCAAAACCAGGACATTTACATCAGCCAAAAGAACTGTGCGTCGCTCCATGTGATCGACAAGACGTCCGGGAGTAGCAACCAGAACACGCGGGTTTTTTCTTAGTGCTTTTAGCTGCAGATGCATGGATGCACCGCCTATAATAACAGCTGTATTTATGCCAAACAACGGGGCAATCTTCTGAAACACCTCATTAACCTGAATAGCGAGTTCCCTGGTAGGTGCAAGAATCAGCGCGCGGCCCTTTCTCTGGGAAAGGCGCTGAATAATGGGAACAGCAAAGGCAAGTGTCTTGCCAGTGCCGGTTTGCGCAACTCCTATAATATCTTTGTCTTCTATGGCAATGGGTATGGTTCTATGTTGAATCGGCGTAGGAACTGTAAACTTCATTCGATCCAACATATCCAGTATTCTCGGGGCAATCCCAAGGCCGTAAAAAGAAGTGTTTGTCTGGCGTAGCGTTTGTGTCATTATAGTCTATGATAACACTATTGGATAGCATTGTATATAACCATTATTTTCTTATATGGTCCTCAAGTGGGCACAAGAAGTGCTTGAAATTTATCTATGTTTGCACCTATTTGAAAAATAATGGGTTTGAAATGATAAAAAATCTTGCGGATAGGGGGGGGGATTCTTGTATGCGTATTTCCCTAACTCTCCTATTTTTCAATATATTACAATTTAACTCTTTTATTGTCAAGCGATTAAGGATTCTACCTAGTCCACTTTAGTTCACTCTATTACTCTGTATATTCTCTTTAGTTGGGCACCTATTTGGGCACTAATATCAAAAACATTCTTTCAATATAGCATTTGCAATGTTTTCGGCTAGAAGTCTATTGCCTATTTCTGTACAATGGCCAAAGTCGCAGGCAAAGATATCTGTAAAATATTCGTTATAACCTTGCTTTTTTACGGCCTCTTTAAAAATTTTCTCATTATCTACAAAGATAATGCCCTTTGTATTGTTAAATATTTTCTTTAATGATGCTACACTACGAATGGGATACTGGACGCATCCAAGTTTTATTCCTCTCTGAGTTACAATTTCATTAAGCCTTTGATAGTTATGGGTTGTTACGGGATCATAGTATTCCATCCTCAGGCTCTCTGCCTTTCTAGAACAGCCCTCTGCCAAACTGTATTTACCTAATTCCCTATAATAGTTGGCTAATGCACCATACGATCTATCATTTCCTGGATTTATTTCTATGGCCTTTTTAAACATCTCTCCTGCTTTACTCTGTTCTCCTGTATCTCTATAATGCCTTCCTAGTCCAATATAGCCTTCTTCATTCCCTGGATTTATTTCTATGGCCTTTTTAAACATCTCTTCTGCTTTACTCTGTTCTCCTGTATCTCTATAATATATTCCTAGTTCAACATAGTTCCATTCATTTCCTGGATTTATTTCTATGGCCTCTTTAAACATCTCTCCTGCTTTACTCTGTTCTCCTGTATCTCTATAATGCCTTCCTAGTCCAATATAGCCTTCTTCATTCCCTGGATTTATTTCTATGGACTTTTTCAATGTCTCTTCTTGTTCTTTAAGATTACTTGATTGTGTTGTGTCATTTATCTTAGCGAGATCTTCTTTCTCCTCTCTCGCTTTATAAATTCCTATTTCCCTGGCTTTATTTATAATGTGAAGATGAAGAAGTTTTATTAATTTGTATGTTCTGAATGATTTAAAAAAGAGTGTGGTTTTTTTAGCTAGGATATCTTCATATAGTAAAGTATATCTCATATCATTTATCCCCATCATTGTAATTACCATTTGAGGGTTGTATTTGTCTAGATTGTTTTCCAATTGATAAACTATACCTCCTGTATTAGTCCTCGCGATGCCTTTGTTTATCACGCTAAAGTTTACCCCTATATCTTTTTGATTTAAAATCTCTTGGAGTTGACTAGGATATGAATTTTTGCCTCCTGCAGTAGTAGACTCGCCCAAACACATGATGCGGTATGTGCCTTTTTGTCTTATAGACATTCTGTTTTCATGCTCTTGTAAGGATAGAATTACAAAACCTCCTATACGAAGCCCTATTTCAAGCAAAAGTATACATAAGAATAGTCCAAATATTACTAAAACTATCTTTTGCTTGAATGATATTCTCTTCATATATCTTTTATTTTAACATGAGAGGTTCAGCATGGTCAAGCTGCTTACTGACACAAACAATGCTTTGTTAGAGATAGGCACAAAATGGGCACCAAGGTACGATAAAATTTATAGTGAGTTTGTAGCTATATGTGGGATTTAATGTTAGAAAATCTAAAATTTCATGGTGGAGAAATCGGAAGGCTCAAGGCTATTCCACTGCCCCATTCTCTTAACAAGGGCTGATTGGTGAGACATGCCAATATCAGAAATCTGCTGTAATTCAAGTTTATTAATAAAATATGTACAAATAGCTATCATTCGGTGTTCATCAATAATTCTGTTTACCTCTTTTTCATATAAATTGAGGGTTATCCAATATTCACCCAATGCCCATCCTCCATCTGCAGATATACGTATTTCATTAAACCCTTGTCCTAAAACCTCTTTTTCTCTTTTAGCCCAGTATTCTAGCATCTTAAACGCACCAAATGCTCCGGATCTAAGATAGTACTCTTTATAATCTCCTATTACCATCTGACCTTTTTCGATATAGACTTCTAAGTCCTTTACTGTTTTACTTAAAGCCATTTTTGCTTCTTTAGTTTTCCAGTCATCTGGTACAACCCATAGACAGAATTCATTGTTTTCCAACCCTGCTTTGAAATAAGGCGCCAGAATGTCAAGCAGTTCGTCCTTGGAGCTATAAAATAAACAGGTGTGTCTGTTAGGAGGAGAATACTTTGTAATATCAATCGTTTTATTCCCTGATTCTTCGCTCATTAATATTCCTAACTTTATATATTTATATTGTAGTACATACTTCAAGTGTGTAACTATGCTATGTATAATAGCATACTATGCCAATTTGTCAATGTAATTTTGGGTTTTCATTAGTCTATGATGCAGTATTATTGTCGGGGGTGGTATGTTTAGAGGACGGCAGGGATTATTTTAAGATTACTTCATATTACATCTTTTTCTTCCATAATTCTGTTGCTTTTCTTGTCTCAAAATAAAGCTTCGAAAGAAATTGATGAAATTTTTCTCTGCCCATAGATTCAAGTATATTTTCTTTTTTTAGCATACTATCCAATTTTTTCATATCAACTGACCATTTATGGCTAGGGAAAACTCTATGGGTTGCAAACATAATATCTATGCATAGCGCCATTCTAAGCATTTCAGAAAAACTTACATCATACTTGATTGCGACTAACTTATAATGGTCTGCCTGCCAGTCGCTTAATAAAACTTGATGTCTTTTTAACATATAGCTCTCCTTTTTCTAAATAAAAAAGTCTCCCCCCCATAACTACAAATTGTTTTATATTATAAATATATTAAATCGTTCTCGCGCCTATTGTAACTTGTAGATGTTTTGGTGTTTTTTGGGCACCTATTTGGGCACTATATGTCTTTCAAAAGAACATTTGCCGATGACTTATCAATTAAATCATTAAAAACTTCTAAAGATGCGGATAGCCTTTTTAATTCTTTTGTTTCAACAGCATGAATATTATCAGATCCTCTCTTCTCTATGGCATCAACGATTCGCTTAATAGTTAAAGTTCCTATATCACAAGCTGGCTGAAAAGCTATCTGTTTATACTTCCCTGTGCTCATTTCAGAAACAACGCCACTATCAACCAATTCATAGAGTATCTGACGGACAAGACGTATAGGCATTTCTAAAATATGAGAAATCTGTGTAGCAGTAAAAGCTTTATCCACTTTTGAAAAATTCTTTATTAATAAATGCATTATTTGTAAAGAAAAGAGTTTTTTGAAAGAATAACTTATTCTAAGGCAATCCGGTTCAAGCTCATACGTATCCACATTCTGATGAGCAAAAGAAATTTCAGCTCCAAAAAGCACAATAAGCCAACTAAGCTGAAGCCATACCAAAAACAAAGGTAAGGCTGCAAAGCTTCCATAAATAGCATTGTATTTTGCGGCACCTACTTGAAAATTAATATATGTCCATTGAGCCAACTGATAAATCGTGCCAGCTGCTATACCAGCTAACATTCCAGATTTAAAATTCACCTTAGTATTAGGCATAAAGATATAGATAAAAGAAAAAAGCACCCAAATTACACAATAAGGCAGCAACTTAAGGGTAAAAGAAGTGACAGGACTAAAAACACCTAACAACGAAATCTTTTGCGTTATAAGTGCCACCTGTGTAGATACAAATACTGTAACGCTACTAGACATAATTACAAGAATAGGACAAAGAAGCATTATAGAAAGATAATCGCTAAACTTTCTACCCATGCTTCGCTGTTCTTTTATACCCCAAATATCATTAAACGAACGCTCAATATTACTAAGAACTTTTATTACAGTCCAAAAAAGAATCGCAACGCCTACACCAGCTACTATTCCACCTTTAGTATTATCAAGTAACCTACGAGCGAAATCAACTATCTGCACTAACACATCTTCCTGGCCTGGAAATTTACCTAATAGTTGCTTTTCAAGAAGGTTATCAAAGCCAAAACCTTTAGCAATGCCAAAAGCCATAGCAACCAGAGGAACTATGGAAAGTAAGGAATAAAAAGTCAATGCTGATGCCCTCAATTGACATTTATCTTCATTAAATCCACGTAAAGCAAGCAATATAATTCTAATCTGTTTGATTAAAAATGATTTCGCAAATGGGAGATTTTTTAAACGAATCCTCCAAATGTCGGTCTTAAGAAAATTGATTATTTTTGATACCATAAATATTCTCC
>JBHPFI010000003.1:0-80152 GCA_042572045.1 Candidatus Omnitrophota bacterium
ATGCTGAGACAGGCTCCGGATATTATAATGGTAGGGGAAATAAGGGATATGGAAACAGCCCAGATAGCAGTTCAGTCTGCCTTGACAGGTCATTTGATTTTCAGCACCTTGCACACGAATGACGCGGCAAGCGCTATTACGAGATTAGTTGATATGGGTATTAAGCCTTATCTTGTGGCCTCTACGGTGCAGGGTATTTTGGCGCAGAGACTGGTAAGGACAATATGTGTTTCGTGCAGAGAAGCTTATAAACCTTCTGAAGAGGAAAAGAAAATGCTTTGTCTGGACCCGACAAAAGAATTCAAGGACCTTCAACTCTACAGGGGCAAGGGGTGTCCGAATTGTAGCAACACAGGGTTTAAAGGAAGAGTGGGCATATTTGAACTTTTGACAATGACTGACGATACAAGAGATATGATCTTGAATAATGCCTCGAGTTCTGAGATATCACGAAAGGCAAGGGAAAAAAACGTAAGGTCCTTAAAAAAAGATGGACTCGAGAAGGTAACAAAAGGATACACGACGATCCGGGAAGTAATGAGGGTAATACAAGATGCCTGATAAATCTCAAGCCGAGTTGTTAGTAAAAAATCTTGTGGATAAGAAGCTGTTGACCCAGCAGCTTATTGATGAGGCTGATGAAGAGGCGAAAAAGACAGGAAAAAATATTTTTAAGATCTTTATCGATCGTGGATACATAGACGAGGACACATTGCTAAAGACGTTTGGGGCCTGGATGAACGTGGAACTTGTCGATGTTTCAAAAGCAAAGATAGAACTGGATGCCATAAACAAGTTATCCGCTTCAACGGCCAAGTTTTACAATATTGTACCGTTGAGGATTGAAGGGAATTGCGTAGTCGTGGCCGTTTCCGATCCTTTAAACATGAAGCTCCTTGATGATTTACGTTTTGTAACAGGACTGAACATCAAATTGGTTATAGCAAAGGAAGGCGATATAGCTAAGGCGGTGGAGCGGTGTTACGGCGAAGAAGAAGAATCCCTCGGAGACGTTATAAATGAAGCAAAGAAGACATTCTCCAGGCCTATGGTCAAAGCTGAGGGCGGCGATGCGGATAAATTAAAAGAGATTGCTTCGCAGGCGCCAGTTGTGAAATTGTTAAACATGGTGCTCCTTCGCGCAATAAGGGAAAAGGCGTCTGATATACACTTTGAACCGTTTGAGGATGACTACAAGATAAGATATAGAATAGACGGCGTGTGTTATGATGCTGCGCATCCGCCAAAGGACCTGAGCCTTGCAATAAGTTCCAGGATAAAGGTTATGGCAAATATGGACGTTGCGGAGAACAGGTTGCCCCAGGATGGGAGGATCGTGATGGCTATAGGAGGCAAGAGCGTCGATCTCCGCGTTTCAACGCTCCCGACCCTTTACGGAGAAAGCATTGTCATGAGGGTGTTGGACAAGGGCGTTGTAAGCCTGTCTCTGGACCAGCTCGGCATGAAAGAAGAGATCAAGTCAAAGCTCCGTGAGATAATAAATAGGCCGAACGGCATTCTATTGACTACAGGGCCTACGGGCAGCGGTAAGACCACCACGCTCTATTCCTGCCTGCGCGAGATAAACAAAATAGAATACAAGATTATAACAGCTGAAGATCCGGTTGAGTATGACATAGAAGGCATTATCCAGGTGGCAATAAATCCGAAAATAGAGCTTACGTTTGCAAAGACATTGCGCCATATGCTGAGGCAGGACCCTGATGTCTTGATGGTTGGAGAGATAAGAGATTCTGAGACAGCAGAGATAGCTATACAGTCTGCGCTGACAGGCCATCTTGTGTTCAGCACCTTGCACACCAATGATGCGCCTGGCGCTGTCACAAGGCTCGTGGATATGGGTGTAGAGCCTTTTTTGATAACATCGACCGTGAGAGCAGTTATCGCACAGAGATTGCTCAGGGTGATCTGTCCTAAATGCAAAAAGGAATATACGCCGCAGAAACTCGAACTTTCTGAATTAGGGCTTTCGGGCGACACGGCAAAGGCTGTAAAGTTTTATAAGGGTGCTGGCTGCTCAGAGTGCAATGGGTCAGGATATAAAGGAAGAACAGGTATATATGAACTCTTTATTATGGACGACAGGGCAAGGGATCTGATGGTGAAGCGGGCCAGTTCTTCAGCTATAAGAAAGGTGGCCCAGCAAGCAGGCATGAAGACATTGCGCGAGGATAGTGTATCAAAGGTCCTTGAGGGCATAACTACCGCAGAGGAGGCGTTGAAAGAAACAAAAGAGTACGTGTAAATACTAAATCCGAAACTCGAAATCCGAAACTCGAAATTTTTAGGAGGCTAGATGAGAAAGACCGGGTTTACCCTTATAGAGCTTTTGGTTGTGGTGGCGATTATTACTATATTGGCAGGCATGGTTGTCAGCGGCGCTCAGCAGGCGCGAAAAAGGGGCGCAATCACAAAAACAAAGGCTCAGATAGCCACACTCGAGACAGCTATAAGCATGTATGAGACAGATATAGGCGTTTATCCTGACTCTGGCAACAAAAATCTTGTAACAGCCCTTATAGAAGATCCAGGAGACCTTGACTGGAATGGCCCTTACATGAAGATCAGAGAAAAAGAGCTCAATAAAGATGGGGAATATCTAGACGCATGGGGGAACCCTTTTGTTTATGTTGATCCAGGTTCGCATAATGAATATTCATATGACCTCCATTCATCAGGGCCAAACAGAAAAGGCGACGGAAGCGAAAAGGATGATATAACCAATTGGTAGGCGTAGGTAGCTTATAAGCTGAAAAAAGACATGCATATGAAAAAAACTGGGTTTACCATTGCAGAGATGCTCGTGGTCCTTGCTATCATGGCAATGTTGCTTAGCATCTCGATTCCATTTGTTTCAGGTTTTGGCAAGAGTTTGAGGATAAAAACTGCTGCAAGAGGCATCTTGGTGACATTGCGCATTGCAAAGAGTAACGCCATTACGTACAGAAAAAAACATACTGTTATCTTTGACGCAGAAGAAGGTTTGTACTGGATAGAAGATTCTGACGGAAAGATATTTGAAAAAAAGCGTAAACTACCCAGGTCCATAAAATTTAAACTTCAGGAAGGAAAGGAAGACTCTGATCCTATAACGTTTAAGGATGACAGGGTGGCGTTTTATGCAACCGGTGCAATAGATGGGGGCGGCGGATCTGTAATAATCACGGGGGCTAAGGGCAATTCAAAGACTATTTCCGTTATTGGGACTACAGGCAAGATAGCTATAGATTAAGGTGTCTCGTGCATGCAAAACAGAGGATTACGCGCAGACAAAAAGACCTGTCAAGGTTGCTGCGCGAAAAAAGAAAGCTACGCAAGGACGTATTGAAAGGGAAAAGAAAAAATGATTAGTTTTAGTTAGCCGAGTCTGAAACCCAAAAGAGGTCAAAGAATGAAGAAACTATTATGTCTTATTGCAATCGCGTTCTTGCTTGGATTTGTCTTCTTTGAGAGCAACACGTGGGAAACCCAGAAAGTCTCAGAGAGAAGAGACGGATTTATGTTTACAAGAGTAAGGCACAGATTGTGCTGGGACAGATTTTTTGATTACATAAAGAATACCCCGAAAAGAGTTTTGGAAAGCGATATTGTAACATCATTGCTCTCCAAGATAGGCGAATGATCAGCGTTGTCATCCCCACCTTTAACCGCGCCCCATTTTTAAAAAAGGCTATAGAATCTGTTTTGTCGCAGTCATATCAGGATTTTGAGTTGATCATCGTGGATGACGGCTCTCAAGATAAAACCCATGAATTAATAGCGCGTTACGCTTCCCGTATAGTGTATATAAAACAGCGCAATAAAGGCCCTTCGGCAGCGCGTAATCTTGGTCTACAAAAATCAAAAGGAGAATTTATAGCATTCCTTGATTCGGATGACTGGTGGAAAAAAGAGAAGCTGGCTACGCAGATATGTAAAATGCAGCAAAACCCCTATTTTCTCGTGTCGCATACCGAGGAAATATGGCATAGAAAAGGGGTTTTGTTGAATCAGAAGAAAAAGCACAAAAAATTCCCTGGTCATATTTTTGATAAATGCCTGCCTATGTGCGTTGTCAGTATGTCCACCGCAATGATCCGTAGAAGGCTCTTTGATGATGTGGGGTTTTTTGACGAAACACTTGCGTGCTGCGAGGATTATGATTTCTGGCTGCGCGCAAGCATAAAGCACCAGTTTTTACTCATAGATGAACCGCTTACCTTAAAAGAAGGGGGCCGCCCAGACCAGGTCTCATACATCCATGCAAGGAGGATGGATAGATTCAGGATAGCTTCTATCGCAAAGGTTCTGGGCTCAGGCGCCCTCAGTCATGAACAAGAGAAAGCTAGTATCCATGAGCTCAGGAAAAAATGCCGCATATACGGAACCGGCTGCATAAAACACGGGAGAGAGGAAGAAGGTAAGTATTATCTCAGCCTACCAGACAACTTGAAAAATCCTCAATGACAAGAGTGTCAAGTTAGTGCAGAAATATTGAGGATTTTACTTGAAAGAAAACGTTTTCTGTGGTATACTTTATTTAAGGAAATAAGGCAAAATAGCGTTAATCTTAGGCGCTATTTTTTTATCAGCATTACATTAAACATTAAAAAAGCTTTAACGAATTAAGACAATAAGGTTTTGAAATATATATCTGCCATGGGAGCGGATTATAAAAAAGACGCTGTTTTTATGTTTTTAAAAGAAAATAAGCTTAAATATTTTATTGTTATACTTTTTCTTGCGGGTGCTTTTTTTATTTACATTTAAAGAAAACGCTTTCGCGGATGCAGTGTCCATAAAAGGCGCTACAAAGGTATACCGGAACGGAAGCTACCTGCTTTTGATAAACTACGAAACGCGCGATAAATGGACAGACCACCTTGTTTTTAAAGTGCACTGCAAGTTTGATAAAGAAGACTTTGTGTTCACAAGCAGCTCTTTGAACAACATCGAGCGAGGGTGGCATAAGACAAAGATACCGATATCAAGCGCCATAAGGAAAAGATACGGGTCTTTGCGTGAATACAAAATCGCCCTTTACAGAGACGGCATGCTTATTGATACAAGATAATTTTTTCCTGCCTTTAAAAAACCTTTCTTTTTAGCTTCAGCCTTAAAATAGGTAGCTCAGTGTCAATGACAGATACGCGCTCAAGGCTTATGGTGCAGCTCCGGGATGATATTCTGGATGAGATCACTAGAATATACTTTGAGCGCAGAAGGTTGCAGATGGAGATGCACTTTTCTCCTGTCACGGACTTAAAAGGGGCGATGGAAAAAGAACTGCGCATAGAAGAGCTAACAGCAGATTTAGACGCCCTAACAGGAGGATATTTTTCCAAACATTTTAACAACCAACCATCTTAACTTGATGCATGTAATTAATGCATCCGTTCGCCACAGCTGATATGCATCTCTGACGGGTGAGTCACTCTC
Source organism: Candidatus Omnitrophota bacterium (assembly GCA_042572045.1). Taxonomy (GTDB): domain Bacteria; phylum Omnitrophota; class Gorgyraeia; order Gorgyraeales; family Gorgyraeaceae; genus JBHPFI01. The sequence continues at coordinate 5,440 of JBHPFI010000003.1, forward strand.
ATGTGTCAAGTTAGCGTGCCGCGGTGAAAATTAATCTTTTGACTTGACGCAAGAAACTAGATATGATACACTTGTGAAAAATGGAGTTATAATTATGAAAGATTTTTTGCCAGGTTTTGTAATTTCCTGCATATGTATACTTTTTATGTTTTTTATAGGCATTGAGGGCATACATGCCGGAGAATTAAGCGACGAGGCCGCGTCTTATCGTGAAGAAGGATTCAAGGCTCAGGAAAAAGGCAATATAGATAAAGCTGTTTCGTGGTACCAAAAAGCTTGTGACCTGGATAGGAATTACGCAGCCCCGCACAATGATTTAGGGATTTTATTTGAAGCAAAGGGCCTATCTGACAGGGCAGAAGTAGCATACAAGAAGGCCCTGGGAATAGATCCTAATTATGTAAAGGCCCACACAAATCTGGCGCTTCTTTATGAAAGAAAAGGAGAACTGGAAAAAGCTGCGTTTCACTGGATGAGGCGATACAGGCTTGGTAAGTCAGGTGACCCCTGGACCATGGAGGCCAAGCACAGGCTTGAAAAAATAGGGTTACTTGATAAGGCAAAAAGGGGTAAGATAAAAAAAGGGAAGAGCAAAGGTCCAGAAGGTAAAATAAAAAAGAGACGGTCAAGGCAGAAAGACCCTAAGGGTTGGCAGAGGCTGGGTTCTGAGCTTGAAAGGGAAGGCCAAAGAACAAATAAAGGGACAACAAAGCAAACGAGTATTAGAGAAGGCGATTCAGATAGCGAGCTTCGATCATCCATAAGCTTGGCAGAAAAAAGACTGCGCGAAGAAAAATCAAAAAAAAGAAACAAGGGCAAGCTACCTGGGGAAGAAAGCAAGCTAAGCTCTAAGGGCAAAAGTGCCACCTATCTTGAGGCGCGGAATTATTACAAAAGAGGCGAATATTCCAGGGCCCTTGACGTAATAAGAAGCTCTAAGAAAAAATCTCCAAAACAGGATTACACGCTGTTAGAGTTGGAGCGGAATATAAAGAACAAAATAAAGGAGGAAAGGATAGAAGACCATTATAACGAAGGCCTTATGCGCTATCGCCAGAAAAATTTTGCAGGTGCAAGAAAAGAATTCGAGGCAATACTTAATATTTTGCCAGAATAATTCTCCTGAATCCTAAATGCAAGACATATCCTTCCATTTTTATACAGAAATCACCCTATAATTAGATAATAGCCGGGCATTACAATAATGACATATAAACTGCAAAAAGTTCGTAGATTAGCCATGCATAATAGCTATATGAAAGACTAGAAATGTGTGCCAAACGTTAAATAATAAACGGCCCGCCTCGTCAACCTTTGCATATTGTGACAGCGAATACAGATTATGGTATGAAAAAATCATCGAAAGATTCTAAGGATCCTAATCTTAAGAAAAAAGGGAAAAAGAGGCTTTTTCTGATCGATGGGAATTCTTATTGCTATCGGGCTTATTATGCCATAAAAGAACTCAGGAATTCAAAAGGCCTTCCTACCAACGCGATCTATGGCTTTATATTGATGCTTAAAAAATTACTCGACACGCAAAATCCTGATTACCTGGCCGTGGCATTTGATTTAAAAGGACCTACGTTTAGACATAAAAAATTCAAGGAATATAAAATCAAAAGAAAACCTATGCCTGACGACCTTGTTTTACAGCTGCCTATGATAAAGGAGATAGTGTCCGCTTACAATATACCCATATTTGAAAAAGAGGGATTTGAGGCAGACGACATCCTAGCCACGATTGCCAAGAAGGTTTCCAAAGAGAAGCATATCGATGTATGCATAGTGACAGGCGATAAAGACATATTGCAGCTTGTGGATGAAAATATAAAGATATACAGCACTCACAAAGAAGGACTTGTGTATGACGAAAATGCGGTAAGGGAAAGATTTTCCGGATTAGGGCCAGAGAGCATGGTTGATCTAATGGCCTTGGCCGGAGATGCGACTGACAATATTCCTGGCGTGCGCGGCATAGGAGAGAAAACAGCCATTAACTTGATAAAGGAGTTTAATAATATAGAAAATTTATATAACAACCTGGACAGGATAACGAATGAGTCAAAGAAAAAAATATTAGCAGATGATGAAGAGAGCGCCCGCATGTCAAAGGAGCTTAGCGCCTTGGACCTCTCTGTAGGCATAGACATTGATGTTGAGACTATGCGCGTGATAGCGCCTGATACAAAAAAACTTTCAGGACTTTTTAAAGAATGGGAGTTTAAGGGTTTTGCAAAAGAGATCGCATCCTGTGATTCTGACATACGTCGCGAGGCATGTTACAAGACGATTTTGACGCAAAAGGAATTTGATCTTTTTCTTGGAGAATTAAAGAAGCAGAAAGAGCTTGTCCTGGATTTTGAAACAACGAGTGAAAACCCGTTAAAAGCAATGCCGGTAGGCATATCTTTTTGCTGGAAGAAGGCCAATGCCTATTATGTCCCGCTGGTTAATAAAAACCAGGCGCATGCTGCCGGAGCGCATAAAGACATTGAGATAGGACGCGCGCTAGAGGCATTGAAGCCCGTCCTAGAGAGCGAGGACATAAAAAAGATAGGGCAGAATCTAAAATATGAAAAATTGATACTTTCGGAACGCGGCATAGAATTAAAGGGGATATATTTTGATACCATGATAGCGTCTTATTTGTTGAATCCGTCGAAAATCAGCCATAATCTGGACGATATGGCATTTGAGAGGCTTGACCATAAGATGATATCGCTGGACGAGGTTTTGGGCACAGGCAAGAAAAGAATGACAATGGATATGGTTTCCCTGGATAAGGTTTCTGAATATTCTTGCGAAGATAGCGATGTGACATTCAGGCTCAAAGAGATTTTCGAAAAGCAACTTTTCGATAAAGATCTGAGCGGCCTTTTTCAAGAGATAGAGGTCCCGCTCATAGAGGTGCTGTCAGATATGGAGAAAAACGGCGTAAAGATAGACAAGGGCTTGTTGAAAGATACATCAAAGATCATGGAAAAGGATCTATCTCACACCGTAGCCAATATCTACAAGATGGCAGGGGTGGAATTTAATATAAACTCGCCAAAGCAGCTGAGCGAGATATTGTTTGAGCGATTAGACCTGCCAGTAATAAGAAGGACAAAAACCGGCATCTCTACTGACATGGGTGTCCTTGAAAGGTTATCCCTGGTCCACCCATTACCAAAAGAACTTTTGCGATACAGGGAATTATCCAAATTAAAATCAACATACATAGATGCATTACCTGAGCTCATAAACAAAAAAACAGGAAGACTACATACGTCCTTCAATCAAACAGTTACCGCGACCGGCAGGCTTTCATCCAGCAAGCCAAATCTGCAGAATATACCTATAAAAACAGAGCAAGGCAAAGGCATAAGAAAGGCCTTTATAGGTGAACATGGCGCGTATATTATATCCGCGGATTATTCCCAGATAGAATTGAGAATTCTGGCGCATTTGTCCAAAGACGAACAGCTGATGATGGCGTTTGAAAAAGACAAGGACGTGCATGTACACACCGCTTCCTTGATATTTGACGTTAAAGAAAAAGACGTGACACATGAGATGAGGGCAAACGCAAAGACGGTAAATTTTGGAATAGTCTACGGCATGAGCGCATTTGGCTTATCGAGAGGGCTTTCTATTGACCCAGCGAGCGCGCAGCGTTTTATAGATTCTTATTTCGAGAGGTACCCTGGGGTAAGGATGTACATGGAGGACAAGATAGAAGAGGCCAGAGACACAGGTTATGTTACTACCCTTTTTAATAGACGCAGGTATATACCAGAAATAACAACCGGGGGCATAAAAGGGCAGCAGCAGGCCGAAAGGATAGCGATCAATACACCAATACAAGGCTCGGCAGCAGATCTTATAAAGATAGCCATGGTCAATATACATAGAGAGATAAAAGAGAGAAAGCTCTCCTCGAAGATGATACTGCAGGTGCATGACGAGCTCGTCTTCGAGACCCCTAAAGAACAACTCGAACCTATGTGTTCCCTGGCAAGAAAGAGCATGGAATGTGCTGTAAAATTGCGCGTGCCGATAAAGGTAAGCATAAAGTACGGGAAGAACTGGCTGGAGACAGAAGAAGCGCAATTTTAATCTAAAGAAAGAACCTGTTTTATGGTCATTGGCGTTACAGGTAGTTTTGGAAGCGGCAAGAGCTTTGTCGCAAAGATGTTTGCGCAGCGAGGCGCTTATATTGTTGATGCGGATGGAATATGCCACTCGTTGATGAAGCCATCAAAAAAGGCTTACAAAAAAGTCCTCAGGCATTTTGGCCGCAGTATACTCAAAAAAGACAAGACCATCGATAGAAAAAGGCTGGCAGGTATTGTTTTTGAAAAAGGAGGCGAGATAAAGCTGCTCAATAGGCTCGTTCACCCAGAGGTCATAAAGGAAATGGTGAGGCTTATACGGACAAACAAAAAGAACGCTCTTATAGTTGTTGATGGACCTCTTTTGGTGGAAACGGGTTTTTATAAAAAAATGGATAGGTTGATAGTTGTAAAAACTGGGAGACACATACAGACCAACAGGATGATCAAGGCAAAAGGTATGTCCAGGAATGAGGTATTGGACAGAATAAGGATGCAGGCGCCTTTGAAAAAGAAACTAGCGCTTGCCGACTTTGTTATAGATAATAGCGGTTCGAAAAAGGAAACTTTATCTCAGGTTGAAAAAATTTGGAAAACAATAAGTTTGTCCGCCTGAGGCGGACTCATTTGAGGAGGATGGGTTATGGCTGTAAATGAAAGATTGGATATTGAAAAACTGAAGTCTCTCAAGATATCAGAGCTCAGTAAGGTTGCGCGTGAAATGAAGGTAAACGGGGTGAGCAGCTTGAGAAAAGAAGAGCTGATTTTTAAAGTGCTCCAGGCTCAGACAGAAAAGATCGGTCTCATATTTGGAGAGGGTGTTCTTGAAAGGCTCCCTGACGGGTTTGGTTTTTTGCGTTCTTCAAATTACAGCTACCTTCCTTGTCCCGACGACATATATGTCTCTCCTTCGCAGATTAAAAAATTCAGCCTGCGTACCGGGGATACAGTGAGTGGGCAGATCAGGCCTCCAAAAGAAGGTGAAAAGTACTTTGCCTTGTTAAAAGTGGAGGCAGTGAATTACGAAAGCCCTGAAGCGGCAAAGGATAAGATCCTGTTCGATAACCTTACACCTCTTTATCCTAACGAGAGATACGTTCTAGAGTTGGACCAAAAAGAGCTTTCCATGCGCGTGATGGATCTATTGACGCCTATGGGAAAAGGTCAGAGAGGTACGATTGTCGCGCCGCCTTACAGTGGAAAGACCATAATCATGCAAAAGATAGCAAACAGCATTGCGACAAATCATCCAGAGACCATTATTATCGTGCTTCTTATAGACGAGAGGCCTGAAGAGGTCACAGATATGGAACGTTCCGTAAAAGGCCAGGTTGTCAGCTCTACGTTTGACGAGCCTGCCGAAAGGCATGTCCAGGTTGCAGAGATGGTGCTTGACAGGGCGAGGAGGCTTGTTGAGCACAAGAGGGACGTCGTGGTGCTCTTAGACAGCATAACGCGTCTGGCAAGAGCATACAATACAATTGTCCCGCATTCCGGAAAGATACTTTCGGGAGGCGTTGATTCAAATGCCCTGCACAAGCCAAAGAGGTTTTTTGGGGCAGCCAGAAATATAGAAGAAGGGGGTAGCTTGACCATTATAGCAACGGCACTCGTGGATACAGGCAGCAGGATGGATGAGGTTATATTTGAAGAATTTAAAGGGACAGGAAATATGGAATTGCAGCTTGACAGAAACCTGTTTCAGAGAAGGGTCTATCCCGCCATTGATATAAAGAGATCGAACACAAGAAAGGAAGAACTTCTTTTGGATGAGAAAGAGCTTCAAAGGGTATGGGTACTGAGAAAGGTCTTAAACGAACTGAATACTGTGGAGGCAATGGAGCTCCTTCTTTCAAAACTTCGGAAAACAAAGACAAATAAAGAATTTTTAGAAAGCATGAACCAGTAAAGGAGGAAGCTATGAAAGCAAAGATTCATCCAGAATACAAAGACACAACGGTTATATGCGCATGCGGAGAGGCCATACATACCCGATCCACAAAGCAGAATATACGCGTGGAGATATGCTCTAAATGCCATCCCTTTTTCACGGGCAAACAAAAGTTCGTTGACTCTGCCGGAAGAGTGGAGAAGTTTTTAAAGAAATACAAGAAGAAAGAGTCGTAAGGCGAGAGATTAGGATCAGAAGACTTAAAAAGCCATGTTTGATAAATTAGATTCCATATTAGCGAGATACACAGAAATTCAGCGTCTTTTGGCAGACCATGGAGTAGTCTCTGATTTAGAGCGATGCCGGAAACTTGCAAAGGAGCTTTCCGGCATAGAGGATGTGGTAAAAAAATACAAAGAATACAGGAAGGCGGTCTCTGACATAGAAGACACAAAAAGGCTTTTAGAGAAGGAGACGCATTCAGAGCTTATCGAGATGGCAAAAAAAGAGATCAAGGAACTGGAGGATAAGAAAAAGACGCTGGAGGCTGAACTGGAAGAGAGAGTGCTCGAAGAAGATGGAGACGCCGCCAAAGACGTGATTATGGAAATAAGGGCCGGCACAGGAGGAAAAGAGGCGTCTTTATTTGCGGGAAATCTATTTAGGATGTATTCCAAATATGCCGCAAAAAAGGCATGGAAGATAGATGTAATGGACAGTCATATTGCAGATGGAGGCGGTTTTAAGGAAGTAATATTCTCCGTAAAAGGTAAAAATGTCTATAAAAATTTAAAATACGAAAAGGGCACGCACAGGGTGCAGCGCGTTCCTCTTACAGAGTCATCCGGCAGGATACATACGTCTGCGGCTACAGTCGCTGTGCTTCCTGAGGCAGAAGATGTTGATGTGGAGATCAATCCCCAGGATTTGAAGATAGACACATATCGGGCGAGCGGCGCAGGCGGCCAACACGTAAACGTTACAGATTCTGCGGTGAGGATTACGCATTTGCCCACAGGTATCGTGGTACAGTGCCAGAACGAAAGGTCTCAACATAAAAACAAGGCCTCGGCAATAAAGGTTTTGAAGGCAAGAATCTTGGAAGATTCAAGGATCAAGCGCGAAAAAAAGATGGCAAGCGACAGAAAAAATCAGGTAGGTTCAGGCGACCGCAGCGAAAAGATACGCACGTATAATTTTCCTGATAGGCGCGTGACAGATCATAGGATAGGGTTTACTATCCATAAACTAGACAGTGTGATGGAGGGCGAGATCGACGAGATCATAGACGCATTGATGCTAACAGAGAAGAGATTGAAATTAAGCAATCCCCAAGGTCAGGGTTGATCAGATTAAAAGAAGGCCAGGCATGGAAACTGAGACAAAAGCCGTTTTTCCCCAAAAAGATATTTTTTATTTGCTGAATAAATATTCGGATATAGTCTCCAGAATAGATGCGGAGATTTTATTGTCTCACATATTTAGATGCGCCAGGACAGGGCTTTATACAACCAGTCATAACGCAGATAGAGGCATTGAAAAACTATATGACTCTTTTATAAAAAGACGCTTGTCAGGAGAGCCTATCCAATATATCACCGGCACTGTGGAATTCATGGGATTGGCTTTTGCTGTAAACAGGCGCGTGTTTATACCCAGGCCAGAGACAGAGATTCTGGCGAACGAGGTTTTGTTATCTACGCAGCCTCGCGCAAAAGGCGGTAGATTGCGTATATTGGACTTATGCACAGGTTGTGGTAATATAGCGATCAGCCTAGCGCGATTAATTCCAGACACAGAGATTGTTGCCATGGATATATCAGGGCCTGCGTTAGAAGTGGCTCAAAAAAACTCTATTCTTCACGGAGTGGATAAATACATAACGTTTTTAAAGGGCGACGCTTTTCAGGTTTTACCGGGCTCCAGATATCAGACACCCAAATCGAAAGATAAAAGCTTGGGGCAGGGTTTATTGTTTGATAAAAAGGCTAAATTTGATATAATAGTGTGCAACCCGCCGTATATAAAGAGTCTTGAAATAGGATTTTTGCAAAAAGAGGTGCGACTCGAGCCTGAAGCTGCTTTGGACGGAGGCCCTGACGGCTTAGAGTTTTACAGGCTAATAGCAGATGTGTCTCCGGATTATTTAAAAGAAAGAGGCTCTTTGTTTTTAGAAATAGGCTTTGGCCAGGCACAGCATGTAGTGGATATTTTTAACTCAAGGAATTTATTTGAGATACATAAAGTGAAGAAGGATTTTACAGAGATAGACAGGGTGGCATGGATAGATTTATTATAGAAGGTGGCATAAAACTCAAGGGTTCCACGGAATTGAGCGGCTCGAAAAATGCAGCCCTTCCTATACTGGCCGCAACGCTTCTGACGGACTCCAAATGTATAATAAAAAATGTGCCGCCTCTGCGAGACGTCTATACAATGCTCAGGATTATGCGAGGTCTGGGCGTTAAGGTCAACATGGAAGAAGATGCGGTCCATGTGGAGCCGCGCGGTTATTCAAAATATACTGCGCCATATAAGCTTGTCAGCACTATGAGGGCATCTATATGCGTGCTGGGACCGATGCTGGCTAAATTAAAGCATGCGAAGGTTTCGATGCCGGGCGGTTGCGTTATTGGACCGAGGCCTATCGATTTGCACATAAAAGGTCTGCGCTCAATAGGCGCTGACATAAAGATAGAACACGGGTATATTATCGCTGCCACAAAACGCCTGGAAGGCAGCCGGGTCTATTTGGGCGGGAATTTTGGTTCAAGCGTATTGGCAACAGCAAATCTTATGATGACTGCTACGCTTGCAAAAGGTAAGACCGTGATTGAAAGTGCGGCATGCGAACCAGAGATATACGACCTTGCGAATTTTCTTATTAAGATGGGGGCAAAGATAAAAGGCCATGGCACGCCTATTATAGAAATAGACGGCGTCAAGTCGCTTGGCGGCGCCGAGCATTCTGTGATCTATGACAGAATAGAAGCCGGCACATTTATGATAGCAGCGGCTATTACCGGAGGCGACATAATAATAAAGCATGCTAAAATAGAGTACTTGGGCGCCATTGTAGATAAATTGCAAGACGCAGGCGTTAAGATTGCAAAGGTAAAGGACGGTGTACGCGTAAAAAAAATGCGCTCCGCAAAACCAGTGGATGTCACAACCCTTCCTTATCCAGGATTTCCTACTGATATGCAGGCTCAGATGACAGCCCTTATGAGCACAACCAAAGGCATTAGCGTTGTCACAGAAAAGGTATATCCTGAGAGGTTTATGTATGTGAGCGAGCTCGCAAGAATGGGCGCTCAGATTATGCGCGAAGGCCCAAGCGCAATAGTTAAAGGTGTGTCCCATCTTAGCGGCGCGCCTGTGATGGCGTCAGATTTACGTGCCTCAGCAGCTCTGATACTTTCAGGATTGGTTGCCAAAGGCAGGACAGAAATATCAAGGATTTATCACTTGGATCGTGGATACCATAACATCGAAGAAAAACTAGAGAGGTTGGGCGCAAGAATAAAGCGCGAAAAAGAAGATTAGTTGAATGAGGACATGATTTATGGAGGCTGCAGGCCGACATAAACCGTGCGTCCGAATTTAACCCGCCTTGTGGGCGGATAAAATACCAATTAAACGAGGAGGAAAAGATGGCGGTAAGAATCAGATTGAAGAGGTTTGGCACAAAAAAGAAACCACATCGCAGGATAGTCGTATGCGATAAAAAGCGCGCAAGGGACGGCAAGACCATAGAGGAGATAGGTTATTATGATCCTTCTAAAAATCCAGCGGTTATAGTAGTGGACAAGGAAAGGGCCAAATACTGGATATCCAATGGCGCTACCCCGTCCGAGACAGTGAAGACCCTGCTAAAAAAACAAAACGCTATTTAAATGCTTTGAGCGCGCGAAATAATCACGCCGTCTTGTTGATTTTATGCGAATAGACGTCCTGACCATCTTTCCGAAAATGTTCGATGCCGTGATGGGCGAGTCTATAATAAAAAGGGCTCAGAAAAAAGGCGTGGTCAGGTTAAACATTGTTGATCTGAGGGTTTTTTCAAAGGATAAACACAAAAAGGTAGATGACAAGCCTTTTGGTGGAGGCCCTGGGATGGTCATGAACGTTGAGCCATTTTTTGAGGCTATAAATTATATACGCCGCAAGACCAAAGACGAAAGGCTTAAGACCAGGATTATCCTTATGAGCCCAAAAGGGCCTGGATTTAACCAGAGAAACGCCTCAAGGCTGGCGCGACGCGAGCATCTGATATTACTTTGCGGGCATTACGAAGGCGTTGACGAGAGGATCAGGGAACACCTGGTCGATGAGGAAATATCAATAGGGGATTTTGTCTTAACAGGCGGTGAGCTTGCGGCAATGATAGTCATAGACAGCGTTGTAAGGCTTTTACCAGGATGTTTGGGCAATAAAGATTCTTCCAGCGAGGAATCTTTTGCAAAGGGCCTATTGGAATACCCGCACTACACCCGGCCTGCTGAGTATAAGGGCATGAAAGTCCCGGATGTGCTTTTGTCCGGAGACCATAAGAAGATAAAAGGGTGGAGAAGAAAAGAATCCTTGAAGACAACAAAAAGAAAAAGACCGGATCTTATAAAATAAGTCAAGATTAAAACTATTAAGGAGGAGGCTATCATGAAGGAGATTCTTGAGATCGAAGCAGGTTTTATGAAAAAAGATATACCGAGTTTTAAGGTCGGGGATACGGTAAAGGTATTTGTAAAAATAAAAGAGGGTGACAAGACGCGCCTGCAGGCCTTTGAGGGGATTGTTATTGCAAAGAAGGGCTCTGGCGTCAGGGAGAGTTTTACTGTAAGGCGCATATCCTATGGCGAAGGCGTGGAGAGGGTTTTTCAATTGCATGCCCCTTCAATAGACTCTGTTGTCGTTGCAAAAAAGGGAAAGGTTAAAAGATCCAAACTTTATTACCTAAGAGGAAAGATTGGAAAAGATACGAAAGTCGAAGAAGAGAGGACGTTTGATAAAAAGGAAGATGCTTCTTTGGGAAAAAAAGGCGTTTCTTGATGGCGCCTCTCTGATCCTTGGCCTGGATGAAGCAGGCCGCGGGCCCTTGGCCGGACCTGTAATAGCGGCAGCTGTTTTGTTAAAGCCATCGCCTTTAAAAAGATTTACCTTTCCCCGTTACGCCGAAAGGCTGGATGATTCCAAAAAATTGTCCTTTGCACAAAGGGAAAGGTCTTACAGGGAGATCTTAAAAAAATCCCTGTTCGGCGTAGGATTAAAAGACCCTAGATTTATAGACAGGCAAAATATACGCATAGCGACGCTTCTGGCTATGAAGGAGGCGGTAGAAAAGGTTGTAACCAAGTATTGCCGGCTGAACAACAAACTAGAGGCGAGGATAAGAGACAGTATCTGCGTGTTGGTTGACGGCGATTGCGACCCTGATGTCCCTTACCGGAAGATCCCGATAATAAAAGGCGACTCGAGGAGCGTTTCAATTGCTGCGGCATCAATAGTTGCCAAAGTTACGCGCGACAGGATGATGGTATCTTATGACAAAAGGTATCCTGGGTATGGATTTTCAAGACACAAGGGATATGGCACAAGATTTCATATAGAGACAATACAAAAACGCGGTCCGTGCCCTATTCACAGAAAGAGCTTTGCGCGCGTTAAGATAAAATGAGCCTTGCAAGAATAGACACAGGAAAACGCGGAGAGGATCTAGCTGTATCTTACTTGAAAAAGCAAGGATACAAAATAATAGAGAAAAATTATAAGACAAAACAGGGTGAGATAGACATAATAGGCCGCCACAGGGGTTGTGTTTGCTTTGTGGAGGTTCGCGCCAGAAACACAAGAAGGTTCGGTTTGCCAGAAGATTCGATTAACAGAAAAAAACAGACACAGATTGCAAAGGTAGCCTTGTCGTATATAAAAAGGTTTGGATTAGAAGAGGAGAATTGCAGATTTGACGTAGTGAGCGTGGAGAACGTAAATAGCATTTCTCCAAAGCTAAAGCTGCTCAGGAACGCGTTTGAGTTAGTCGATCAGTACAAATATTGAGGCAGGATCTTAATAAGGGGCTTTGCCTCGAACAAAAACCTGGAGGTGGATATTGAAAAAGGTTCCTAGCGATCTTGAGATTGCGCAAGCTGCAAAGATAAAACCCATCCTTGAAATCGCCCGTCAGATAGGAATAAAAGAAGACTATCTGGAGCTGTACGGAAAATATAAGGCCAAGATATCCCTTTCTGTTTTGGACCACCTGAAAGATAAACCACAAGGAAAATTTATAGACGTTACCGCGATTACGCCTACGCCTCTAGGAGAAGGCAAGACCGTGACCACCATAGGTCTGAGCCTGGGACTTGCAAAGATCGGTAAAAGCGTCATAACAACTCTAAGGCAGCCCTCTATGGGGCCTGTGTTTGGAATAAAAGGAGGGGCAGCAGGTGGAGGGTATTCTCAGGTTTTGCCTATGGAAGATATTAATCTACATTTCACGGGGGACATCCATGCAGTAGGCGCGGCAAATAACCTCCTTGCGGCATTTATCGACAATCATTTATTAAAAGGGAACAAGCTCGACATAGACCCGGATTCAATTGTTGTCAGAAGGGTAGTTGATATAAGCGACAGGGCATTACGCCAGATCAGGATCGGTCTTGGCGGAAAAGAAAACGGCGTGCCCAGGGACACCGGATTTGATATAACAGTTGCAAGTGAAGTAATGGCAATACTTGCCTTAACAACAGGCCTGGATGATTTGAGAAAAAGATTAGGGAGAATGGTGGTTGCCTCTACTAAGGCAGGCAGGGCTGTTACCGCAGAGGATTTAAAATGCGCGGGAGCGATGACCGTGCTTTTAAAAGATGCCATAAAGCCAAATCTTATTCAAACTACGGAGAACACGCCTTGCATTATGCATGCAGGCCCTTTTGCCAACATTGCTCACGGAAACAATTCTGTGTTGGCCGACCTCATAGCTTTAAGGCTCGCGGATTACGTGGTAACTGAAAGCGGCTTTGGGGCTGATTGCGGGGCAGAGAAATTTTTGGATATAAAATGCAGGGCCAAAGGCCTTAAGCCACCTGATGGCATAGTGCTTGTATGCACTGTAAAGGCGCTGAAGATGCATGGAGGCGCCTTCCAAGCCATTCCTGGAAGGCCAATGGACATGGAGCTAGTGAAAAAAGAAAATGTAGAGGCAGTAATAAAAGGCTCGGGGAATCTTGTAAAGCATATAGAAAACTTAAAGTTGTTCGGCGTGCCGGTAGTGGTTGCTGTAAATAAATTTCTCTATGACGCCGAGAGGGAGATAAATGCAATAAAAGATATAGCCAAAAAAGCGGGCGCAATGGATGTTGTTTTGAGCGAGGTCTGGGAAAAAGGCGGAGAAGGCGGAAAGGATCTGGCAAGGGCCGTAGTCAAGATGTGCGAACAAAAATCTAATTTTAAATTCCTATACGAGCTAGACTTGCCTATAAAAGAAAAGATAGAAAAAATCGCGAAAAAGATTTACGGGGCTAAGGGCGTAGAGTATTCGGAGGAGGCTGAAAAGAAAATAGCTTGTTACACAAAACTGGGCTATGATAAATTGCCTATAAACATGGCAAAGACCCATCTTTCACTTTCGCATGACCCTAGCTTAAAAGGAAGGCCCGAAGGCTTTACCCTTCCGGTCAGGGATATCAGGATTTCAGCAGGCGCAGGATTTTTGTATCCATTGTGCGGAACAATGCGCACTATGCCAGGCTTACCGTCAGTACCCGCTGGAACAAAGGTGGATATAGACAAAGACGGGAAAGTGGCAGGGCTATTTTAATGTACATTTCCGGATCCATTAAAAGATACGTTGAAGATCTGGCGGCTCGTAAACCAGCGCCAGGAGGGGGAAGCGCTGCGGCTTTTTCAGGAGCGCTTGGGGTAGCGTTACTTGAGATGGTGTGCAACTTCACGCTTGGAAACGAAAAATATAAAGACCTTGGAGTGGACATGCAAACTTACCTCGCATCTTTAAGGAAGATAGAAAAAGAGTTTTGTTCATTAATAGACGATGATGTAAAATGCTATTCGGTTATACGAGATGCCTTTAAGTCAAAAGATAAAAAAGTTATTGATAAGGCCCTAAAAGACGGCTATCGTACCTCTTTAAAAACATGCAAGGTATCTATCGAGGCCTTGAAAATAGCTGTCTTGCTCCCGGAAAAAGGCAACCCCAACTTAATAACAGATGTTGGCTGTGGCGCTGAGCTCTTAGAGGCCTCTTTTAACTCCGGAATTTTTAATGCTGAGATAAACCTAAAAGGCTTAGAGGATGAGGATTTTATAAAAAAAGAACGGGCTTTGCTGGAAGAAATAAAAAAAGAAAGTACTTTTTTATACAAGGACGCGATAAGTAAAACCCAAAATAAAATGAGGTGACCATGGCTGCAAGTCTCTTGGACGGAAAAACCCTTTCAAAAAACATCAAGGAAGAAATAAAAAAAGAGGTCGAGCTTCTAAAAACAAAATACAATAAAACGCCTAAATTGGTCAGTATCCAGGTTGGCGAGAACCCTGCCTCAGAGGTATATTTGAAATCCCAGAAAAAAAACGCTGAAAACCTCAGCATAGAATACCGCCTTGAGAAGTTAGACCAAAAGATATCTCAGGATGAGCTTGTAAAGGTAATCGACGGGTTTAACAAGGATAAATCAGTAAACGGTATCATGATTCAGATGCCGCTTCCTTCCCAGGTAGACGCTAAATTGATTTCGCGATATATATGTCCTTTAAAGGATGTTGAGGCTGTGCACCCTGAGAACATGGGGGAGATCGTGTTTGGAAACGCAAAGATCTTGCCGTGCACAGCTGCCAGCTGCATGGAGCTTTTGAATTCAATAGAATCGCTTGAGCTGTACGGAAAGGAAGTGGTTATCGTCGGTCACAGCGAAATAGTTGGAAAACCATTGGCATTAATGCTCTTGAATAAATTTGCCACTACCACTGTCTGTCATATCGCGACTGGCGAAAGGGGTAGGCTTCCGGAATTTGTTAAAAACGCGGAGATATTGGTCGTGGCCGTTGGTAAGGCAGAACTTATCAAAGGCGAATGGGTGAAGGATGGCGCTATTGTAATTGATGTTGGGATAAACAGGGTTGAGGGAAAGCTCGTAGGCGATGTAGAATTTGACAGCGCTCAGGAAAAGGCTTCTTATATTACCCCTGTGCCGGGCGGCGTAGGACCGCTGACTGTGGCAATATTAATGAAAAATCTTGTGACGGCATATAAACTACAACAATAAGAGGTGTGTAAAATGTCCTTATGCGATAAAACCAAAGCAGGAAAATTCATCCTTACCTCTGAGATAGGCCCGCCAAAAGGCACTGACATCGAAGAGGTGTTAAAAGACGCCCTCCTTATCAAAGACAGGGTAGATGCCGTAAACGTGACTGACCTGCAGAGTTCTGTCATGCGCGTTGGGTCTTTGGCCATCTGCAAACTTTTGATAGAACGCGGGATAGAGCCTGTATTTCAGATTACCTGCAGAGACAGGAACAGGCTCGCCCTGCAATCAGATCTCTTGTCCGCATCTGTTTTTGGGATAAAGAATGTGCTGGCGCTCACAGGGGATCATCCTGCTCTTGGCGACCATCCGCAGGCAAAGCCTGTGTTTGACATGGATTCAGTGCAGTTGCTTGATGCAATCAGGGGACTGGCCTCAGGAAAAGATATGGCAGGAAAAGAATTAAAAGGCTCTCCTGAATTCTGCGTAGGAGCGGTTGTGAACCCCGGGGCCGACCCAATAGAACCCGAGATCATAAAGATGGAAAAAAAGATTGATAGGGGCGCGCAGTTTTTTCAGACCCAGGCGATTTACGATATAGATTTATTTAAAAAATTTATGGAGGCCACAGGGCATTTAAAAACCACGATTATCGCGGGCATTGTGCTTTTAAAATCCGCCGGCATGGCCAGATTTATGAACAAAAACGTCAGCGGGGTGTTCGTGCCCGATCACCTTATAGAGGAAATGGACAAGACGCAGGATAAGAGCGCCAAGTCGATAGAGATAGCGGCGCGGCTTATAAAGGAACTCAAGCCCATGTGTCAGGGCATTCACGTCATGCCCATTGGGTGGGATAAGAAGGTCCCTTTGGTCCTTGACGCAGCTGGATTATGAAAATAGCCATTACTGGAAAAGGCGGCGCGGGAAAGACTTCTATTGCGGCAGGGCTTGCTTTTATTTTTAGAGATCAAGGCAAGAAGGTAATAGCGATAGATGCCGACCCTGATGCAAACCTTGCGACAGCGATAGGGCTTCCTGAAAGGCCTACGCCGATCGCTGAATTAAAAAAAATAATACTTGAGCGCACGGGAGAAGTCGGCGCATTTTTTAAGCTGAACCCCAAGGTAGACGATATCCCGGATAAATTTTCAAAACTTTATAACGGCATCAGGCTTATAGAGATGGGGACTGTAAAAAAAGGCGGGAGCGGTTGCGTTTGTCCGGAAAGCGCATTTCTAAAGGCATTGTTGAGTCATGTATTTTTAAACAGGGATGAAGTTATCGTGGTGGATATGGAGGCCGGGGTAGAGCACTTAGGAAGAGGTACGGCTGGGGCAGTGGATAAATTTATAATAGCGGTAGAGCCGAATTTTACATCGCTGGATACTGCCAGCAAGATAAAAAATCTGGCTGAGAATTTGAAAGTGAAAGAGGTATTTGTCATAGGGAACAAGATCCGTTCCGGCCAGGACAAGGATTTTATAAATAAGAATATAAAGGGCTTGAGGGTCGAAGGGTTTATAGACCTGGATGAAAATCTTTTAGCTGCAAGAGGCGCCCTGCCGAGTGATTCGCAATTCATAAAAGATCTGGAGGAGGTCATAAATGTCAAAACCAACGGGTAATCCTGTAAATGATAAGCTGATAGAACTTGCCAAAAAGAACAACATCGCTACAGTATGGGATCGCTTTGCAGAGCAGGAACCGCAATGCGGTTTTGGTGCGCTAGGGGTGTGTTGCAAGATATGTAATCTGGGCCCTTGTCGCATAGACCCATTTGGTGAGGGCGCACAAGTCGGTACATGCGGGGCAGATGCCGATATCATAGCCGCGAGAAACCTTGTACGCAACGCTGCTGCGGGCGCCGCGTGTCACTCTGATCACGGCCGTGATCTTGCCAGGACTTTACTTGAATTAGGCAGGGGGCAGGCAAAGGATTATCAGATAAAAGACCCAAAAAAATTACGAACCATGGCTCAAGAGTTTGGATTAAAGATAGATGGCAAAAATGACCTTAAGATAGCTGAAGAATTAGGTGAAAAGATCTTGAAGGAATTCGGCAATCAGGAAGGCGAACTCACGCTTCTCAAGAGAGCTCCAAAAAAACAGCGTGAAAACTGGAAAAAATTTAACGTGACTCCTGTAGGCATTGATATAGAAGTGGTCCAGGCTCTCTCGCGTACTCATATAGGGTGCGATAACGAATATAAACATGTGACTGAGCAGGGTATCAAAGCATCGCTTGCAGACGGCTGGGGCGGGTCCATGATAGCGACTGACCTTAGCGACATCCTTTTTGGCTCACCGCAGCCTATACGCGCGGAAGTAAATCTCGGCGTATTAAAAGAAGACGAGGTGAATATTTTGGTCCATGGGCATGAGCCCACATTGTCAGACATGATAGTTACTGCCAGTCAAGACAAGGAAATCAGAGAGCTGGCAAAGAAAAGCGGCGCAAAAGGTATTAACCTTGCGGGCATATGTTGTACTGCCGCAGAGATTTTGATGAGGCATGGCATGCCTATGGCAGGAGGCTTCCTGCAGCAGGAGCTGGCAATAATTACGGGCGCAGTCGAAGCAATGGTCGTGGACATACAATGCATCATGCCTTCGCTTTCAGAGGTTGCCAAAAATTACCACACAAAACTCATCTCTACTTCGCCAAAGGCAAAGTTTAAAGGAATAGAGCATATTGAGTTTCATGAAAAAGAGGCACTAAAAATCGCTAAAAAGATCTTGACCGAGGCTATTGAAAATTATAAAAATAGAGACAAGACCAAGGTGAATATCCCCAAAGAAAAAATGACTATCGTGGCTGGGTTTACCATGGAAAATGTCTTTTACAATCTCGGAGGCACTTTTAGAGGCACCTACAGGCCTCTCAATGACGCGATAATAAGCGGAAGGATAAGGGGCGTAGCAGGCGTTGTAGGTTGCGATAACCCTAAAAATGAATCAAGCATGTGCCACGCTGATATGGTAAAACACCTTATAAAGAATGACGTGCTTGTAGTACAGACAGGTTGCTCTGCTGGCGCGTGCGGAAAGGCAGGGCTTTTGACGCCTGAGGCCGCATTTAAATATGCGGGGGACGGGCTTAAGGAGATCTGCGAAACAGTCGGCATACCGCCAATACTTCACACAGGTTCCTGTGTTGATAACACGAGGATCTTAACGGCATGCTGTGAAATGGTAAAAGAAGGCGGTATTGGCGCTAGCATTGACGAACTTCCTGTTGCAGGCGCAGCGCCCGAGTGGATGTCAGAAAAGGCAATAGCAATAGGGTGGTATTTTGTTACATCAGGCATTTTTGTCGTTATAGGCTCTCCTTTAAGGGTCCTTGGCAGCAAGAATGTCTCAAACTATATCTGTAATGAGATCGAGCCTATGTTTGGCGGTAAATGGGCATTTGAAAGCGATCCTGTAAAGGCAGCGCAACTTATGATCGAACATATTAATAAGAAGCGCGAGGCGCTTAAACTTGGGTCTATGATGTATGCTGAGGCAACAGTTGGAGCAAGGACATGAAAGGGATCATTGTAATTGATCCGAAAAAATGTTTGGCATGCAGGACCTGTGAGCTTCAATGCGCAATAGCGCATTCGGAGTCAAAGGACCTGGCAAAGGCAATTTGTGAAGACCCTCTTCCTCAGACAAGGGTCAAGGTCGAGGGAATGGATGATTTAGCAATGCCTCTACAATGTCGGCACTGTGAAGATGCGCCTTGTGTTAAGATCTGTCCGACAGAAGCCACGATAAAATCAGAAGACGGCGGGCCCGTCCTGATAAAAGACAAGCTCTGCATCGGGTGCAAGTGGTGCGTACTGGTCTGTCCGTTTGGCGTGATTCGCATGGCTAGAGGAGGCGCAGCTGTAACCAAATGCGACCTCTGCTTTGAAAGGCTTGAAAAAGGCGAAGCGCCTGCATGCGTAGCAGCGTGTCCGAGCAAGGCCATGCAGTTTAAGTCCATAGAAGAGGTATCCAAAGGCAAGAAAAGAGAGTATTTGGTCAAATTCAAAAAGGAGAAAGAGCTGATCTAATGGCAAAGACCAGGGAATCTGAAAAAGTCGATGTGATTTGCATGCTGCAGGAGATCCAAAATAAACATAATTATCTGCCAAAAAAAGATCTTGAGCGCATAACAAAAAAATTAAACATCCCCCTCAGTCAGACCTATAGCCTGGCTACATTTTATAAGGCGTTTAGCCTGAAGCCGCGCGGCAAGTTTTTGATCTCTGTATGCATGGGGACTGCGTGTCATGTGCGCGGAGCCGAGAAGATCCTGGGTGAAATTCAAAGGACGCTAAAGATAAAACCTGGCCAAACATCAGAAGACCAGAAATTTACACTAGAGACTGTTAATTGTTTAGGGGCTTGCGCATTAGGCCCCTTAATGGTGGTTAATGGTGAATATTATGGCAGCATGAATGCCAAAAAGGTAAGCGCAGTTTTGAAAAAATATATTGCTCAAAAGAAAAATGCCCAAAAAAGCTAAAAAATCTGCTTTATCCAAAAAAGATTCTGACAAGCCTTGTATTGCGATATGCAAAGGCACAGGATGTTCTGTATCCGGCGCGGCTGGACTGGAAGAGGCATTCAAGAAAGAGATAGCTGTAAAAAAGATATCTCAAAAGGTGACTGTCCGCACCACTGGTTGCCATGGGTTCTGTGAAAGAGGTCCGGTGGTCGTGATACATCCAAGCAAGATCTTTTATCAGAGAGTACAAGCAAAAGATGCGCCAGATATAATCCAGACAACGATCATCGAAAATAAAACAGTCGATCGCTTATTATATAAAGATCCGGCAACCGGAGAAAAAATAACCCATGAACATGAAATACCTTTTTATAAAAAACAGCTAAGGCTTATTTTTGGCAATAATGGCAAGATCGATCCTACACAGATCGAAGATTATATCGCAATAGGCGGCTATAGCTCCCTATCTAAAGCAAGAACCAAGATGTCTTCTGAGGCGGTGATTGAGGAAATAAAAAATTCTGGATTGCGAGGTCGTGGTGGCGGCGGCTTTCCTACTGGCAGAAAATGGGAATCATGCTACAAAGCCGAAGGCAAAATTAAATATGTGATCTGTAATGCGGATGAAGGGGATCCTGGCACTTTTCAGGATAGGAGCATTCTTGAAGGAAATCCTCATGCTGTCATAGAGGGCATGCTGATAGGCGCCTATAGTGTTGGAGCAAAAGAAGGCTATATATATGTGCGCAATGAATATCCTTTGGCAATAAAACACGTTGAGATCGCCTTGCGCCAGGCGCGAGAACACGGGTTCCTTGGTAAGGATTTTAATATTTACATACAGAGGGGCGGAGGCGCATTTGTATGCGGTGAGTCCTCTGCATTAATGGCTTCCATAGAAGGCAGGCTTGGTGAGCCCAGATTTAAGCATGCTCATGCAACTGAAAAGGGTCTTTGGGACAGGCCTACGACTTTAAATAATGTTAAGACATGGGCAGCTGTGCCATTGATCATAAATAAAGGCGCTAGGTGGTTTGCAAAGATAGGGACTGAAAAAAGCAAAGGCACAATGATATTTTCTCTGGTAGGAAATATTAATAATACCGGCCTCGTTGAAGTGCCAATGGGCATAACATTGCGCAAGTTGATCTATGAAATAGGTGGCGGCATACCCGGCGGAAAAAAACTAAAGGCGGTCCAGACAGGCGGCCCATCAGGCGGATGTATTCCAGAAAAACTATTGGACCTGCCAGTAGACTATGAAAGACTGTCTGATGCAGGCTCAATGATGGGGTCCGGCGGCATGATAGTCATGGATGAGGCCACCTGCATGGTCAATATAGCCAGGTACTTTTTATCGTTTACCATAAATGAATCCTGCGGAAAATGCACGCCCTGTCGCGAAGGCACAACTCATATGTTAGATACGCTTACCAGGATTACTAAGGGCCAGGGAATAACTGGAGACGTTGAGCTCCTAGAGGAATTAGGAAACTTGACCAAGGCAACTTCTTTGTGCGCATTGGGTAAAAGCGCGCCAAACCCTGTATTGACTACTATAAAATATTTTCGCGACGAGTATGAATCGCATATCAATGATAAAAAATGTCCAGCTGGCACCTGTACCGCGCTGATACAGTATTCTATCGATGAATCCAGGTGCACTGGCTGCGGTGTTTGCAAAAACGAATGTCCTGAAAAGGTTATTTCCGGAGAAAAGAAAAAGAAACATAAGATAGACCAGCTTAAGTGCATTAAATGCGGAATCTGCAACGACGTCTGTAAATTCGAGGCTGTCAAGATATCATGAAGACAAATAAAATGATAAAGATAACCATTGATGACAGGCAAGTAGAGGTCGCCTCCGGCGCGACTATATTAGAGGTAGCGAATAGTTTAGGCATAGACATACCTACCTTGTGTCATCACGAGGCGCTTGAGCCTTATGGTGCGTGCCGGGTCTGTCAGGTCGAGATAGTTACACCCAGGCGCTCGAGCGTTATTACCGCGTGCACTTACCCGGTATGGGACGGGCTTATTATAAAGACTGAATCGGAAAAGGCAAAAACGGCCCGGAAATTTGTCGTGGAGCTTTTACTGGCGCGCTGCCCAAACTCAGAAAGGATACAGAAACTTGCAAAAGACATGGGTGTTGAGGCGAAAAGATTAAAGAGCGCGAATGAAAAGGAAGAGTGTGTCCTTTGCGGACTCTGCGTACGCGCATGTAAGGATATAATATGTAAAAGCGCTATTAGTTTTGTAAGTCGCGGCGCGGACAGGAAGATTGATACACCGTTCGCAGAGCATTCTGAGGACTGTATTGGGTGCGGCGCATGCGCATTTGTCTGCCCTACAGGCGCGATAAAGATGGAGGATATACTAAAGGTACGCAAAATACATGACCGTAAGACAGAGCTTGAGCTGGCCGGTTGCAAGTGTTGCGGCGCCAGATTTGCCACTATAAAAGAATTAGACCATCTTAAAGGGAAAATAGATATACTTCAGGACATATTCGAACTTTGTGAAAATTGCAGACGTAAAAAATTAAAAGAAAAAATATCTAAAGTGGAGGGGGCATGTCAAAGATAATTGCATCAGCTGCCATAAGAGGCGCGCAAAAAATTTACAAAGAGGCAGAGGATTTTCTGAATAAGGCAATTAAAGAAAAGAACGAAGACTGCGAGGTCAAATTTCCAGAGACCGCTTTTTATTTCCCAATGGCCTACGCTCTTCTTGGGAAAGAAGTGAAGACTCTCGCAGAGGCCAAAGAGGTGCTGCAGTTTTCAAAGACGCTCCTCCATGATGAACCTACTGAAAAGATATGGCTGCCTTATCTGGGGGATACTCTGGATTCAGGTGTCGCAACGTTATTGTGCGAAGAGATCATAATGGCATTACGATACCTATATAACCAGGAGCCACAGAAGGACTGTAATGGTTTTTTCTCAGACACCATTCTGCGCACACTTGGTATTCAGCTTGTGGATGGAAGAATGCCAGGATTCGCAGCTATTTTAGGCGCAGCGCCTGACAATAAGACCGCTGTTAATATTGTACGCGAGCTTCAAAAACGCAGCATAATGACATTTATTGGTAGTTCAGTAAATGACCGAAGTATTATTGACCAGCTCATAGAAGAGAAGGTAGAGATGGGATGGGATACCTATATAGTACCCTATGGCAGGGATAGCTTGAGCGCAATATATCCTTTAAACTGGGCAATTCGCGGCGCTCTTACATTTGGTGGCCATAAAAAAGGGGAGGCGCTTAAATGCCTGAAGTATTGTAAAGACAGGGTGTTTGCGTTTGGCATGGTTTTGGGCGAGTTGGATGATATAAAATACGCAACTGGCGCAGGCGCTATAAATATGGGATTTCCTATCATAGCCGATACTAATATTCCTGAGATACGACCAACCGGCATATGTACCTATGAACACGTGATAAAAGAGCTAGACCACAAAAAAATAGTCCCGACAGCTATTGAATTAAGGGGAATAAAATTAAAGGTCTCAGAGATACCGATACCTGTGTCTTATTCTCCGGCGTTTGAAGGCGAACGCGTTAGACGCGAGCAAATGTTTGCGCAATTTGGCGGCAAATATTCAACCGCATTTGAATATGTCAAAATGGTGGGTGCGGATAAGATAGAGGATGGCAAGATCGAAGTCATTGGTCCGGAAGTGGACGATATCAAAGAAGGAGACGCTGCTCCTTTAGGAATAGTCGCAGAGGTCGCCGGCAGAAAGATGCAAAAGGATTTTGAACCTATACTGGAGAGACAGATGCACAGCTTCTTGAATGAAGCGATGGGCATATTCCACATGGGCCAGAGAGACATGTGCTGGATAAGGATCTCCAAGGACGCAAAAGATAAAGGGTTAAAACTCAAACATTTTGGCGTAATACTGCATGCGCGTTTTCACGATGTGTTCAGCGCGATAGCTGATAAAGTGCAGGTAACGATTTACACAAAACAGGAAGATGTGGAGAAAAAAATAAAAGAGGCGCAAAAATCATATAATGAAAGAGACGCGCGCGTTGCAGGCATGACAGATGAAAACGTTGATTTATTCTGGACATGCACGCTTTGTCAGAGTTTTGCGCCAAACCATCTTTGTATAATAAAACCTGAAAGGATCGGATTGTGCGGAGCGTACAACTGGCTGGACGCCAAGGCGTCTTATGAGTTGAATCCGACAGGGCCCAATCAGCCTATCAAAAAAGGGGAATGCCTTGATCCTGTAAAAGGCGAGTGGAAAGGCGTGAATGAAATTCTATCGCAGAAATCCAATCGCACGCTTGAGAGGTTTTGCGGATATTCTATCATAGATTCACCTGAGACCAGCTGCGGGTGCTTTGAATGCATAATAGCCATATTGCCGGAGGTAAACGGGTTTATGGTGGTAAACAGGGAATACGCGGGCGCAACGCCGGCTGGCATGGGCTTTTCAACCCTGGCAGGAACAATCGGCGGGGGTCAGCAAACTCCGGGTTTCATGGGCATAGGAAGGCTTTATATCACAAGTAAAAAATTTATCTCTGCGGAAGGCGGTATTAAAAGAATAGTATGGATGCCCAAGGAGCTAAAAGAGGCGCTTAGCGATAAACTAAAAGAACGAGGCAAGGAATTGGGAGAGCCTGACTTAATAAATAAAATAGCAGATGAGACAGTAGCTACGTCTAGTGAAGAGCTATTGCCTTATCTAGAGAAGGTCGGCCATCCAGCATTGACAATGGAAGTAGTAATGTAAGTGAGGTCGCGACTTACACAACGAAGTGAACGTAAGTCGCTGACCGAACTTATCCTTGAGGGTTTTTGGGGTTATTAAGAAGATAGCGGGAGAAGAGTTAGTTTTATGATAACAAAAAATGTCAAGGGTCAGATTTGTTCGAACGAAGCGGACTCATTAAAGGAGATGACTAAATGGCTCTATCGGGTTTAGATATTTACAAATTGCTACCAAAGACAAACTGCAAAAAGTGCGGTTCGCCGACATGTCTTGCCTTTGCGATGAAGCTGGCAATGAAAAAGACATCTCTGGATCAATGCCCTGATATTTCAGAAGAAGCAAAGGCTTCTCTGGCTCAGGCTTCACGTCCGCCTATCGCGACGATAACTATTGGTTCGGGCGACAACAAAGTAGAAACAGGAGGGGAAACGGTTTTATTCAGGCATGAAAAAACCTTTTATCATCAGACCGCGATAGCAATAAGCGTAGAGGACACGCTTTCCGATTCTGAATTAACAGAAAAGGTTAAATCAATAGAAGGGCTTAGCTTTGAAAGAGTCGGCCAGCATATTGAGATTGACATGATAGCCCTGGTCAATACCAGCGCATCCAGCGAAAAATTTATCAATACGCTGGATAAACTTGTTGCTGCCTCGGGTAAACCGATAATATTGATAAGCGACAACGTAAAGGCGATCGAAGATGCCCTGAAAAAATATCCTGACAAGAAACCTTTGATATATGCGGCAACGAGCGCCAATTTAAAAGACATGTCTCGGATAGCAAAGAGCTATAAGGCACCGCTCGCCTTAAAAGCCGATGGATTAGAGGAGCTTGACAAGCTTTCTCAGGAAGCAGCCTCGTCAGGCATAGAGGAGTTGGTTTTAGACCCAAACCCGTCAACGCTAAACCAGGCCATAAATGATTTTACTCAGATCAGAAGGCTCTGTCTGAAAAAAAATTACCGGGCCTTTGGTTATCCCATTATCGCATTTGTAAAGAGCAAGGAAAAATACCAGATGGTGCAGGAGGCGTCTACCTTTATCGCAAAATACGCGAGCTTAATCGTGATAGATTCTTTAGACAAAGAGGTGTTGCTTCCGGTCGTCACCCTGCGGCAGAATATTTATACAGACCCGCAGAAGCCGGTTACTGTTGAGCCAAAACTGTACGCCTTTGGCGCGGTTGACAAAAATTCGCCCGTTATGGTAACGACTAATTTTTCCCTTACATTTTATACTGTCTCGCCTGAGATAGAGGCAAGTAAAAATCCGGCATATCTTCTTGTCACGGATTCAGAAGGCATGAGTGTTCTTACGGCGTGGGCAGCGGAAAAATTTACGCCAGAAGGTATATCCGAGTCAATGAAAAAATTCGACGTAGAAAGCGCGGTTTCGCATAAAAAAATCATTATTCCCGGGTATGTCTCGGTCTTGAGCGGAAAACTGGAGGACGCTTCTGGATGGCAGGTGCTTGTAGGCCCTAAAGAGGCGTCGGGCCTGCCAAAGTATTTGAAAGAGGTTTGGACTAAATCATGAACCTTGCCAACAAGATAACGCTGCTGCGCATACTTTTAATACCTTTTTTTATTGCCTGTATTTTATATTACGGGGAAGCGAGGCCATATCTTAGACTTGTGGCGCTTGTCATATTTGCGATAGCCATGCTAACGGACGCGATTGACGGAGGCTTTGCCCGAAGCCGCTCTCAGGTAACAGACCTAGGCATAGTCCTGGATCCGATAGCGGATAAGCTGCTTATAATAAGCGCGTTCATATCTTTATCCACCATAAAAAGCATCCCTGAAGACCTGCGCATTCCTGCATGGGCAGCTTTAACCGTGATAAGCCGGGATATCATCATTATCCTCGGTTCTTTAATAATATATTTTTTAAAAGGCCATTTGGCAATAAAACCCAGCTGGCTCGGCAAGATAACAACCTTCTTTCAGATGATGGCCATACTGACAATTCTCGTAATATTTAAATATAATAAATTTCTCATATATCCAGCGGTTTTCTTCACCATCCTTTCCGGAATAGACTACATCTGGCGCGGTTCAAGGCAGTTAAATGAAGCCTCATAAGCATAACCCCCCTCAGATAGTTATCATAGGTAGGCCTAATGTAGGCAAATCCACCCTGTTTAACAGGATCACGGGAAAGCGCAAGGCAGTTGTGGAAAAAGCGGAATCCACGACGCGCGACAGGCTTAGCGAAAGCGTAAATTTCTCAGGAAGCATTTTTAAATTAATAGACACGGGAGGGATGCGCTTTAATAGAAGCGAAGAAATGGCATCCCTTGTTGAAAAGCAAGTGATGTTTGCCATAAAAGAAGCGAATAAGATACTTTTTGTGTGCGACGTGAAAGATGGCGTATTGCCTCTTGACCAAAAGATATGCGACCTTATTAGAAAATTTAGCAAGCCCGTCGTCCTGGTTGTAAATAAGGTAGACAATAAACAGCTTCTGCAGCATTGCCATGAGTTTTATAATCTGGGACTGGGCGAACCGGTGGCAGTATCCAGCCTGCATGGATCAGGCATAAGAGACTTGATGGAGGTCATTGTCAAGGAGCACCCTTACCCTACAGAAGAAGACCGAGGATTGAAAAACACCGTAAGATTGGCGGTAGTCGGCAAACCCAATGCCGGCAAGTCGTTGTTTGTAAATGCCATACTCGGCGAGGAAAGGGTTATTGTGAGCCCTGAGCCAGGCACAACAAGGGATTCGATAGATACCTATTTTGAAAAAGACAAGAAAGGTTTTGTTGTAATCGATACTGCGGGAATCCGCTCGAAAAAAAAGATCAAAGACGCTGTCACCTATTTCAGCATATTGCGCACCGAGCAGAGTGTAAAAAAAAGCGACGTGTGCGTGATTTTGATAGACGGGATGGCTGGAATAGACAAAGAGGATTACAAAATAATAGACATCGTCCAGAAGAAATTAAAGCCTTTTGTGTTGACGGTGAACAAGTGGGACCTTTGTAAAAAAGAAGATATTAAGATGAAAGACTATGAGGCAGTAATAAGAAAAAACCTGCGATTTATTTATAACGCTCCCATCTTATTTGTATCTTCCTTGACTGGGCAGAATATTTTGGATACGTTGGATTGGGCGTACGAACTTGCGCAAAGGTCCAGAACCAATTTTTCAACAGACCGCCTTAATCTGATATTGAAGCGCATCATAATAAAGGAAACAAGGCTATATTCGATAAGACCGATAAAAAATTCGCCTCCTGAGTTTGAAATTATCGCTAAGAACCCTGATGTAATAAATGGACAGAGCAGGAATCAGATTGTCAATAGGTTAAGAAGCGAATTAGCATTAGAGGGCGTCCCGATAAAGCTAAATTTTAGAAAAAAGGTTTTTAAATAACTGACCTTTTGGGGTCTTTTGATATTCAAAAGCCCTGGGAAGGTTGATGGCGAGGAGAAGTCAAATATGTCTTATTTTATATTATCTTTAGGTGTACTTGCCGCCTATTTAATCGGTTCAACGCCAACCGCTTACATCTTTGGCCGCTTGTTAAAAGGCGTTGATATACGACAGTTGGGAAGCGGCAACGTAGGCGCGACAAACACCTTCAGGGTTATTGGCAGGATTCCGGGTCTAATGGTTCTGGCAATAGATATCCTAAAAGGGTTTGTGTGCGTTACCTATATTGCGAATTGTGTTATGTATGTCTCTCCGGCGCCAAGGCCTGAATTTTATAGAGTGCTTATGGGCTTGGTCGCCATACTGGGACATAATTGGCCTGTATTTTTGAAGTTTAAAGGCGGCAAAGGCGTTGCTACAAGCGCAGGGGTCGTGATAGGGCTTATACCAGGGATATTCTGGATAGGGTTCCTGGTATGGTGCATTGTATTCTCTATAACAGGGTATATATCCCTAGCCTCTATCATAGCATCTGTTTCAGTGCCGTTATTTACCCTGATCTTCGGGCAATCAACAGAAGTCGTTGTGTTTATGAGCATCCTCTGTGTTGTGATAACATACAAGCACAGGCCAAATATAAAGCGCTTAAAAAAAGGGGAAGAAAAAAGAATATCCTTGTTTGGCAAATCAAGATAGCTTGACAAATCAGTCAATGAGAAATGTGTCAAGTTAGCATGGGTTGCGCTTTCATTTTTCACATGGACAGGTTTATAACTAATATTTTTGACATATCCGGCCCTATCGCAAAGATCCTGCCGAACTACGAGATAAGAAAAGAGCAGATAGAGATGGCTGATGCTACGAGTAAAGCCATCTCTAACTCAGAGATCCTCGTGGTCGAGGCGGGAACAGGCGTTGGCAAAAGCTTTTCTTATCTTACGCCTATCGCGCAACATGTCTTTGAGACCGAATCCGTTGCGATAATCTCTACAAATACAATAAGCCTCCAGGAACAGATCATCCACAAAGACATCCCTTTTCTCCAAAAGGCCATGGATAAGGATTTTAAGGCAGTGCTTGTAAAAGGCAGACATAATTACCTTTGCCTGAGAAGATTACACAGGTCTAATTTTAAACAAAAAGACCTTTTTGCTGACGAGTACGAAATGCGGCAGTTTGCCAAGATCGTGGCATGGTCATATAAAACAGAAGATGGTTCGCTTTACGATCTGGACGAGGCGCCAGATCCAAGGGTATGGGACATGGTTTCGGCCAATAGAGAGAGCTGTCTTAGCAAGAAATGTCCTTATTACAAGCAATGTTTTTTTCAAAGGGCCAGAGAAAATATGCGCGAGGCCAGTATATTGATCGTAAACCATCATCTCTTTTTTTCAAATCTGGCGATAGAGGATGAGCAGAAAAGCATCCTTCCTGAATGTGACGTGCTCGTGTTTGATGAGGCGCATAGCATAGAAAATGTGGCAACAGAGCATCTAGGAGCAACTGTTAGTAATTCAGGCATCAGATATTTAATGGAGCTTTTATTCAATCCCAGAAAACAAAAAGGGTTTTTATTGACTATCGGCGCCCATGATAGCATGGAATGGGTGGAGCTTGTTCGAAAAAAATCAGAATCCTTTTTTAAGGAAATAAAGGAGTATTTTCAGGGCAGAAAACTGCAGGGGGAATCTGACTCCTTAAGAATAAGAAAACCCGATTTTGTGGATAATTGCCTGCAGATACCTCTTTCCAAGCTTGCGGAATCCTTGATGGACGCAAAAAAGAATACCTCCAACAAGGAGGATGAGATAGAGATATCGTCGTTCGTTAAAAAAATAAACGCACTTAATGATTCCTTGGACGTTATTTTAAATCAGGCCCTTGATGATTATGTATACTGGACAGAGTGCTCGAAAAACAAGAACGTTAATAAGGTTTCTATTAACGCCGCGCCAATAAACATAGGAAATATTTTAGGTGCCAGGCTCTTTTCCGCGCACAAGCCAATGATCCTGACCAGCGCAACGCTCTCGGTGGATAAGGGCACTTTTAAATATTTTAAGGGTCGCCTGGGCATAGGGGATTCGAAAGAACTAAGGCTTGGCTCACCTTTTGATTATAAAAATCAGGTCAGGATGTATATAGCTAAAAACATGCCGTTGCCGTCTAATCTCATAGAGTATTCCCATGCTCTAGCAGAAAAAATCAAGAAGTATATCGAGCTTACAAACGGCAGCGCGTTTGTGCTGTTTACAAGCTATGCCCTTATGAACATTGTCTACGAAGAACTTGAAGGCTACCTGACTGAAAAAGGGCTTAATGTCCTCAAGCAAGGAGGTGGGCTCGGAAGAAGCAAAATGCTGTCGAGATTCAAAGACAATGCGGGCTCTGTTCTTTTTGGCGTGGACAGTTTTTGGCAGGGAATAGACGTGCAGGGCAAGGCGCTTTCAAATGTGATAATAACAAAATTGCCGTTTGCAGTCCCGGATTATCCTGTCATAGAAGCCAGAATCGAAGATATGCAGAAAAAAGGGAAAGACGCCTTTTTGGAATACAATCTTCCTGAAGCTGTATTAAGGTTTAAACAGGGGTTTGGCAGGTTGGTCAGAAGCAAGCTGGATACAGGCATAATCGCCATCCTTGATAGCCGCATAATAAATAAATCCTACGGCCGGCAGTTTTTGAATTCTATCCCAAAGTGTGAAATAATCATAGATAAATAAAACGCCATGCGCCTTATCAAGCTTTCTTCAGTATCTCTTTTTGTCATTGAGGATTTATCAAGTTGCGTTGCCTATTGACACCTTAGATTTTTTACTATATACTTTATATCTTATATTGGAGATAGAGTATGTTGCCGGATAAGAATGGGAAATTTAAAGGCTTTGGCGGAAAATTCGTGCCTGAAACTCTAATGGTAGCCCTTGAGGAGCTCGAGCGAGAACACAAAAAAGCCCTTAAGGATCCTAGGTTTAGGCGAGAATTGGACCGATTGTTGAATAGTTACGCGGGTCGACCTACCCCGCTTTATTTTGCCGCTAATCTCTCAAAAAAAACAGGTATAAAAATCTACCTTAAAAGAGAAGATCTGCTGCACACAGGCGCCCACAAAATCAATAATACGCTTGGCCAAGTGCTTCTGGCAGTTCGAATGGGTAAGTCGCGCATAATAGCAGAGACAGGCGCTGGCCAGCACGGGGTCGCTACTGCGACTGCCGCAGCTATGTTCGGGCTTCCGTGCGATATATACATGGGCGTGGAAGACATCCAGCGCCAGTCGCTAAATGTGTACAAGATGAAGCTCCTGGGCGCGAGGGTTATGCCTGTTTGCTCGGGCAGCAAAACCCTTAAGGACGCTACTAACGAGGCCATAAGAGATTGGGTCACAAACGTGCGCACAACGCACTACGTGCTGGGTTCTGTTGTGGGCCCGCATCCTTATCCAACAATGGTAAGAGACTTCCAGTCTATAATCGGAAGGGAGACAAAAAGAGCTATTTTAAAATGTGAGAAAAGACTGCCTGATTACTTAGTCGCTTGTGTCGGCGGCGGGAGCAATTCAATAGGATTTTTCCACGCCTTTTTTAAATCAAAAGTAAGATTTATAGGCGTGGAGGCGGGGGGCTTGGGTTTGACTACAGGAAGGCATGGAGCTGCGCTTTGCAAGGGCAAGCCAGGCATCTTGCACGGAAGCAAGAGCTACCTGCTTCAGGACAAAGATGGTCAAATAAAAATTGCCCACTCTATATCTGCCGGACTTGATTACCCTGGAGTAGGCCCGGAGCATTCATATTATAAAAAGATCTCCAGGGCCGCCTATGTAGCTGTAAATGACAAAGAGGCTCTTGAAGGATTTAAGATGCTGTCTGAGATAGAAGGCATTATACCTGCGTTGGAACCGAGCCATGCGATATATTATGCTATAAGAAAATTGGCACCAATATTAAAGAAAAACAATATCGTGATTATTTGTCTCTCTGGGAGAGGCGATAAGGATATTGATATAGTTAAAGCCCTCGGTCTTTAAAGGGCGTGCCGCAATGCGCTATGGCAAATCGTATTGATAGAAAATTCAGGGAATTAAAAAAGAAGCGAAAAAAGGCGTTTATATCATTCATAATGGCCGGCGACCCCTCTCTGGATATTACAAAAAAGCTGGTTTTTGAATTAGAAAGACAAGGGTCTGATATTATCGAGCTTGGGGTGCCTTTTTCCGATCCTCTTGCAGACGGCCCAACCATACAAAGGTCCTCTGAGCGAGCGCTAAAGAACAGGATTAACATGGATTCTGTTTATGGCGCAGTCAGGGATGTCAGGCTGAAGTCAGAGGTGCCGATAGTTTTTTTAACATATTACAATTTGATACATCATTACGGGCTCAAGAGGTTCGTTCATGAGGCAAAAGCCGCGGGGGTTGACGGCGTGATCGTGCCTGACCTGCCTCCTGAGGAATCAAGCGAGCTGCGATCTATTGCAAAAAGCAAAGGATTTTCAATCGTCCATCTTGTAGCTCCCACGAGCTCAACAGAGAGGATAAGAAAGATAGCTCTCTCATCAAGCGGATTTATTTATTATGTCTCGCTTACAGGCACAACGGGCGAAAGAAAAAAATTGCCGCGCGAGATTTCTGATAGCCTGAAAGATGTGAAGAAGGTGACGAATAAGCCTGTATGTGTTGGCTTTGGTATTTCCAAGCCAAAACAGGTACAGTCAATTTCAAGATTTGCCGACGGCATCATCGTAGGGAGTGCCATTATAAAAGTGATTGAAAAAAACATCGGCAAGAAAGATTTGGTGAAAAAAGTAGGCAGGTTTGTAAAAAAGCTCATACTGTAAGGTTCGGATTTTTATTTAAGGACTCAAGGGGGCAAAAAATGTATGCGATAATCATGGCTGGCGGAAAAGGCGAGAGATTGTGGCCGAAGAGCGCAAAGGGTAGGTCCAAACACGTCCTTGCCTTTGGCACAAAAAATGTGATGATCAAGGAGACCATAAAAAGACTGAATCGGCACATCTCTTTGCAAAACATATTTCTTGTGACAACCAAAAAACAATACCCTGCTTTAAAACCTTATATTGCGCTTCTTGAAAAACGCAACATTATCTTGGAGCCGGAGGGGAAAGACACTGCCGCGGCTATTTGTCTATCGGCATTGCTATTGAAGAAAAGGGCTCAGAGACCCACAATGGTAATACTGCCGGCAGATCACATAATAAAAAATTCAGAGAGCTTTTTTAAAGACCTTTTGCTTGCCGAGAGAATAGCCAACGCTGATTCTGGACTAGTGACAATAGGCATAAAACCAAAACATCCTTCTGTTGGATATGGGTATATCGAAACAGGGGAAAAGCTATCAGGCTATTACAGAGTAAAAAGATTTACAGAAAAGCCAAAAAAGAAAACGGCGGAGAGATTTTATAAACACAAAAATTACTTCTGGAATAGCGGAGTTTTTGTGTGTAAGGTTGATTCTGTGCTGGCTATGCTAAAGAGGTACATGCCGACTTTATATTACAGCCTAAAAGATGCCGTGAGGTTTGAGGGGAAAAAAGGTTATTCGTTAAGGTTGTCAAAGGAATATTCGAGATTTAGGCCTGTATCTATAGATTATGGCGTTATGGAACTCGCTGCAAAAGATAGGATGCAAAAGGTGTTTTGCGTAAAAGCGGGCTTTGATTGGGTGGACATAGGATCTTGGTCCAGTATAGAAGAGATATATGACAAGGACAGTAAAGGCAATATCGTTCTCTCCAACAGCGCGCTCATAGATGTCAAGAACTCTACTATAATAGGAGAGAGGGACCAGAAGATCGGCGTAATAGGGGTAAATGGCCTGATAATAATTCAGACCAAATCAGGGACCTTGGTTTGCAATAAAAGCAGGGCTCAAGAAGTAAAGGAGCTTGTAAGGAGTTTCAAATGAGGATACTGGCTCTTGATGTCGGGCAAAAACGCATAGGCGTTGCGGTCAGCGACGCACTAAATCTTATTGCCCAGGGTATAGAGACTATAAAACGCGAAGACCTATCAGGCACATTAAATAGAATCAGCTCTTTAGTAGAAGAATACGATGTTTCAAAGATAATCGTCGGACTGCCTTTTAATATGAACGGGACAAAAGGCACTAGTGTAAAACTGACGGAAGAATTTATAGACGAGCTAAAGAAGAAAACAGGCGTCACCATAGAAACAAGGGACGAGCGGCTTACCACGCTACAAGGAGAACGCGTGTTGCTGGAAGCGAATGTTTCAAGAAAAAAACGTAAACTAGCCATTGATAAGATCGCAGCCCAGCTAATTTTGCAGTCATATCTGGAAGAGCATGTACAAAAAAATAAACCTGAATAACGGCGTTCGAATCGTGTTGAACCATATACCGCGCATGGAATCAGCGGCAATAGGAATATGGATTGGTGTAGGTTCGAGAATCGAAAGCGAGCGTTCTTCAGGAATCTCTCACTTTTTAGAACACATGATCTTTAAAGGCACGCCTACCAGGAGCTGCCGCAGTATCAAAGAAGAGATAGAGGGTAGAGGTGGGTCGTTAAATGGCTTTACGTCTGAAGAGGTGACTTGCTATCTAGCCAAAGTTGGCAGACGCCACACGGATGTAGCGCTTGACGTTCTTTCTGATATGGTCCTTAATGCCCATATACCTGAAAAGGACATCGAGCGCGAACGCACGGTTATTGTGGAAGAAATAAAGATGTACAGGGACCTGCCAAATCATTACGTGCAAGACATGCTGAGCGAATTGATGTGGCCAGGACATGCCCTGGGCCTGTCTGTTGCTGGAAACATCGAGTCCGTAAGCGGGGTTACGCGCCAGAATCTTTTGGAATACAAAAAAATAAACTATGCACCTAAAAACATCGTTGTAGCCCTGTGCGGAAATTTGAATCATGACGCTCTCATCCGAAAGATCAAGAAAATATTCTGCGTAAATCCGAAAAATAAGGCTGTTTTTTTTACCGGGTTTAACAATACGCAATCAAGGCCGCGCATAAAGATCTTATATAGAGACACAGAGCAAACGCGTCTCTCTATGGGAGTGCATACATTCGGAAGGATGCATGAAGACAGGTACGTATTGAGTCTCTTACATATTATATTAGGCGCAAACATGTCTTCAAGGCTTTTTGAGAATGTAAGGGAAAAAAGAGGACTTGCTTATGAAATAGGAACAGGTGTAAAAAGATATCAAGGCACGGGCGGCTTTATTGTAAACGCAGGCATAGACCACAAAAAGGCTAAAGAGACGGTCGCGCTTATAATAAAAGAACTGAGCAAGATTAAAGACAAACTTGTTCCTGAAAAGGAGCTAAAAAGGGCAAAGGAATTTTTAAAGGTGCAGCTCCTGCTCGCCCTGGAAGATACTCTGGAACGCATGCTGTGGCTGGGTGAACACGTAGTCTCCTCAGGCAAGCTGCCTGATAAAAACAATATCATCAGGAGAGCGAATTCTGTATCCAGTCGCGACTTGCAACGTGTCGCGAGAGCCATATTTAACTCCAAGGACCTTAATCTCGCTATTATAGGGCCTTTGAAAGACAAGCAAAAAGAAGAACTAGAGAAGGAATTAAGCTTATAGCTAAATTACCCTGGGAGAGCCCGGATGAAAAAAAACATACTTGTAGCGCCAAGCATATTATCAGCTGATTTTTCAAGACTGGGGCAAGAAATAAAAAAGATTGAAGACGCCGGAGCTGACATGATACACATCGATGTAATGGACGGACATTTCGTGCCAAACATCACCATCGGCCCTTTCATTGTCGAGGCAGCGAGAAAGGTAACGACTTTATTGCTTGATGTGCATTTGATGGTCGAAAACCCGCATAGATTCATAAGACAATTCGTAGATGCCGGAAGTGATATTATCACCGTACACCTGGAGGCATATTCTTTAATGGAAGGCGAGAATCAAAAAACTCGCCAAGGGAATAAGAAAGGCCTTTCAAGATCGACAGACAGGATAGATGAAGACATGGTGAAAGAAGCGCTCGGGCAAATAAAAAAATTCGGAAAAAAGGCAGGGATATCCTTGAATCCTGACTCGCCGTTTTCTTGCATACAGGGCGTGCTCGGCGAAACAGACATGGCTTTATTTATGTCAGTACACCCTGGCTTCGCAGGCCAGAAATTTATTGATAGCGTGGTGTCGAAGATAAAAGAGGCAAGGAGGCTTTACTCCGGAGACATTGAGGTTGATGGCGGCATAAACGACAAGAATGCGGGTCTGGTTATAGATGCCGGCGCGAACATAATCGTAGCAGGCTCTTATTTTTTTAGCTCAAAAGACCCGAAAGAGGCTGTGAAAAAATTACGCAACTATTAAAGATTAGAAAGGGTAGGGGAATGTATGTCTGTCAAATTTGGCACCGATGGCTGGAGGGCAATCATATCAGATGATTTTACATTTGAAAACGTGCGCC
Organism: Candidatus Omnitrophota bacterium; assembly: GCA_042572045.1. Classification (GTDB taxonomy): domain Bacteria; phylum Omnitrophota; class Gorgyraeia; order Gorgyraeales; family Gorgyraeaceae; genus JBHPFI01. The sequence continues at coordinate 41,720 of JBHPFI010000003.1, forward strand.
TTGTTTCTCAGGCGATAGCGGATCATTTTAAAGGTAAAGGCGTTACCTTTGCAGTCGGTTACGATTGGAGGTTTTTGTCTGACAGATACGCTGAATTGGTGACCGAGGTGCTTGCGGCAAACGGGATCAAGGTATTGCTTTCAGATAAGGCTGTGCCAACGCCTCTTGTAAGCCTGGCAATAAAAAACAAGAAACTTTCCGGCGGCATCGTGATAACTGCCAGCCATAACCCCCCTATCTATAACGGGATCAAAATAAAGGCGGCCTATGCAAGCTCTGCAGATGAAGGCATTACCAAATCAGTGGAGGCCCTTCTTGGTAAAAACTCTGTAAAAAATATTTCTTTGCAACAAGGTATTGCCTCCGGCTCCATAGAACTCGTTGATCTAAAACCCGATTACATGAAATTTGTAACCTCATACATAGATATGGGCCTCCTGAAGGATTCAAGGCTCAAGGTTTTAGTTGACTGCATGCACGGGGTAGGCGACGGCTATATAAAAGAAATCTTGGAAGGAACAAATATTGAAGTTGCACAGATGAGGGCTGGTCGCGACCCGCTTTTTGGCGGAGTGAATCCAGAGCCGATCCCTAAAAACCTTGAGGCGGTATTTCAGGAAATGAAAAAAGGCAGCTATGATATTGCGATCGTAAATGACGGGGATGCGGACAGGATCTCTGCTGTTACGCCAAAAGGAGAGCACATCAGTGCTGGCCAGATAATGGCATTGCTTTTACTGCACTTTGTTGAAGACAAGAAGTGGAAAGGTTCGGTGGTTAAGACGATTTCAAATACCACGCTTATAGAACGCATTGCAGAAAAATACAAGCTCAAGCTACACGAAACCCCCGTGGGCTTTAAATACATATGCCGGCTTATGCTCGATGAGGACGTACTCATAGGAGGAGAGGAATCAGGCGGCATTGGCGTCAGGGACTACATGCCTGAAAGAGACGGTATGCTTTTGGGCATATTGCTTATAGAGATGATGGCGCATAGAAAAAAGGGCATATTGGCTATCATGGATGATGTGGAAAGCGAGTACGGGAAGTTTTGCTACGCAAGGATCGACATGGAATATCCCGACGACAAAAAGAAGGCCCTTATGCAGTTCCTTAAGGCCAACCCACCCAAAGAAGTCCTGAAAAAGCCAGTAAAGCAAACTAAATCATACGACGGATATAAATTTATACTGGGGGATGGCAGCTGGCTTATCCTGAGGCTTTCCGGCACCGAACCTATACTCAGGATATACGCGGAGGCACCCACTAAAGACCTGGCCAAAAAATATCTGGAATTCGGAAAGAAGATTGCCGTTAGCATTTCCTGAAATTGCAAAAGATAAGAGATCATGAAAAGGGACAGGATAAGAAATTTCTGTATAATCGCTCATATAGACCACGGAAAATCTACGCTTGCCGACAGACTGCTTCAGTTTACGAATACGGTAAATGAAAGGCAGTTCAGGGAGCAGCTTTTAGATGACATGGACCTGGAAAGGGAACGCGGTATCACTATCAAGGCAAGTGCGGTAAGGATGTCCTATAAGGCAAAAGATAACCATGTCTATGAGTTGAATCTTATAGATACGCCCGGGCACGTTGATTTTAGCTATGAGGTCTCAAAGTCTCTTTCTGCGTGCGAGGGCGCTGTTCTTCTGGTCGATGCCGCGCAGGGCGTAGAGGCGCAAACTGTTGCAAATCTTCAACAGGCGCTTGAAAAAGGGTTAAAGATCATACCTGTTGTAAATAAGATTGACTTGCAGAATGCTGAGCCAGAAAGGGTAAAGGGAGAAATCAGGAGCATCCTGAAACTGGAAGAGGACACCGTAATAATGACCAGCGCCAAGGAAGGCATAGGAACAGAAGAAGTTCTTGAAAGGGTAGTCAGAGACATACCCTGCCCCGAAGGAAACGAAACCGAGCCTCTGCAGGCCCTGATATTTGATTCTAAATACGACAGCTATAAAGGGGTTATTATTTATATAAGGGTTGTGAACGGACATATAGAAAAAGGCTTACATGTGATCATGATGTCATCTTCCAAACGATACGAGGTGCAGGAAGCGGGGATGTTTACACCTCACATGAAACCCGTGGAGTCTCTTTCCTGCGGAGAGGTCGGCTACATCACCTGCCAGATCAAAGACGCAAAGGATGTCATTAATGGCGACACAATTACAGAAGCAAAACATCCTGCGGACAAGGCCTTGCCCGGCTATAAGCAGCTAAAACCAATGGTATTTTGCGGAGTGTATCCGGTAAACGCCAAAGACTTTGACGCATTAAAAAGCGCTGTTGAAAAATTGAAATTGAGCGACGCATCTTTTATATATGAAGTCGAAAGCTCTAGGTCTCTCGGGTTTGGATATAGATGCGGCTTTCTCGGGCTTCTCCACATGGAGATAGTCCAGGAACGCCTTGAAAGGGAATATGATCTAAACTTAGTGCTTACGACCCCGAGCGTTGTGTATAGGGTTAAAGATAAAAAAGGTAAGACTATTGAGGTGGACAACCCAAGCCGGCTTCCCGAGCCTCAGAACATCATTGAAATACTAGAGCCATACACGACTACCTTTATCATGATACCCCATGATATGTTAAGCGCGATAATAGATTTTTGTAAATCAAAACGAGGAGAGTACAAATCAACGGAATACATCTCGCAAGATAAAATAAAACTGACCTTTGAGACGCCTCTGTCTGAACTCATAGTGGATTTTTACGATAAGATAAAATCCATGACAAAGGGGTACGGCTCGCTTGATTATGAGATAATAGGTTACAGATCCGGCGATCTCGTAAAACTTGACATACTGATAAACGGCCAGCCCTGCGAAGCGCTTTCATTCATTGTGCATAAAGAAAAAGCGCAGTTTAAAGGCAGGGCGCTTGCTGAAAAATTAAAGGAACTTATCCCGAGACAGCTTTTTGAGGTAGTGATACAGGCTGCCATAGGAAGCAAGATTCTCGCAAGGACAAGGGTAAGACCGCTTTCTAAAAATGTAACCGGAAAGTGTTACGGCGGGGATATCACGCGAAAGCGCAAGCTCTGGGAAAAGCAAAAGGCGGGAAAGAAGCGCCTGAAGCAATTTGGCAAAATACAGATTCCGCAAGAGGCCTTTTTGGCGGCATTAAAAATCTAAGGAGATATATGAACGACAGGATGCGTTATTTTATAAAAGAGTGGATCGAGCCGGTAGTTATAGCTGTAATCCTCGCATTGATAATAAGGGCCTTTGTTGTGCAGGCCTTCAAGATACCAACAGGGTCTATGAGGCCTACGCTGATCGAAGGCGACAGGATACTAGTAAATAAATTTATCTACAAATTCAAAGAGCCGGAAAGAGGGGACGTTATTGTTTTTCGTTCTCCCGAAGACAAGAAAAAGGATTTTATAAAAAGGCTTATAGGATTGCCTGGTGAGAATATTGAGATATCAAACGGCACCGTGCTTATCGATGACAAGGCCGCTGACGAGGATTCCGTGATAAGAGAAAGATATTATTACAATAGGGGCGCGTTTGGTAAAGACGACCAAGTCACCCTGATACCTAAGGACGCGTATTATGTGTTGGGCGACAATAGCATTTCAAGCCGCGATAGCAGATACTGGGGGTTTATGCCAAAAAAATATTTAAAAGGAAAGGCGTTTTTGATTTATTGGCCTCCAACACGGATAAGATTGCTTAAATAGTCTTGTTTTATTGATATAAGGTGCTATAATTAAAAGTGGGAGAGATGTGTCAGAGTAATCAGTCGGGCGTTTTAAGACAAACTAGTTGAGGAGGTAGGTGAAATGAAAAGGTATGCCATTCTAACGGTTCTATGTTTGCTGATATTTGCGGTTGGTTGCACTGGCACGCAGAAAGGCGCTGGTGTTGGCACATTAATAGGTGCAGGCGCTGGGGCAATCATAGGTCATCAGTCAGGCCATGCAGCTGAAGGCGCGCTTGTAGGCGGCGCAGTAGGCGCGGCAGGAGGGGCTTTAGCAGGCGATGCGATGATGACAACGTTCTGTCCTGCATGCGGAAGGGATTTTGGCTCGGATGTCCAATATTGTCCGTTTGACGGCGCTGAACTAAAGGCAAAACAAAAGTAAGGTTATTTTCAATTTTAATGCGGCGTGGATATAATAGGGGTCTTACATTTTTTGTAAGACCCCTTTATTTTGCTAACTTGAGAAATCCTCAATGACAAAAAGTTATTCGCCCTAGTATATTATTTGACGAATAATCCGCCTTTGGCGGATGCATCAATTTCATGTGTAAAGTTAGAAGGCGCTCGGGTCCGCGAATAAGCCTCTCTTTCTATTTTCCTTGACCGTCCCTTTTTACCATGTTAAAATTCTATTTATTATGGAAGAGTTTACCATTACATTCCTGCCTGAAAAGAAAACCATTTTAGTGGACAGGGGAACAGATCTCCTGACAGCCGCTATTAAAGCTGGCATACATATATATAATAGCTGCGGGGGAGAAGGTGTGTGCGGCAGATGCAAGGTGATTGTAAAGAAGGGCAGGTACGCAACAGAGTATAGCGGAAGGATTTCTGAAAAAGAGCGCAAAAAGGGTTACGTGCTTGCCTGCAGGACAACGCCTGGCTCTAACATGGCTATACTGGTCCCCCCGGAATCCAGGTTAGGGGATATCGAGGTCCTTACGGATGAAGTAAGGGCAAAGCGCCTCGCAGGCCTTTATACCCCTGCTGAGAAAATAAAGGAAGAAACGCGTAAAGCGGAAATAAAGATATTCAAACACGGCCCTTTGTCCACAAAATTATTTCTAAAACTCCATCCCCCTTTAATAGATGACAACTGTGGCGATGTAGAAAGGCTTTTTAGAGAGATAAGAAGAGGCAGAAATATTCCTGTGATGCAGATGGGCTTGGGCAATATAAAAAAATTGCCTCATCTTTTAAGAGAAAGCAACTGGCTAGTCACAGCGACGCTGGGGAACAGGAACGGCACCATAGAAGTGGTGTTGATCGAACCAGGCGATACTGCTGGCAAAAACTTCGGCATAGCCCTGGATATCGGCACAACTACCGTAGTGGCGTATTTAGTAGATTTAAAATCGCAGAAGGTATTAAGCGCAAAGGCGAGCTATAACCCTCAGATTGATTTTGGAGAGGATGTGATTTCCAGGATTGTATATGCGCAAGAAGGAAGAGGCCTTGAAAAATTGCATCATGCGGTAATAGATGTGGTAAATACGCTTATATGCGGCCTTGCGAAAGAGCAAGATTTGACCTTGGACGACATTACGGCAGTAGTGTGCGCGGGCAACACCACTATGACCCACCTTTTGCTAAAAATAGAACCGGCGTATATAAGAAAAGAACCTTACGTGCCTGCTGTAAATTTTATGCCTGTGATCAGGGCTGCGGAGGCCGGGATAAAGGTGCATCCGCGAGGGCTTCTTTCCTGCCTACCTTCCATAGGAAGCTATGTCGGCGGCGATATAATTAGCGGCGTTCTTGCATCTGGCATAGATGACACAAGCGAAACCTCACTTTTTATAGACCTGGGCACGAATGGCGAGGTTGTTCTTGGGAATAAAGAGTATTTTATGGCGTGTTCCACATCTGCCGGTCCTTGTTTTGAAGGAGGAGGGTTAACTTCGGGCGTCAGGGCAATGAAGGGCGCAGTACAAAGCGTTTCTATAAAAGATAACAAGCTATTCGCAGAAACCATAGGCGAGGCGGCACCGATAGGCATATGCGGCTCCGGCATAATAGAGGCGATCAGTGTATTCTTGCAATATAAGATCATAGACCGCTCTGGAAAAATAAAGGATAATGACGTTTGCAAAGTGCGTGATGCCGACGGGGTAAACGAAATTGTTCTCGTGGATAAGGAAAATTCAGCCACCGGCAAAGATGTGACCATTGACGAAAACGACATTAAAAACGTTATTCATTCAAAAGGCGCCATCTACACAGGGATAGAAACCCTATTGAGAGAATCCGGCTACAAGAACTCTGATTTAAAGCATGTTTTTATTGCCGGGGGCATGGGTACGGCGTTAAATATAAGATCTGCCATAAACATCGGGCTTTTGCCTGATTTACCCGAGGACAAATTCGAGTTTTTAGGGAATACTTCGATAACAGGTGCAAAGATGTGTATACTTTCGAACGAGGCAATGGAAAAAGCGCATTCAATTGCCAACAAAATGACGTATCTTGATTTGAGCACAAATTCATCTTTTATGAATAATTACAGCGCGACACTTTTTTTACCGCATACTGATATAGAGTTATTTCCGACAGTAAAGAAGATATTATAGGCCTCTATATGACGAATGTCAGGGCGCCATATATAATCGCGATTGCAGGAAAGGGTGGGGTTGGAAAAACAACCATTAGCGCGCTTTTGATTCGGCATCTTGTGAAAATCAATAGCCCGGTGCTAGCTGTTGACGCTGATCCGAATTCTAATCTTAATGTATTGCTGGGCTTTGATTACGATAAGACTATTTCGGATATACGGGAAGAGGCGAAAAAACTTTCCTCCTCAAGTTTTTCAAAAAGCGATTTCTTTAATCTAAGGTTGCAAGAAATACTTTTCGAAGGCGACGGCGTGGACCTTCTTGTCATGGGACGACCGGAAGGACCTGGTTGCTATTGCGCTGTTAATAATATTTTAAGAGAGCACCTGTCCAAGCTGAGCAAAAATTATAACTTTGTCGTAATAGACAATGAGGCTGGCATGGAGCATCTGAGCCGACGCACAGCAAATAATATAGATAGGCTTCTTTTGGTCAGCGACACAACACCTGTCGGCATACATTCGGCCATAAATGCCTTTCAGGCCGCGCAAAAGATCGATTTAAAAATAAAGCGCGCCTCGTTATTGATTAATAAATCAAAAGTGCCGCTCAAGGAGGATGGAATAAGACTGATAGAGGGATCTGGCTTAGGCATAGCTGGCTACATTCGCTTTCAAGAAGAGATACAGCAAAATAGCGAATCAGGGGCATCGATCTCAAACATTAAGATCAAGGGCATGAATAGTGTTTTTGACAATTTAATATGCGAGAGCGAGGCCATCTCTCGCCACAACAAATAAACCAATGCGCGGAGGCACGATGGAAAGAGCGATTGAAAAATGGCAGGATAAGATATGCGAGGTTGCGCTCGGGGCATCAAAGGAAGAAGGGGGCTCTCGAACAGGAACGATTAAAGTCGGAGGAGAAACAGGGATCTACTTCATAAAAGGCGAAGATGCCTGTCCTAATTCTCCTGTGATAGCCATGGAGGTGTGGGACATGGAGCCGGAATCCTGGCCAGTATCTTTAAAGGCGAATTTTGGCAGCGCATTAAAAAACCCTACTGAATGGGCAAAGATATGCGTTGAGAAATTTTCAGCGGACTTAATATGTCTGAGGCTCGCCAGCGTGCATCCAGACGCAAAGAACGCTTCTTCGGAAGAGGCAGGAAAAACGCTTGAATCGATCCTTAAGGCAGTAAGCGTGCCTTTGATTGTGCTAGGGAGCTCATCGCCTGAAAAAGACAACGAGGCAATGGTGCACTGCGCTGAAGTCGCAAAAGGGGAGAATTGCCTCTTTGGAATCGCTACCCAGGGAAATTACAAGACATTAACTGCCGCGTGTATAAGCGGAGGGCACTCTATTATTTCAGAGGCGCCAATAGATATAAACATCGCCAAACAGCTAAACATACTCATATGCGACATGCAATTTTCGGCAAATAAGATTGTTATACATCACGCTACAGGGGCGCTAGGGTATGGCTTAGAGTATACATACTCTATAATGGAAAGAACAAGGCTTGCGGGTCTTTCAGGGGATAAGATGCTTTCTATGCCATTGATAAATTTTGTAGGGCAAGAGGTCTGGCGCACAAAGGAGGCTAAGACAGGGGACGAGGTTTCTAAGGACTGGGGTCCGGCAAAACATAGAGGGGCGTTGCTGGAAATGGCAACAGCCGTTGCTTATTTAAATGCCGGTTCTGACATACTCGTTATGAGCCACCCAAAGGCCGTCGAGGAGACAAAAAAAGTAATAAACGATCTGTGCAAAAATTAGAGCATCAAGCAACATAAAAATCATGATGCCTGGCATCTAACCTCAAGGGAGAACATATGTTTATCATCGGCGAGCGAATAAATGGGATGTTTAATGACGTGGCGGATGCCCTAAAGAAAAAGGATGAATCGGTCATACAGGGTCTTGCGGAAAAACAGATTGCATGCGGCGCAAATGCGCTGGATGTAAATGTAGGGCCGTCTTCTGACAGCCCAAAAGAGGCCATGCAGTGGCTTGTAAGAACCATTACCGCAGTCACTGATATAACGCTTGCCATCGATACCACAAAAAACGATGTAATGGAGGCCGGGCTTTCGTTGTGCAAGTCAGAGCCTATAATCAATTCTGTAAACGCCAATCAGGATAAAATGAATTCGCTTTTTGCGCTCGCAAAAAAATACAACGCGTCTATTATAGGGCTAACTATGGATAAGTCTGGCATACCAAAAGACGCTGAAGGTCGGTTAGAGCTCGGCATGAAGATAGTGGCATTTGCTCTTGAGCAGGATTTTGATATATCTAAACTTTACATCGACTCTGTGATCCTGCCTGTAAATGTCGCGCAGGTTCACGCAAAAGAAGTGTTAAAAACAATAAGGGATTCGAAGATGTTGGCAGCCCCTCCGCCAAAGACAATGCTTGGCCTGTCTAACGTGTCCCAGGGCGCGCCATACGAAAACAAGCCCCTTATAAACAGAACGTTTATGGTAATGGCAATAGCTTCGGGCCTAGACGGAGCCATTATGGATGTTACTGACAAAGAATTAGTCGATGCGGGAATAACCGCAGAGCTTTTAATGGAAAAACAGCTTTACTGCGACTCTTATATCGAGGCATACAGAAAAAAGTAAGTTCGTCCGCCTCAGGCGGACGAACTTATCCTTGACGTTTTTTTTGAGGTTATTGGGAATGACGGTTATTACTAAAAAAATAAAATTAAATACAAAGGGCTCTACGGACATTATTAACATTACGGATCAGACGAGAGAGATTGTGTCCAAGACTGCGACAAAAAACGGGATTGTCCTTATTTTTGTGCCTGGTTCAACCGGAGGGCTCACTACCGTAGAATACGAACCGGGGCTTGTCCAGGATCTAAAGAAGTTTTTTGAAAAGATAGCCCCTGAGTCCAGCACATATCAACATGATTTACGCTGGCACGATGGCAATGGGCACGCTCACGTAAGGGCCTCTTTTTTAGGGCCTAGCATATCAGTTCCATTTGTTAACAAGACCTTGCAGCTCGGCACATGGCAGCAGATTATATTCATAGATTTTGACAACAGGCCAAGATCGAGAGAGTTGATATTTCAGATAGTGGGGGACTGATATTGTTGTTCGGGATGGAGAATACATGAAGCCGATATTACAAGTTGCCCTGGATTTTGTGAATTTAAAACGGGCTCTTAAGTGCGCCGAAGAAGCGGTGAAAGGCGGGGCGGATTGGATAGAAGCAGGCACCCCTCTTATAAAAAGCGAGGGCCTGAATGCAGTAAGGAAATTACGTGAAAGATTTCCGAGAAAAACAATAGTTGCTGACATGAAGATAATGGATACTGGTCGCACAGAAGTAGAGATCGCTGCCAAGGCAGGCGCAAACGTGGTTTGTGTTCTCGGTGCCAGCAGTGACTCAACCATAAAGGAATGCGTTGAGGCAGCGCGTAATTACGGGGCGAAGATACAGGTAGATCTGATTGCGATAAAGAATGCGGGGAAACGCGCCGCGGAAATACAAAAATTCGGAATTGATTATATAGGCGTTCATTGCGCAATTGACGACCAGATGCGGGCAAAGGATCCCCTTGGCCAGTTAAGGGAAATCTCAAAGAAAATAAGCGTACCGATAGCGGCTGCAGGTGGAATAAACTCTGAAACAGCTCCTGAGGTGATAAAGTCCGGGGCAAGCATTGTTATTGTTGGTGGGGCGATCAGCAAGGCAGGCGATGCGGAAAAAGCCACCCGCCGCATAAAACAATCGATCTTGAGCATGAAGAAGATAAAGACAGAGTTTTTCAAGAGGGTATCCGAAAAAGATATAGAAAAGATTTTAAAAAATGTCTCTACAGCAAACTTGTCAGACGCGATGCACAGGAGCGGGGATTTAAAAAATTTGCAGGCGATTAGCCCTGGAATAAAGATGTATGGTAAGGCGCTTACGGTGAGGACCTATCCTGGGGATTGGGCAAAGGCGGTAGAAGCAGTTGAGGTGGCTGATGCCGGTCAGGTTATTGTCATTGACGCAGGAGGCGTTGGTCCTAGTGTATGGGGGGAACTGGCGACGCATGGAGCGATTCAAAAAAAGATATCAGGCGTTGTAATAGATGGGGCCATTCGGGACGTTCAGGAAATAAGACGCCTTAAATTCCCCGCGTTCGCCAAGATCATATCGCCTACGGCGGGAGAACCGAAAGGGTTTGGAGAGATCGGTGTCCCCGTGAACATAAGCGGCACAAAAATATTCCCGGGAGATTACATTGTAGGGGACGGCGATGGCGTGATCGTCGTTCCCGGACAAAAGGCCATAGAGTTGACCAACAGGGCCATGGGCATTCTTGAGATGGAAGACCGATTAAGAAAAGAAATAGACGACGGAAACACGCTGGCAAATATAATAGAGCTTTTGAAATGGGAAAAAAAGTAGCTCAAAATAAGATATTCATAGCAGCCACGAGACAGAATGACGGAAAAACTACTTTGTCCATGGGTCTTATTAATACCCTTAAGAAAAGATTAAAAAGCGTTGGTTTTATAAAACCTGTTGGCCAAAGATATGTTATCGATGGAGGATTTAAGGTTGACGAAGATTCGGTCCTCATCGAAAATGTTTGTGGCATGAAGTGCCGATTGAAAGACATGAGCCCCGTGGCTATAGAGAGAGGTTTTACAGAAAAATATATAAGGACAGGGGGTTACGAAAAATTGGTCGATGACATCGTCGGGTCATTTAAGCGCGTGTCCAAAGGAAAAAGTCTTATTGTAATCGAAGGCACTGGTCATGCAGGCGTTGGGGCCGTGTTTGATCTTTCCAACGCAAAGATAGCAAAGCTTCTGGGCGCCAAGGTAATACTCATAACATCAGGGGGAATAGGCAGACCTATAGACGAGATAGAGCTCAACATGGCCTTGTTTGAAAAAGAAGGCGTTGAGGTGATAGGCGTCATCGTTAACAAGGTCATACCGTCAAAATATAAAAAAATACAGCAGGTGCTCAAGCTTGGTTTTAAGCGTAAAGGCGTTGATTTGCTGGGCACCATACCATATATGCCACTATTATCAACGCCTACTATGCAGCATATTTTAGAAGAAACAGATGTAGAGCTTATTTCAAAAAAAGTTGGCATGCGCAATAAGATTCAAAAGATACTGATAGGGGCCATGGAGCCACACAATGCGTTGTCTTATATAGAAAACGACTGCCTTCTGATAACGCCCGGAGACAGGGAAGACATGCTTATGACCCTATTAAGCGTGCATCTTCTGAAAAAATCTAAAAAGAGTTTTTCGATTTCAGGAATAATCCTGACAGGGGGCATAATCCCTAATCAAAAAATAATGACACTTATACAAAGCGCAAAGATACCTGTTTTTCTGAGCAAAAAACACACCTATGCGGCTGCGTCCCAGATATATGACTTGGCTATAAAAATAAGGCCTGAGGATAAAGAAAAAACAAAAATGGCAACAAGGTTAGTAGAAGAGTACGTGGATATAGACAAGATACTATCTAAAATTAAATAACAAGGGCTATTAAACGTTTCTAAGATAAAAAGGGGGTTATATGTTTGGTATTGGCATGCCAGAGCTTATTCTGATACTTCTAATATGTCTGCTTGTATTTGGGGCAAGCAAGCTCCCGGAAATAGCCAAAAATCTCGGTAAAGGCATAAAAGAATTCAAGAATGAAATGAAGGACGAGGGCAAAAAAGAAGGGGAAGACAAAAGGTAAGGCCCCTCGCCCTAACTTGACAAATCAGTCAATGATAAATGTGTCAAGTTAGGGCGTGCAGCTGATATTGTCCTTGACAATAGAGATGTTTTTGGATAAAATGCACATTAATTAATCGCCTGTTAGGCATTGAATAGTCTTAACTACCTAAGGGGGCGAGATTACGATTAACGAAAAGGGGTGAAATTCAAATGTCAAAAGTAGTAATTGCACCTGGCGAACCATTAGAGAGAGCTCTTAGGCGTTTTAAAAAGAAAATAGAGCGGGATGGCGTGTTAAAACAGTTAAAGGCGCGCAAGCACTACGAAAAGCCAAGTGAAAAAAAGAGAAAACGACGAAGAACTACAAAAATCCCCAGGTATTAGTTTTAAAATATAAAAGAGAAATACAAGGTCAAGTGTCCAAGATAATAAAACTTCTTTTAATCTGCGTCTTGGCATTTTTTATTTTAGATGGCCTCATGTTGTCACGGTCATCAAATGCGCAAGACACAAAACCCCTCAAAAACGGTCTGAAGACCATAATCAGAGAAGATCACAGAAATCCTATTGTGGTCTTTTCTGCTTTTATAGACGTCGGAGCTGCCTCTGAAGGTAAGTATTTTGGAAGCGGCATCAGCCATTTGATAGAGCACATGCTTTTTAAGGGCACCCAAAAATATCCTCCCGGCGCCATAGCAGATATATTACATAAATATGGCGGCAAGATAGATGGTTTTACTTCATATGATTATACCGGGTTTCGGATAACCATTCTAAAAGAGCACAGGGCTATAGCGCTGGATATATTGAAAGAGATGCTCTCTTCCCCAAGCTTTGACGCCAAAGAATTAGAAAAAGAAAAAGCCGTGATAGAAAGAGAGATGGCATTAAACAGGGATGATCCTGGGCGGAGGGTCTCAAGGTTAACATTTTCTAACGCGTTCACCAGACATCCTTACAAGGTACCTGTGATAGGGTACAAACAGAGTTTTAGAAGACTGAGCAGAAACGATCTTTTGGAATTTTTTAAATCAAACTATATCCCTGAAAAAACTATAATAGCGGTTATAGGGGACATAGAGCGCGATACAATGTTTTCCGAGATAGAAAAGCTCTTTGGGGAGACACCTAGGGGGAGGGGCGCATCCCTGGCTGTGCCGCAAGAGCCGCAACAAACAGCACAAAGACGCGTTGAGGAAAAATCAGATACAAGCGGCGCGTATCTGAATATCGCTTTTCACTCTACGAGTTTATTAGACAGGGACCTTTATGCCATGGATCTCCTTTCTTTCATATTAGGGCAGGGCGAAAGTTCGATATTGAACCAGGAGATTCGGATAAACAAGGGTCTGGCGCTATCCGTATCCGCCTATAACTACACCCCTAAAGACCCCGGCCTTTTTATTATCTCAAGCGTATTAAAAGAGGAAAACCTGAAAAGGGCTATGGATGAGATAATGAAAGAAGTGGATGTCATAAAAGAAAAAGGTGTGACTGACAAAGATCTGCTGAAGGCAAAAAATAATTTCATAACAGGCTACCTGTATCAAAAAGAAACCATTGGATCCCAGGCCAACGACTTTGCCCTTGGCCAACTATTGGCCGGAAATCCTAGTTTTTTCAAGCAATACACAGAGCGCATTAAATCAGTAACGCTGGATGACATACGGAGCGTGGCAAGGAAATACCTAACAAAGGAAAGCATGACAGTGGCAGCCTTGTCCAGATCAGGCAATGCCCTGGGTTTTGGTTTTGAAACTGTTGCGCAAAAACAAGAAAGAAAGATAAAAAAAATAACACTCAAAAACAAGCTTCCTGTCCTGATATCTGAGAACCCATCGCTCCCCATCTTATCCATTTTTCTGTTGCTGGAAGGCGGCGTAAGGCTGGAAACGGAAGAAAACAATGGGATCTCAAAGATTGTAAGCCTCATGTTTACAGACGGGACAGGCTCTATGTCAAGACAAGAGATCGCGCAGCTTTACGAGTCAAAGGCCATGTCATTTAATGCCTATTCCGGAAACAGCAGCCTTGGGATCTCTATAACATGCTTGAAGGAATACACTGAAGACGCCATGATGCTTTTGTCTAGCTTGTGCTCCCTATCTCTCTTTCCTGAGAATGAATTAGAAAGAGAAAGAAAAGAACTCGAGGCCTCGATAGACATGCAAGACGATCAGATATTCAATCAAGGTCACAGGCTCTTAAAAGAGCTCCTCTTTAAAACACACCCCTATAGGTTTCAAATAATAGGGACACGCGATAGCATCGGTAAAACACAAAGGAATGATGTCTTAGAGTTTTATGAGGACATATTCTCATCGGATAATATGGTTTTGGGCATATGCGGCGATTGCAGCATAGAAGAAATAAAGGCATTGATAGAAAAATATTTCTCGGGAATCCCTCTTAAAAAAAAGGACCTTGTTTTTCCTGAAAAAGAGCGACCTATGACCAAAATCAGAGAATCCTTGATAGCGACAGATAAGGAGCAGTCCCTGGTCTTGATCGGGTTTCACGGTATAGATGTTTATGACAAAGATAGATACTCTGTTGAAATAATGATGGATATGCTTTCTAGGGAATCAGGCGTTTTGTTTAAGAGCATAAGAGAAAAACAAGGGCTTTCATATGCGACAGGAGCGTTCCAGGTTTTAGGCACAGATCCCGGATATATAGCGGCCTACGCATTGACCTCAAAGAAGGATGTCGATAAGGTTAAATTCATGATGTTTAACGAAATAGGCTCTTTTGTAAAAAACGATATACCCGATGAAGAATTAAAAAGATCCAAGAATCATCTCAAGGCAATGCGCCAGCTCGCAATGCAGACGAATTCAAGTTTTATTTTTACATCCTGCCTGGATGAACTTTATGGGCTTGGATATAACGCTTATAAGGATTATAATATAAAGATAGACAGCGTTAGCAAGGAGGATGTCGAAAGGACGGCAAAAAGACTTTTAACTCTTGATAAATGCGCTGTTGTGATATTAAAAAGTCAGGACGATCTTGATTAGGATTAGACGTGTAGGCTTATTGCTATGATTAGAAAACCTGTAGTTGCCGGACAATTTTATCCGCAGACCGAGGCAAGCCTCAAAAAAATGCTTTCCAATCTCATCAACACTGAATCAGAAAAGCAGGAGGTAAAAGGCATTATCATGCCTCACGCCGGCTATGTCTATTCAGGCTATGTGGCAGGCGCGACTATTTCAAAAGTAGCTATCAAAAAAACAGCCATTATTCTAGGGACTGACCACACTGGCGCAGGCAAGCCATTTAGCATTATGACCAAGGGAAGTTGGTCAACTCCTCTGGGTGAAGTTAAAATAGATATTGAGATCGCAGAGTCGATCCTGAAAGAAAGTGCGCTTTTAGAAGAAGATACCGCCTCTCATTTATACGAACACTCGATAGAGGTAGAGCTCCCTTTCTTACAGTATCTAAGAAACGACCTAAAGATTGTACCGATTGGCATTTCCCGGGGGGACATAAAAGAGTACAAGCAGCTCGGAAAAGAGATAGCGGAGGGGTTTAAAAAAATAGGTAGATCTGCTCTTTTTATGGCAAGCACTGACTTTACTCACTACGAGACAAAGGGCTCTGCAGAAGAAAAGGACAGGCTTGCCATAGACGCAATATTAGACCTTGACGAAGAGAAGCTCTTTAGAATTGTAAACGAAAATAATGTTTCAATGTGTGGCATTGCTCCGACATGCACACTCATAAGCGCGTGCAGAAATTTAGGCGCTACAAAGGCAGGCCTTGTAAAATACCAGACAAGCGGAGATATATCAGGAGATTATACCTCTGTCGTAGGCTACGCGGGGTTAGTGATATGGTAAAGAGAGAGAAAATATCCTTTTTTGTAAAGATTGTGATAAGCTTTGGTCTGCTTTTAGGTTTATTGTGGATTATGCGCCACAATATAGGCGATGTTATTGATATTCTGAAAAAATCCAACAAGGTATTTTTTGCAGTGGCGCTGTTGATAAGCCTGCCCCTTACGGTGGCTACATCCTTTCGTTTAAAAGTCGTCATGTCAGGGCAGGGCATATCCCTGCCCTTAAAGGATTTTATTTATCTGACATTTATAGGGTATTTTTTTAATAATTTTTTTCCAACAGCCATCGGAGGCGACGTTGCAAAGGGCTATTATGCTTCCAAAAAGACCAATAATGCTACCGCCTCTTATGCTGCAATATTGGTTGACAGAATGATCGGGGCCCTGTCTTGTTTGTCCATAGCTGTCATAGGCATCATTTTTGTCGGAAAAGAGATTGGAAACAACAAGGTTATTTTAGCCGTCCCTTTGATGCTGGTTGCATTGGTATCATTTTTCTTCCTCCTGGCCAATAAAGAAAGAGTTAGATTCATGCTTCCTATTTTCGAAAAAATCGGCCTGTTAAACAAAATAAAAAACACTATCTCCAAGCTGTACAATGCCATTAATTCTTACAAACATAATGTCGGATTTCTGACAAAGGCTTATTTTTTAGGGGTGTCTACGCAGTTTTTTGCTATACTGTCAGTCTACTTTTTTGTGCTCAGTGTAGGGGGGAACATGCCCTTACTAAAGCTTTTTTTGATTATACCGCTTGTATGGGCCTTAAGCATGTTGCCTTCGCTAAATGGATTAGGCGTCAGAGAAAGTGCCTTTGTTTACTTTTTAAAAGGCGATATCGGAGCGGATAAGGCATTTTCTATCTCCATTCTGTGGCTTAGCGTAATCATCTTGTACGGCATTATAGGAGGCGTGCTGCATTTAGCCTATCCGCTTAAGGTTAAAAAACCAGCAATAACATAGGAGGGGTCCAATGATAGACAAAGAACTTTTGGAAATACTGGCCTGCCCGGCTTGCAAGGCGAGCGTCGAGTTAAAAGAGAATAAAATTTGCTGCACCAAGTGCAAAAGAAAATACCCCGTCAGAGACGGCATTCCCATAATGTTGATAGAAGAGGCGGAGGTTGGTAGTTGACAACTCTAAAAACCCACTAAATTACACATTGCTGATTTCTAAAAGAAGGAGACCTTATGCTTAAGATATTAGTAATCCATGGGCCAAACTTAAATCTGCTAGGTAAAAGAGAGCCTGATGTTTATGGAAAGATTACCATCGAGGAGATCAACGAAAAACTTTGCCAACTGGCAAAGGCAAAAAAGGTTGAACTCGATATATTTCAATCGAACCATGAGGGCGAAATTGTAGATAAAATAGGCGAGACCAAAAATAAATACGGCTCCTTGCTCATAAACCCTGCCGCTTATACACATACAAGCGTTGCGATACGCGATGCGATAATGGCCACTGATATACCCACAGTAGAAGTGCATCTTTCAAACATACATTCCAGGGAAGAATTCCGACGCGCCTCACTGGTCGCACCTGTCGCAAAAGGTCAGATATCCGGATTTGGTATTGATAGCTACATATACGGCTTGGAGGCGGCGATAAAACTGGGGCTATGAATTATAGCAAAAGACGAGACGGATTAATAAGATCGCTTGAATCCAAATCCCTGCACGCGCTCATTGTAAGAAAAAAGCAGAACATATCCTACCTGGTAGGCGCAAAGGGTGAAGACGCGGCCCTTTTTATTTCTAGCAAAAAAAACTTTCTTGTTACTGATTCAAGATATCAGGAAGAATACAAATGTCCTGTTAAAGATTATCAGCTAGAGGTTGTCAACGGCGAAGATCTTTGGCCATGTGTAGAACGCATCTCTAAAAAGACGAGCTCGAAGCGCATAGGATTTGAATCCCATAGTTTCTCGTATTCAGAATACCTTGATTTAAAGAAACGCGTGAAGAACGTTGCGCTTGTACCAGTGAAGAATATGGTAGAATCTCTCAGGATGCTCAAAGACGACGATGAGGTCGCATGCATTAAAAAGGCGTGCGAATATGGCTGCGATATAATGGATTACGGGCTTAAGATGCTAAGGCCTGCTCGCAGCGAGATTGCCGTAAAGACTATGATAGAGGGCTATATTGCAAAAAAACGCTTAAAGGCCGCGAGTTTTGATATTATTGTCGCGTCCGGGAAAAACGCGTCCATGCCACACGCGAGCGCATCAAAAAAGAAAATCAAGGACGGGGAGATGGTCATAATAGATTTAGGGGCAATGAATTACGGATATAATTCTGACTTGACAAGGACTGCTTTCTTGGGTAGAATTAACCGCAAGTATCTACGCATCTACAACATTGTACTGGATGCCCAGAAAAAGGCTATAGAGCATATCAAACCCGGGGTTCCGGTTAAGTATATAGACGCTATATCCCGTAAATATATATTAGATAAAGGCTTTGGCAGGCATTTTATACATAGCCTTGGGCACGGGATAGGGTTAGAGACGCATGAGCTGCCGCGTGTTTCCAGGCATACTACGGCAACGTTAAAGAAAAACATGACTGTGACTATTGAGCCTGGTATTTACATCCCTGGGTGGGGCGGCATAAGGATCGAGGATGTCGTGCTTGTTACCGAAGACGGAAGCGAAATATTAACACAAAGGTGCGAAAAAACATTATGCAGATAGGCCTGAACCAGATGAAGAATGGCTTAAGCATAGGGCTGGATGGCGAGATTTACTCTGTCGTAAGCTGTAAACATGTAAAGCCTGGAAAAGGCGGGGCCTTCATGCGCACAAAACTAAAGAATTTAAGGTCAGGAGCGGTTGTTGACAAAACATTCAGGCCTAATGAAAAAATTGAAATCGCTTATATAGAAAAGAAGACTATCCAGTATTTGTATTCGTCCAAGGATCTTTATGAATTTATGGACCATGACACATATGATCAGATAACCCTGCATCGGGAACAACTGGGCGACGTGGTCAACTATCTTAAGGAGAACGCGGAAGTATCCGCGCTTGTGTATAAAAATAAGATCATAGCGCTCGAGCCGCCTATTTTTATTGACTTGAAAATAGTTTCAACTGAGCCTGGGATAAGGGGCGACACATCAAGGTCCGGGACAAAACCCGCAAAGACAGAAAGCGGCATGACCGTCTTGGTGCCGCTCTTTATAAACGAAGGGGATGTTGTGCGCATAGACACCAGAACAAAGGAATACACAGGTCGCGCGTAGCATTGTCGGGGGGCCATCGTCATAAGGCCTTCACTTGTAGTCAAAGGAGCCGAATATGAATCTAAAAGAGATAAAAGAGCTGATCAATCTGATGAACGAAAACGATCTTACTGAATTAGAGGTCGAGCGCGAGGGAGCAAAGATAAGAATTAGAAAATCCTCGTCGGGAAAATTTGAGGCAGTTGCCGAAGGTCCGGCCATGCCGAGAAGGGTTCAGACGATCAATGTGGATCAAGAAGCGCTTGACAAAAAAGAGGAAAAGCCAGAGAAAGATCTTGTGGCAATAAAAGCGCCCATGGTGGGGACATTCTACAGGAGCCCTTCGCCAGAAGCAAAGCCATGCGTAGAGATCGGTCAGGCAATAGACGTCGGTGATGTAGTTTGCATTATTGAGGCGATGAAGCTTATGAATGAAATAAAATCAGAAGTAAAAGGAAAAATAGCAGAGGTCCTTGTAGAAAACGCCAACCCCATCGAATACGGCGAATCCTTATTTATGGTAGAATCCGTATAGCAAAAAATATGTTTTCAAAGATATTGATAGCAAATCGCGGAGAGGTAGCTGTAAGAATAATACGCGCCTGCAAAGAAATGGACATCAGGACGGTTTCAGTGTATTCAGACGCCGACTCAGACTCGTTGCACACGAGATTGGCAGATGAGGCTGTTTGTATAGGCCCGCCCAGCCCTTCCGAGAGTTATCTGAATATTCCTGCCATTATAAGTGCCGCTGAGATAACAGATGTAGACGCAATACATCCGGGCTATGGATTTCTAGCAGAAAATTCGCATTTTGCGGAGATATGTGAGTCTTGCGACATTGCATTTATCGGACCTACGCCTGAGAACATGAGGTTGTTAGGGGATAAAATGACAGCCCGTCAGACCATGCAAAAGATCGGCATACCTGTCATACCAGGCAGTCCTAATATATTGAAGACAAAAGAAGACGCGATGAAAATAGCCAAAAAATTAAAATACCCAGTAATCATCAAGGCATCCGCGGGAGGAGGCGGCAAGGGCATGAGGGTTTGTCATAATGATGTGCGTCTCGTGAGCGCTTTTATGACAGCGCAACAAGAGGCAGAATCAGCTTTTGGCAAATCTGACGTATATCTTGAAAAATACATTGAAAGACCTAGGCACATAGAGGTTCAGATTTTAGCGGATAAATTTGGCCATATCTTTCATCTTGGCGAAAGGGATTGCACCATCCAAAGGCGCCATCAAAAATTAATAGAAGAATCCCCATCTCCTGCAATAAGGCCTAAGCTAAGAAAAAAAGTAGGAGATATGGCTGTAAAGGCTGCCAGGGCGTGCAATTATTTAAACGTCGGCACCGTGGAGTTTTTGTTTGACAGATATGAAAATTTTTACTTCTTAGAAGTGAATACAAGGATTCAGGTCGAACACCCTGTAACAGAAATGGTGACAGGGATAGATTTAGTAAAAGAACAGATAAAGATTTCTGCCGGCATTAGACTCCCGTATAAAAAACAAGACGACATAGAAATCAAGGGCGCTGCTATCGAATGCAGAATAAATGCTGAAAATCCTGAGAAAGATTTTATGCCGTGCCCGGGCAAGATAGATATGTTTTTGCCTGCGGGAGGGCCCGGTGTAAGGGTAGACTCGCATGTCTATCCCGGTTACACCATATCCCCTTATTATGACTCTATGATAGCAAAGATCATCTGCTACGGAAAAAACAGACAGCAAGCAATAAAAACCATGAAGAGGTCTTTAGATGAGTTTTTAGTGGGCCCGATAAAGACAACAATACCTTTTCATAAGCATGTCATGGCTGATGCATTGTTTTTGCGGGGAGATTTTGCAACTGATTATGTGGAAAACTTGACCTCAAAGTAATAAAATATGGCTCAGGCGGGCACATATAGACGGAGGTGTTATTGTGAAAATATTTAATATAATCGCGATATTTCTATACACCCTTTTATTTTCTATGGTCGGGGCTGTGCTTATGGCGCTTTCGCTTTACCCGTCATCTCTTGAATCAGCAATAAAGATGATAAATAGTTTATCGGAGACGGATAATATAAGAATGGGCATGGCGTTAACAGGATTGGCGCTGATTTTTGTAAATATATCCATAGCGCAGCTTTCCATAAGAAGGCTTCGGAGGCATAAGACGGTTGCCTTTGAGAATCCATACGGACAGGTAACCCTGTCTTTGTCAGCAATAGAAGACTACATAAAAAAACTCACGCACACAATGACAGAGTTAAACGAATTCAAGGCTAACATAAGCGCTGGTAAATCCGGCATTGAAGTTGCTGCAAAAGCAGAGCTTTATTCTGATGTGAACATTCCTGAGGTTACCGAAAAGGTGCAGAATGCGATACGAATACGCTTGCAGGAGATCCTGGGCATAGAAGAAAAGGTCGCAATAAAGATCCATGTCACAAAGATAATCCAAAGGGAAAGAGGCGTTGAGCAAAAATACACAAAAAAAGAAACCCGGCAAGGTGGTTTCAAGGGAGAAATTGAATATGGCAAGCAGTAAACTAAAAAAGAGAAAAAATAAAGGCGTTGTAAAAAAAGTTGGGGTATTGACCGGCGGAGGAGATTGTCCTGGCTTAAATTCTGTTATAAGAGCGATTGTGAGATATGCGATCAGAGAAGGGTATCGGATAACAGGAATAAAGAACGGCTGGAAAGGGTTGATTGAAAAGAATTCCATGCCCTTGGACCTTGATTCAGTCTCAGGTATCTTGCGAAGGGGCGGAACTATATTAGGGACTTCAAGAACAAACCCGTACAAGAAAAAGGGAGATGTGGGCAAGGTAAAAGAAAACTTCAAGAAATTAGGGCTTGAGGCGTTGATAGCTATCGGAGGCGAGGACACGCTCGGGGTCGCTGCCAAACTATACAAAGAAGGTTTAAACGTGGTGGGCGCGCCAAAGACGATTGACAACGACCTTTCGTGTACAGATGTTACATTTGGCTTTGACACAGCAATAAACATCGCTACTGATGCCATTGACAGGCTCCATACCACGGCAGAGTCTCATAACAGGATCATGGTTGTTGAGGTGATGGGCAGGCATGCGGGCTGGATTGCCATAGAAGCTGGGATAGCAGGAGGGGCTGACGTAATCTTGATACCAGAGTTGCCCATAGACGTGAATGAAGTATGCAAACTCTTAGAGAAACGTCATTCAAGGGGGAAAAGCTTTAGTATTATTGTGGTAGCAGAAGGCGCAAAGTTTAAAAAAGGCACCCTGGTCAAACAGGAAGAAAAGCTGGATTCATTTGGCCATGTTAGACTGGGCGGGATAGGTCATAATTTGGGCGAGATAATAGAAAAGAAAACAGGGTTTGAAACAAGGGTGACTGTTCTCGGGCACATACAAAGGGGCGGCACGCCTACTGCCTTTGACAGGGTGCTGGGAGCGCGCTTTGGCGTAAAGACAATGGAGCTTGTGCTCAAAAAAGATTACGGAAAGATGGCTGCTTTAAACGGCAATAAAATAGAGGCCGTCTCCTTAAAAAAGGCTGTTTCTAAACTAAAAACAGTTGATATGGAGCTTTATGATATTGCCAAGCTATTCTTTGGTTGAATATTAAATCGGCAGCTAGTGAGAACTGCTGTCAAAAAAAGAGGTCGCCAGGCATGCGAAAAAAAATAGCCAGCCGGATACATGAAAGCGTATATGTAAAACAGGCCCTTTTAAAAACTCAGGTCAGCGCCATTGAAGAGCTTGCCAGGACAATGTCGCATACCATAAAAAGAGGCAACAAGATCATAATATTCGGTAACGGCGGGAGCGCTTCTGACAGCATTCATATAGCTGCGGAGCTTGTCGGCAGATTTCACAAGGAAAGAAAGGCACTTCCTGCTGTCGCTCTGGCAGCCAACATATCTTCGCTTACTGCCCTTGGCAACGATTATGGATTTGACTATATTTTTGAAAGGCAGATAGAAGCCCTTGGAAAAAAAGGAGACCTGGCGCTGGGTATCTCCACGAGTGGAAAATCAAAAAACGTAATACGCGGGATACTAAAGGCCTCGAAGATGAAAATGAAGACAGCTGTATTAACAGGCAAGGCCAAAGAAAGACTTTCGCAAATAGCCGACATCTCTATAAAGGTGCCGTCAAATAATACGCCCCGGATACAAGAAGCCCATATCCTGATCGGACACATTGTCTGTGAAATCGTCGAAGATGCTTTATAATAAGATAAAAAATCTGCCTGAGTTGACAAAGGCCTTAAAAAACCTTAAGGTTAGAAACAAAACCATTGTATTTACAAATGGTTGCTTTGATATCCTGCACGTCGGCCATGTCAGCTATTTAACAAAGGCAAAATCAATGGGCGACGTGTTGGTAGTTGGATTAAACAGCGATTCTTGTACAAGAAAATTAAAAGGTAAGAAAAGGCCTATAGTTTCACAAAAAAACAGGGCCAAGATTCTTTCAGCGTTGAGCGCTGTGGATTTTATAGTTATATTCGATAGTCTTACCCCTTACAAGTTGATAAAGACCTTGAGGCCGGACGTGCTTGTAAAGGGCGGGGATTGGAAAATAAAAACCATTGTCGGAGCTGATTTTGTCCGCTCTTACGGCGGCCTTGTAAAAAGCCTGCCCTATAAAGAAGGGTTTTCTACAAAAGGGCTTATTAAGAAAATAAAATCGTCTTGATTGCGCGTAAGGCGCCTGAACGCATGGACAAAAAAATCTTTCAAATAATAGACGCTAATTTAAACAGGACCCGGGAGGGGTTAAGGGTCTGCGAGGATATAGCTAGATTCATGATTCCCGATAAGAATTGCGCAAAGGCCTTAAAGATCATAAGGCATGCCGCAACAAAGGCGCTTTTAGATTCAAAGGACCTGTCGTTAAAAAAACTTCTACGGTCAAGGGACACAAAAAGAGACTTGCTAAAATTCGTTGATTTTAAGAAGCAACGTAATGACGGCGTTGCGGATATCTTTATGTCCAACATCGAACGCGTAAAAGAATCTCTCAGGGTACTTGAAGAATGCTGCAAGATTATAGATGAAAACGCAAGCCGTAAATATAGAAGGTTGAGATTTAATGCGTACGCTGTTGAAAAAATGGCTGTTGGAAAAATCATAGGGTCATGACACAGTTAAAACTCGCAAAACTGAATAAAATATCTTCTGAGATGCGGTATATTGCTAAGCATGAAGGCATTCCTTCGGACATATTGAGAAAGCGCATTAAAGACGGCCGCATTGCGCTCATTAAAAATTCAAAAAGAGAGGCAAGGCCGTGTGCGGTTGGCGAAGGTTTGCGGACAAAAGTAAATGCAAATCTTGGCACATCCCAGGATAAGGCGCAACTGAAAACTGAGCTGAACAAGCTGCGCGTCGCCATACGCTCAGGCGCTGACACGGTAATGGATTTGAGCACAGGCGGAGACATAAAAAGGCTGCGCAGGGCTATTTTAAAACACTCGAGCGTGCCCGTAGGTACTGTTCCTGTATACCAGGCAGCTATAAAAGCGCATAAAGAAAAAGGGCATATATCCCGCATGAGGAAAGAGGATATCGTGGAGGCCTTTGAAGAACAGGCATCTGACGGCGTAGATTTTTTTACAGTCCACTGCGGAGTAACGCAAGCCACGCTTACGCTGTTAAAAAGAAAAAGGCGCCTTATGCCTATCGTCTCCAGAGGAGGCGCTTTTCTCGCAGAATGGATGATCGTGAACAAAAAAGAAAACCCGTTATATGAATATTTCGACGATATTATTGCTATCGCAAAGAAATATGACATAACATTAAGCCTTGGCGACGGCATGAGACCAGGTTCATTGATAGACGCTACTGACAGGCCTCAGATACAAGAACTTATTATTCTCGGGGAGCTGGCAGAAAGGGCAAGAAAACGCGATGTGCAGGTAATAATAGAAGGGCCCGGCCATATACCAATAGACCAGATAGAATCAAATGTACTTATAGAAAAAAAGATGTGCAACCATGCGCCTTTTTACGTATTGGGTCCTCTTGTGACAGATGTCGCGCCTGGCTATGATCACATAGTAGGGGCAATAGGCGGCGCCATGGCAGCCTTTTATGGCGCAGATTTCTTATGTTATGTGACCCCGTCAGAACACCTAAGGATACCGGATAAAAACGATATAAAAGACGGAGTTGTGGCCTCTAGGATAGCTGCTCATGTGGCTGACATAGCCAAGCGGATACCAGGCGCCCTGGATTGGGATAGAGAAATGTCAAGATGTCGTTCTGCAAGAGACTGGGAAGGCCAAATAAAGAGATCCATAGATCCCGCAAAACCAACTTATTATAGAAAATCCGCCAAGTCTAAAAATAAAGACGTATGCACGATGTGCAGCAACTACTGCTCGATGAAAATAATGGAAAGATATCTTTAGATGAGCAAAATACTCGTAATAGGCTCTGTTGCCCTGGACACCATCAGGACCTCTCTAGGCATATCAAGAGACGTATTGGGCGGTTCTGCCATGTATTTCTCGGTAAGCGCGAGCTTTTTTGCCCAAGTCAATCTTGTAGCTACGGTCGGAAAGGATTTTCCTGATAAACACAGGTCACTTATAAAATCTTTTGGCGTAAACATAAACGGGTTAGAGACAAAAGAGGGCAAGACATTTCGATGGGAAGGTTCTTACGTGGACGACCTAAACTGCGCAAAGACAATAAATACGCAACTGAATGTATTTGCTGATTTTAAGCCCGAGATACCGCGGGAATACAGAGACAGCAAATTCCTTTTTCTTGCTAACATAGATCCTGACCTTCAGCTGTTTATATTGAGAAACTTTAAGCATCGGCAATTTGTCGGATGCGATTCAATGAATTACTGGATTCAGAACAAAGGTCCGACCTTGAAGAGATTAATGAAAGAAACCTCGATTATTTTTTTAAACGACGCGGAAGCAAAACTCTTTTCCGGAGAGACCAATGTCCTTAAGGCCGGGAGGTATCTGATTTCGTTGGGGCCAAGATTTGCAATAATAAAAAGAGGCGAATACGGCGCGATTTTATTTAGCAAGGGGGTGGATACCCCTTTTTCAATACCTGCCTATCTTTTGGATACCATCTCTGACCCAACCGGCGCAGGAGATACATTCGCCGGCGGGTTTATGGGGTACATGGCTAAAACGAACAGAATAAATGACCAGATTATGCGCAAATCTCTTTTGTATGGCTCGACAATGGCTTCGTTCACCGTTGAAAATTTTAGCATTAATAGATTTCTAACGCTGAAAAGGAAAAATATAGAGGCTAGGTACAAGCGGTTCGAAAAATCGATCACGCTTTAAAAAATAGGGCTTTTGTCAGGGCGCGCGATTTAGGATAGCTCCTAGATCTTTATGGGCAGGCCGCGGGTGTAGTTCAATGGTAGAACACGAGCTTCCCAAGCTCGCAGCGTGGGTTCGATTCCCATCACCCGCTCCATTCAAGAATATGAAAAACGTTAAAAAGATCATTAAAAACCTGACTTCTTCCGGCTCCAAGAAAGTATTCTATGCGTCGGTAAAGTGCTCTGGGTGCGAAGAAGAGGTAAAAATAAGAATAAACCGTCCTTCAGATTTTCAGGAAGAGTATAATCCGCATAACCCAGAACACTGTTACACAGTAAAAAAAGAGATAATCGGAAAAAAATGTTTCAACCTTATGAAATTGACGCTCGCCCTGACAAAAAAGATAAATGTTTTATTCGCTGATGCCGAATCATGTGAATTCATGGCATTCGATAGGGAGTAACGTTATGCCGTATTATAGAACCGCTATCCTCAATAACCTGATACATCGCGTAAACTCCTTCTCCGAAGGGTACAGACAGAATATAGCTATCATCGGAGAGCCCTGCATAGGGAAAACCTCTCTTATAAAAAACCTTTTGTCTTCGGATAAAATAAAAAAAGATGCGGTTATACCAATATATCTTGAGATAAAAATAGAGCCTTTTGAGTTTTGCGCAAAGCGCTTTATAAAGTCAGCTCTTTTTCAACTCTTGCAATCCGATCCTCTCCTGGCAACGTCGCACGATACAGTGTTATTAATAGAAGATCTCCGCGGGCAATATCCAAAGACCGCGCAAATATGCATAAGGGTCTTGCAGGACATAGAAAAGAACAGGTTCGACGAGGCCTTTTCTTTTATGATGGATATTACGGCAACGATTTTTGAAGAGAGTAAAAAGCGATGCATACTTATTCTCGATGAATTTCACAACCTAGGCAACTTTATGCTGAAGCACCCCTTTGGAACACTTGCAAAAAAGATCATGCTGCAGAAGGGTACTATGTATCTTCTGGTAAGCTCTAAGAATACAATCTCTCAGCGGCTATTGAGTGAAAAGCTCTCAATGCTTTTCGGCAATTTTGAAAAAGTTCTTCTACCGCCTTTCGACCTTAACGCAAGCCGGTCTTTTCTTCAGGAAAACATAAAGGGGGTAACCTTCCCCCAGGCATATCTTGACTTTATCGCGTCTTTTACAGGCAGCAGGCCTTTATATATGCAACTAATATGCGATGAGATCGAGAGGATTGTTTTTTCCAAAAAGGCCTTCCCCGAAGATTATGTCGGGCTTATAGAATGCGCGCTGACAGAGGCCATCTTTAAGAAAACAGGGACAATAAACCAGCATTTTTACAACCTTTTCTTTAAGATCTCGGATGGGAAATTATTGTCTAAAAGCGCCGCGGTCCTTATCGCGCTCTCGTCTGAAAACAAGAAACAACAGGACATCGTTAAATCTTCCAACTTGCAGGCTCGGGACGTTTCCAGGATATTGAGCAGACTGCTGGAAATGGACGTTATCGCGCGAAATGGCTCGTTCTACAGGTTTAAGGACAAGCTTTTTAGCTTCTGGCTCCAGTCTGTTTACCTGAAAAGGCTCCTGTCGTTCAGTATAGATGAATCGTTGGAAAAAAACATTTTTAAAAAAGCTGCGATGAATAAACTCAACGTGTTCATGCAAGAGCTGGAAAAAGAGCTTTCCTCAAGGGTCATAGAACTCTTCAGATTGTTCAAAAACGACGTAATACAGTTAAACGGCAGAAAGCACAAGTTTCCTTTGTTTGGCAATGTTCAAAAGCTCGAGGACAGTGCCTCTCGTAAGACAACAAGCATCCTGGCCACAGAAGGCAAGCTTAAATGGTTATGCACGATTAAAAAAGAATATGTGACAGAAAATGACATAACAGAGGCTATAAAAAAGATTGGGGAAGATAAGCAGAACAATAGGATAAATAGGCATGTGCTTGTTTCGCTTGCTGGCATAAACGAGAACGCCTATCTTTTGGCAAAAGAGGCAAAGTTCTGGGTATGGGACCCGGAGAGCCTTAATGTGTTAATGGAACTTTACGGCAAACCGCACATAGCTTGATTAAGAAATGAAAATCGGGATTATTTCTGATACACACATACCTATCAATAGCCGCGAGTTATCTGCGGATCTCCTGGATGCGCTTAAGGGTTGCGACCTAATACTTCATGCAGGCGATTTGATAGAGCTATCACCGCTTGAGAGCTTAAGGAAAATATCAAAAGTAGAAGCTGTTTGGGGCAATATGGACCGGCCAAAGGTAAAAGCTCTATTGGATGATAAAAAGATTTTGAAAGTGGGTGGTAAAAAACTATGTCTCGTGCACGGACACGGCAGGCCTGACAATTTAATAAAGACCTTGAAAGAGGAACTCTTTGAGCTGAAGCCGGACATTATAGTCTTTGGGCATTCCCATGTTCCTATGAACGAGTATATAGACGGCGTTCTCTTTTTTAATCCTGGAAGCGCGACTGACACCGTATTCGCGCCATATAGAACTTACGGCATTATCGAGATTCAGAAGGGCAGCATAAACGCGACTATACACAGATTATAAGAAAGGCTCTATGGATAAATTATGGGCTCCCTGGAGAAGTAAATTCGTCAGAATGAAAAAAAAGAAGGGGTGCATATTCTGTTTAAAAAATAAAAAAGAAGACAAGAGATTCATTGTCAAAAAATCCAAGCTCTCATTTGCCTTATTAAACATATACCCGTATAATAATGGGCATATCATGGTAACGCCATATAGACACGTGAAGGACCTGAGCCGTCTTAAGGACGCGGAGCTTCTTGACATAATGAAACTCCTCAGGCAAATGCAGCTCTTACTGGAAAAGAAATTAAAACCCAATGGATTCAATATCGGTATCAATACTGGTAAGGTGGGAGGCGCTGGTTATAAAGGCCATGTGCATATCCATATCGTTCCCAGATGGGCAGGTGATACAAACTTTATGCCCATCGTTGGAAATATAAAAGTAGTACCTCAATCTTTGGAAGAACTGCACAGGCTTCTTACAAACTAACTTTATTTATATGCTTACTCGCAAGGATATAGAAAAACGAGAAAAAAAGATGCTGGCCCCTTATGCCATGCGCAGCTTGGACACAAGGGGAAGAAAACACTCTGAAAAAGAACCAAAATTCAGATCTGTTTACCAGAGAGACAGGGATAGGGTCATTCACTCTACGGCATTTCGCAGGCTCGAATACAAGACGCAGGTATTTGTGAACCACGAGGGAGATTATTATAGGACAAGACTTACACATACGCTGGAAGTAAACCAAATTGCAAGATCGATTGCAAGAGAAAAGGCCCTGAACGAAGACTTGGTAGAGGCCATTGCCCTTTCGCATGATATCGGTCATCCGCCTTTTGGCCATGCAGGAGAAGACGTGCTTAGCGCTCTTATGAAAGACAGGGGAGGATTTGACCATAACCTGCAAGGGCTAAGGGTAATAGACGAGCTTGAACAAAGATATCCTGGTTTTCCCGGGCTGAATCTGACATGGGAGGTAAGGGAAGGGGTTAATAAACACACCACTATGTTTGACAAGCCGGAACGGTTGGTAGAGCTTGAACCAGGAACATCTCCTACCTTGGAAACACAGGTCGTAGATGCTGCCGATGAAGTCGCTTATGACAATCACGATATAGACGACGGCCTGAAATCCGGACTTATAGAAGAAAAACTATTATCCAGGTTGGAATTATGGAAGATGGCGTCCTCTGATGTCAAGAAAGGGCCTTCTAATGTGTCGGATAAAATACGAAGATATCAGATAATCAGATCTCTTATAGATAAACAGATAAAGGATTTAGTAGAAACCTCGGAAAAGAATATTAAAGAGGTCGGGATTAAAAATGTATCGGATGTCAGAAAGTACTCCAAGAAACTTATTTTGTTTTCCAGGGATATGCAGGCCAAGAGGATGGAGTTTCGTGATTTTTTAACGAAAAACCTGTATAATAATTTCAGGGTTATTCGCATGTCCGACAAGGCAAAAAGATTCATTGCAGATCTTTTTAATATTTATCTCGAAAAACCAGAACAGCTTCCGCCTTCTGATCAGGAGAAGATAAAAAAATATGGCCTTCACAGGGGCATCTGTGATTACATAGCCGGGATGACCGATAGATACGCCCTGAAGGAATACAAGAAGTTATTCGATCCTTATGAACGAGTTTAGAAAAAAAGAGAGCAAAGAATTCTTATCGAAATTCTGCAAAAGCAGCCCGATGCTCTTGTTTAAAGAGGCCTTTTCTGAAGTCATAGGGAAAAATGTGGAGTGTCTGTTTTTTGATTCTGAGTGCGCCCCGCTCGTGAACAAGAAAAAGAGCAACAAACATGTAGCAAGGTTTCTAAAAGAGCTGCGGACATACACGCGCAAAGAGATGATCCGGGTTTTTAATTGCCCCTGCGATAAATCATGCCTGGCTGTTCCTATAATTCAGGGAGATAGAGTTTATGGTTATGCATTGGCCCTACACTTGAAAAATCTTCCTGATAAGAACGCCCTTAATTTTATGAAACTCTTTATAGATATTGCCTTAAAAGAATTCCAGAAATCAGAGGAGCTGACCAAGCTTTATGACACAATAAGGCCCAGGGCGATCGCCTTATCCACCATTCACACCATACACAGGCTTCTCAGTTCAACGCTTGATATGGACGAATTGATAGAGAGAATGGCGAGGCTTACATCGCAGGTCATAAGAACTAGGAGCTGTTCTATAATGCTCCTTGATAAGTCAAGGAACTACCTTGTGCCAAAAGCGGTTATTGATTTTAAAAACAGTGGAGGCAAGACACTTAAAAGACGCAGGAAGATAAAGATAGGTACTGGCGTTATCGGAAAGGTAGTCAAAACAGGAAAAACCAACTTATCGCGCAACTCAATATGCGTACCCCTTGTGGAAGAGGATATAATCGGCGTGATCTGCGCCGCCAATAAAACAAACAACGACCCTTTTAATAAATTTGACACGGAGATATTGCTTACACTCGCAGAGCAGGCGGTAATTGCCCTTAGAAACGCCCAGCTATACGAAGAGCAAAAGAAGATGGCATACGGGAGCATCAAATCGCTTGCTGCGCTTTTAGACGCAAAATCTCCGCACACATACACTCATTGCGAAAACTTTGCAAAGATCATCCTCTCCATAGCGGAAGAGATGAGGCTGCCAAGGGAAGAGATCGGAAATCTACGCTATGCGGCGCTTCTTCCAGACACAGGTAAGTTTGCCATACCAGATGAGATCTTGAAGAAACGAAGCGGACTTTCAAAAAAAGAATACACCATCATCAAAAAACAGCACCTGGAAGCCCTTAAGATATTAAAGCCGCTTGAATTCCTAAAACCTGCCCTGCCAACCATCATCTATCATCACGAGAGGTACGACGGCACAGGATACCCTGAGGGCTTAAAAGGCAGACAAATACCCATTGGCGCAAGGATTATGGCCGTCGCAGATGCATTTGAAGCCATGGTTTATTCAAGACCATATAAGGATACCAAAATAAGCATAGCTCAAGCCCTAAAAGAAATAGAAAGCAACAAAGGAACTCAGTTCGACCCTGATGTCGTCGATGCCTTTGTATCGGTGTCAAAAAAACAAGATTTTAAAGAATTATTTTGATTTAGGCGGGCGCCCATCAATCACATGAAAAATATAAAACATTTATTCAAAAATGAGATCATGAAAAAGGTGCTGCTCTTCTTTAACGAAAACCCTAATTCTATTGACACTGCCAAAGGGATATCTATATGGGTAGGGTGCGACGCGGATAAAGTACAGGGCGCCTTGGATAAGCTGGTGGAAGAAAATATTCTGGTAAATCACAAAAGCTCATCTACAAACGCGTATTCATATACAAACAAGAAAGATATAGTAAAAAAGATCGAAAAATACACAAAACGTTTGCATTAAGTCAACTTGATTGGTTTTTGTTTTTAATCCTTGCGATAAGATCTATGGGCGCGAAATTCCAAGATAGAAAAGAGAAAGACCTGTTTGATCAGCTTCAAACATTTGATAAAAAAAGGGCAAAGCTACCAGGATTGTTTCTGTCCCGCTTAAAAAAAAGCGTAACGCTCTCTTATGAAAACGTGATCTTTGTTAGCATAGGATTTGTAATGAGCTGTGTAATATTTTTCTCTTTGGGGGTTGAAAAAGGAAGGCTTGACGTCAACCGCGCAAAAGAACAAAAACAGGCAATAGGCGTTAAAAAGGATCGGGGAGGCGCGCTAGCCGGTGATCCAGTTGAAGATGTTTTTGAAGAAAAAAGAAAATCAGATGTATATATTATAGACCTAGCGGCCTTCAGGAAAAAAGAATCCGCGGAGGAGGAGATGAACAGGCTAAAAAGAGAGGGCCATGATGCCGGTGTAAGAAAATCAGGGCAATATTATCAGCTTTTTATCAGCGGCTTTAACAAGAAGGCGAGCGCTCAAAAATTACTTAAAAAAATGAAAGAGAGATACGAGGACTGCTATATTAAAAAAACATTATAAGGAGGTTACTATGTCTCAACACC
The DNA here is from genome assembly GCA_042572045.1 of Candidatus Omnitrophota bacterium. Lineage (GTDB taxonomy): Bacteria > Omnitrophota > Gorgyraeia > Gorgyraeales > Gorgyraeaceae > JBHPFI01. The sequence continues at coordinate 74,638 of JBHPFI010000003.1, forward strand.
CAAGTTTAAAAAGTTCAAAGTCTGGCAAAAAACTGAGGACAGTGCTAAAAAGGTATGAGAGATTTTTCACTCTTAAGGAAAAAGGCAGGCTCAAAGACGATTCTTCTGTCTTTGGTATGCCAAAACTTAAAGTAGTAAGGGCGAAGATAAAGAAAGAAAAAGCGGAAGAAAAGCCTGAAGAGGTCCAAGCTGCCGCCGCTCCTGCAGAAACAGCTGGCGCCCCAAAACAAGCTACTGCAAAAACAGAAAAAGAAAAAAAGCCGAAAAAGTAACTTGCTTGATAAATATGTCTGGCTTATAGTCATTGCATTGCGGCAATTAAGCTCTCCGCCGCGAGTAATAACCAGCTGACAGGAAACCAGGAGAGGTTTTTGATATGATGAGACTTACAAAAATATTTATATCTTTATTTATTCTGTCTTCCGTCCTGTGCGGCGCATGTTTTTCAACAGAGGAAGAAAATTTCCCGAAGATAGGCTTTGTAAAAAATAATGATGCCAATCTTAGGGCCGGCGACAGTGTAAACTTCGAAAGCCTGTACAGATTACAAAAAGGAGACCCTGTTAAAATCGTTGACAAGCGCTATAGTTGGTTCAAGATCATGCTGCCTAAAGGCGCCCATCTGTATATTAAAAATGATTACGTGGATCTGGTCCCCTATGAGGGGGCAGGCATAGTTAATGCCATGCGAGTAAATCTTAGGGCAGGACCTGGCGCAAACTATTCAGTCTTAGGGCAGGCCTCAGGGCCTGAAAAACTAAATGTGTTTTCAGAAAAAGATGGGTGGTACGAGATAGAGCGGCCTAATGGCACTGCAGGTTGGATGCATTCCAGTCAGCTTAGACTTGGTTCCGAAGGCGTAAAGCGCGGTAAGCGGTAATTCGAGCAAAATATGAAATTTATACTAACGCTGTCTATTTTTTTAATGGCTGTCATAATACACGAATGTTCTCATGGTTGGGTCGCCTGGAAACTGGGTGACTCCACGGCTAAGAGAGCAGGGCGTCTTACGCTTAATCCTTTATCCCACATTGACCCGATAGGCACGATACTCTTTCCTCTCGTCCTCCTCATAAGCCATTCGCCCATTGTGTTTGGCTGGGCAAAGCCAGTGCCTGTAAATTTTAACAGCCTAAAAAACCCAAAAAGAGATATGATATGGGTTGGGCTTGCGGGCCCAGCAGCAAACCTGTTGCTTGCTATTTTTTTATCTTTTATAGCGGGTCTTTTTACGGTCGCGCAACATTCCGCGCTTTTGGCAGTTATAAATTTGACCATATTGATAAATCTCGTTTTGGCAGTGTTTAATCTTTTGCCTGTTCCTCCCCTTGATGGATCAAGGATCGCAATGGGGCTATTGCCGATAGAGTTGAGTCGGCAGTATGCAAAGCTTGAATCGTATGGCTTTCTTATTATATTCGGTTTGCTTTATCTGGGTATAATAGGAAATATAATCTGGCCGATTGTCATTTATTTAGCTCACTTGCTTGGCGTAAACACATGAAAAAGATACGTGTAAATCTAAACAAAAGCTCTTACGATATATTGATTTGCTACAACGAAATCAATAAACTTGGGAAATCTCTCAAGCAGTTAAGCATAGGTACGGATGCTGTAATAATCACCAATCCTACAATAAAACGCCTTTTTGGCGACAGGATAAAAAAATCTCTTATCTCGGCGGGTTTCAACGTTACCTTTGGCATGGCGCCCGACACTGAAAAGGCTAAATCAGAAACGCACTGCATCAGGTTGCTGAACAATATTTCTAAGCTTGATGGTTCAAAGCGCAGAATATTCATCGTGGCCTTGGGCGGAGGGGTTATCGGAGATCTTGCGGGATTTATCGCCAGCATATACAGAAGAGGGATTCCGTATGTGCAGGTGCCAACCACACTGCTCGCCCAGGTGGATTCTGCGATAGGCGGGAAGGTAGCGATAGATCTCAAGGTAGGTAAAAATCTTGCAGGGGCATTTTACCAGCCCAGCCTTGTATTTAGCGACCTTTCGCTATTAAAGACCCTGCCTAAAAAGGATTTGATATCGGGACTGGGAGAGGTCGTCAAATATGGTATTATAAAATCTCCTCAGTTGTTCGGATTTCTGGAAAAAAATTGCGGCAAAATCCTTAAATGCGATAAAAAGGCCTTGCGGTATGTTGTGTATGCATGCAGTTCGATAAAGGCCAAGGTGGTAGAAAAAGACGAAAAAGATAATAAAGGCATACGCGTAATATTAAATCTCGGCCATACGGTAGGACATGCTATCGAGGCAGCTGCGGATTACAGCAATCTGTATAGCCATGGTCAGGCAATAGCGCTTGGCATACTCGTCGTTTCACTCATATCAAGCAAGCTTGGATTACTGGATAAAAAACATCATTTAAAGATAAGGGATCTGATAAAAAAGTTAAAGTTACCGGTCATTTTAAAAGGCCTGGATATACAAGATATCCTATCCGCGCAGGAGCACGATAAAAAATTTATTCACGGCAAAAACAGATTTGTTTTACCTGTAAGAATAGGGAGGGTTGTTGTCAAAGAAGGCATACCCCTGTCAATAGTAACAAAATCTATCTCGGCCTTATTCGAATAGCGGACTATTCTGCTATAGCCGGGCGTTATACGGAATACGGGATCATGGATCTAAAAAAGGACAAACGCCGACTAGAAAAACTTAAGCGCTTGGAAAAGTTAATAGGGTATCGCTTCAGAAACAAACTGCTGCTAAACCAAGCGCTCACCCACAAGTCTTATGCAAACGAAAGGCACAGGATTAAGTCTAGCGACAACGAAAGATTAGAATTTTTAGGAGATGCCGTACTGGGACTAGTTATAAGCCACATGCTTTACGACGACTATCCTGGACAAGACGAGGGCGTTCTAACGCGCTACAAGTCTCAGCTTGTAAGCGGTGCTACGCTCGGCCGTATAGCAAAACAGTTTCAGATAGGCGAATTTATTCTTCTTGGAAAAGGAGAAGAACTCTCCGGGGGAAGAAAACATACCTCCAACATCTTGTGCGCATTAGAAGCGCTTATAGGGGCGTTGTATTTAGACGGTAACCTAAAGGTCTCTTTTCGGTTTATAAGTAAGGTATTTAAACCTGAGATCCAGCTCGTAAAAGAAGGAAAAGGGGCTAAGGACTACAAATCAGTGTTGCAACAGGTTGTTCTGAAAAGATTCAAAACCGTCCCGTCCTATAAGATAATTTCAGAAATAGGCCCTGACCACAAAAAACATTTTATTGTAGAGGCTTTGATATCTGGAAAAAGGCATGGAATAGGCTCAGGATCCAATAAGAAAGCTGCTGAGCAGGCATCTGCCAGAGAAACCCTCTCTCTAATAGAATCAAACGATAATCTACCGTAGATCTAAGACAATCTCTTCTCCTGAATTCTGTTCGATCTTTACAAAATCTTCCGCTATAAACGCGAGCCTTCCTCCTGAGAGAGAATCCCCTTCTCTGACTATTTTGTTGTTTATGATCGCCCATTTCTCCTTAGGGCCATAGACAATACCGTTGAGTTCCATGACCCCCTTGACCCTTAAAGGGAAGAGCCTCTTTTTTTTATAAAACTGCTTGATAGCGTGTAGATCGGAATTGCGGCTCGCCTCGAATCCTGTCATGTGCTTGTATAAGATTATGGAACCTAGTAGAGATATGACAAGGGTAAGCGATGCAACTATTACGGCTGTCCATTTTCTTTCAGAAGATTGAAGGCCTGTTTTAAGCAGGCTTTCTCCATCTGCAATATTTCCTGAGGGCTGCCTATTTCTTGTTTCAAACTCTTTTCTCGCCTTTTTGATAGCCTCGTTTATTATACTCATTCAAAGACGCCTTCAATTTCCTTGGCGCATCTTCTTATCATAGCGCTGTTTATGGTTTTCTTTTCTTCGATGTATCCCGCAAGAAGCGCCTTGTCGCATATAATATTTATCAACCTCGGAATGCCTCTGGAAAACCTGAAGACCTCGTCCAGCGCATCTTTAGCGAAAAGATTCCTATTGTTGGCACCTGCCACATTAAGCCTGTGACTGACATACCCTTCAAGCTCTTCTCGGTCAAGAGGGCGTATGTGATACCTGATCGCTATCCTTTGTCGCAATTGAGCAAGTTCTTTGGAGGCAAGCTTTTCTCTTAATTCAGGCTGACCTACCAGCACTATCTGCAATAATTTTTCTTTTTCTGTTTCAAGATTAGATAACAAACGGATCTGTTCAAGAAGAGAAGGTTTTAGATTCTGGGCCTCATCTATGATAAGCGCAACGTTATTGTCCTGTCTTAGTTGCTCAAGAAGAAACTTATTGAGCTCGTTTAGCATGGTGATCTTATTTTTATTTCTCAGCGATATACCGAAATCCTCGACGATTGCCTGTAAAAGCTGTATCTCGGAAAGATTGGAATTCAGGATAAAAGCGGTCTTTGTGTGCTCATCCAAGGTGTTTAAGAACGCCTTGCATATCGTTGTCTTTCCAGCGCCTATCTCTCCTGATATCTCCAGGAACCCCATGCGCTGCTCGATCCCGTAACGCATATGAGAAATGGCCTCGCGATGCTTTTTGCTGAGATATAAAAAATTAGGGTCCGATGTTACGCTGAAGGGTTTTTCGGTCAGCTTATAAAATTTGAGATACATAGTATCTTAATTATAGCACCTTTGTGGCAAGGCGGTAAAGGAAAAAGAGGGGAGCTACATTAGATGGTGAGCCTGTCGAATCATCCTTTTGAAGGCTGCCAGGCCAAAGAGATAGCGTAATGTAACTGTTCGAATAGTACAAAAATTATTTTTTTATACTTGAATAATGCTAATTTTTTGATTATACTAGCATTGAAGCTAAAAGCGAAGAGGAGGGTTTTTGAATGTGGAGTGGGATAAACAGGCGAAAGTTTCCAAGAGTTGGATATCCATGTAAGATCACAGTAAGAAGAAAAGATTGTCAGGACAGCCTATTGGCGCAGACTGAAAATATAGGCATCGGCGGTATATGCGTGCTTATCCCTAAAGACCTGGGCATATTTGCGCCTGTTGAGACACGGTTAGATTTGCAGGACGGCTATCCTGTTGTAGAATGTGACGGAACGATTGTATGGATAGTGCCTAAGAAGACAGCTAAGAAAAATGGGATATACGATACCGGAATAGAGTTCACGAATTTACAAAGAAAAGACTCGGTCAGGATAAATACAATAGTAGAAAGACTTGTTAAAGAATCAGGCGATCCGACAGTTTGACAAATAATAGGTTTTGAGATACTTTTTAGCTATGACTCATAATAGAAGAGATTCTGAAAGATTACCTACGGCCAACCCGGTGCGTTATCAGCAAAAAGGGTCGCAGAGGTTCGCCAATTCAATGGCTAGAGATATAAGCGACAATGGCATCGGGTTTATTTCAAACGAGTTTTTCTCTGTTTCCACACCGCTTATCTTTGAAGCTCAACATCCGAAAAGCCGTGAATTTATAAGGGCGCCTGGAGAAATCGTCTGGATTTCTAACCAGCCTCATTCTGAA
>JBHPFI010000004.1:0-63350 GCA_042572045.1 Candidatus Omnitrophota bacterium
ACCCTGCTCGTTATGGTCGCTGGGACGATGAAATACAACTTAGTACACAGGATTTGACCTGCTTCCCCTGGGATTTAGTCATTATAGGAACCCCTCCGGAAAACCATCTTGATATTGCCATGAATGTGCTTTCCAGGGAGCACGTAAAGGCAATATTAGTAGAGAAGCCTTTATCCCCACCTGACTTAGATAAAATACTCTTGTTTAAAAAGAGCATCGAAAATTCAGAAGCAAAGATCTTTATAGGTTATAACCATACATTGACAAAAAATACGCAGGTAATGACAGAACTTATTACTGAAAAATATTTTGGAGCTGTAAAAAGCATAAATGTATTTTTCAAAGAACATTGGAGAGGGATCTTTGCAGCGCATCCATGGTTATCAGGCCCTAAGGAAAGTTACCTTGGAAATATCAGCCTGGGTGGCGGGGCAATATGTGAGCATTCTCACGGGATTAATCTATTTCAATATATTTCAAATATCACTAAAAATGGACGCATTTCTCAAGTATCGGCAAGCGCATCGATGGTTAAAAATAATGGGTTGCACTATGACGAACTCGCAGAGATGGATGTTGTTACTGAATCAGGCCTAAAGGGGCATATCCAACAAGATGTTATTACATACCCTGCTATTAAAAAAGCGATGATTCAGTTCGACAATGCACATATAGACTATTTCATTAATAAGGCAGATGGAGTGGATAATGTGACATATACATTAGATAAGACAGAATACATCTGTGATATTAGTAAAACAAGACCGGACGATTTTTATAATGAGATAAGACACATACAAGACATTTTAAAAGGAGACCTTCTCTATGATAAAAGTCCAATAAGCATAGAACATGGGATCAATACTATGCTTGTTATTTGTGCTGTCTTCCGGTCAATAGCTAAGAGGAGAGCAGTTAAAATTAATTATGATGAAATGGATGGCAAGCGTGCACTTACTTTAATTGATTAGTGACTAAAAATGGATAATAAATTCGATAATTTATTTATATTGGATCTTGCAAATAACCATCAAGGCGATATCGAACACGCAAAAACTATAATAAAGGAAATTAGCGAGGTGGTTAAAAAATATAAAGTAAGGGCAGGCATTAAATTCCAGTTTAGGGATTTAGAGAATTTTATCCATAAATATAAAAGGGAAATTGGAAAAGATAAGATGGTGGATCGCTTTTTAACTACAAATCTAAACGATAAAGAGTTTTTTGAATTAAAGAAATACGTGGATTCCCTTGGTCTTTTAACGGCATGCACGCCTTTCGATGAAGCCTCTGTGGAGAAGGTAGTAAAAATGAGGTTTGATTATATCAAGATTGCAAGCTGTTTAGCCCAAGATTGGCCTTTAGTGAAAAAAATCAGAGATACAGACATACCTTTGGTCGTATCGACAGGGGGATTGAGCTTGGAAGAGATAGATGAATTAGTATACTTCATATCAAAGAGGCGTAAGGAGTTTGCGCTTATGCATTGTGTATCAGTGTATCCGACAGCGGATGAGCTATTTAATCTCAGGCGGATCGGTATTTTGAGCCGCAGATACCCCAGTCTTAAAATCGGATGGTCCACCCATGAAGATCCAAGCGATTACCAGACGATCAATCTATCCTATTCGTTAGGCGCCAGGGTTTTTGAAAAGCATATTGGTAAAAACACTGAAAAGTACAGCCTGAATCAGTATTCTGCAACCGGAGAAAATATCGACCAATGGTTAAATTCATTTGTCGAGATGAAGAAAAAAATAGATACCGAAGAAGAAATTTTCTTAGAAAGCCAAAAAGCAGCAATTAAGAAATTAGTTAGAGGGAGTTTTGTAAAAAGGTATATTGGGAAAAATAAAAAAATCGAGAAAGATGATTTATATTATGCATTTCCCTGTGATGAAAATGCGATTAGATGTCCGAGAAATTTTGAGTCTGTAAAAACACGGGAAGATATCAAGATAGATGCCGCGTTGACACCGGATAATGCAATATACGAAATAAGTCGTGAGGGTCTGATTGAAAAGGCGATACTAAAATTGCGAATGTTTTTACAAAAGAATAATTTCATCATCAATCATTATAACCATGTTGTTTTGTCATGCCATAGTGGATTAGATAAATTTTACTCTGTTGGAAGTTATTTTATCGATTGCTCTAGTCGCCATTATATTAAAAAAATTATTGTTATGCTACCCGGACAGGTTCATCCGTCTCATAGGCATACTGATCGCTCTGAGTTGTATTCGATGATTCGAGGCGATTTGGTCGTTACGATTGACGGTGAAGCTCTCCATTTAAGAGAAGGAGAGCAGGTTGTCGTCGATAGAAATAGATATCATGAATTCTCTTCGAAAGATGGCGCTGTCTTTGAAGAGATTTCATATACGAAAAATCGCGCAGAGTCGCAATATAGAGATAATAAAATAAATAAAACTGATCGCTCAAAACGTATTATTCGTATCGAAGAGAAAATCTTATGAGGGATAGCCGATCCATTTTGGCAGTGGTTCCTGCTCATGGTGGCAGCAAGGGCATCAAACTAAAAAATTTGTTAAAATTAGATAATAAGACCTTAATAGAGCATGTAGCCAATGCTATCAGGGAATGTGATTTTATAGATGAGGCCGTTGTATCAACCGATCATGAATTGATAAAAGAGGAGGCAGTCAGAGTTGGCCTTAAAGCACCTTTTAGGAGACCGAAAGACCTATTAGGGGATTTTATATCTGATATTCAGGTATTAAGACATGCAATAAAAGAGTGCGGAATGATTTTCAACAGGACCTTTGACGTGATTTTAATGTTACAACCGACTTCGCCCATAAGGTCGCGCAAACAGATACTCGATTGCATCGATTCCCTAATCGCAAATAAACTAGATTCATGTTTTACGGTTTCCAAGACCGATTCCAAGGCTCACCCCCTTAAGCAATTGAGAATGAAAGATAATAAAATATCATATTATGATCCAGAGGGAGAACGTATTATAGCAAGGCAGATGTTGGGCACTGTATACCATCGTAATGGGGTCTGCTATGCCTTTACCCGTAAATGTATAATGAAAAAGGGAAAGATTATAACCGATAACAGTTCAGCTATTGTAATAGATGAATTTACTGTAAATATCGACAATATGTATGATGTAAGATTAGCCGAACTACATTTTAAAGGAGCATTGTAATAGTGCAACATGACCTTGAGAGATGGCGAGGTTTTTTCTTTCAAACGACGAAAGACAATACCGATTTTAAGCGTAATTTATTTCTAGTTTATATTAAAAAGAAAAAATCTCTCTTTGTACTCTATCGACTGATAGAGAAACTTAAAGATGGATTTTTCGGAAGCATTGCCGTACTTTCATTTTATTTAATCACTTACCTTTTTATTCGTTTCCCGCAGAACAGAAAACGCATTTCAATGGCGCAATTGAAAACTGAAAAAAAATCCTATGGAGATATTTTTGGCGGGAATGGCAATAAGATTGGTTTGATATATCCTAGTTTACTAATATCCTTTTCATCTATTAGACCACTTGTTGGGAGGTTTTTATCTAAAAGAATAATGCATGATTTTCGTATATTAGGTGTAATTTTAAAACGATATGATTTATTTATTGCCTTAAGAGCGATTCAATACCTTGCTTATTACGATCGTTTTAACTTTCAAATAGACAAGAAAAGCACCGATATGATTATTGTCTTCACGGACGGAAACCCGCACGGAAGGGCATTGATGCAATTAGCGCACAGTAAAAATATCAAGATGTGCTTTGTTTCTCATGGTGAGCCAAACGAGCCTGTACTTCCAATTTATTGCGATCTTATTTACCTGCTTGGCGAGAGATCGTCGTTCAGATATAAAAAGGTTAAAAGCCGCTTTAAGAAAGTTTTATACCATGGGCATAAAGATGCATTCAAAAAAATACGAGAGATCGAATTTAAAACAAATCTTAGAATAGGGATATTTCTTAGTAAGTCAACAATATTAGATAATGTCATAAAATTAACCTATTTATTAAATAAGGCATTTAGATGCGAGGCCATTTTAATCCGAAGGCATCCAAATATGGATCTCTCAAAAAGGGAAGAGAAGACACTTCTAAAAAACTCTAAAGTACAGATAAGCAACGGTAGGTCAATCGATAGAGACATTGAAAAAAGCGACTTTATCCTAGCGGGTGATTCTACTGTCCATGTCGATGCATTGTTAAGAGGTTGCCCCAGTTTTTACTATCGTGATCTCGAAGAAGATTTTTTTGACAGATATGGATATGTCAAAGAAGGGCTTATTCTCGATTGGAATATAGATATGTCCCTGGACGATATAAATGATTTTTACCAAGATTTGAATAAAAAAAACAGGATTAATTATTATCTCAATACAGAAAAAGATTCACAAGAATCAATTAAGGAGATAAATGAAATCATTTTTGAATAAAAAGCTCATCAGCTATTTTATTAAGATAATTATTGGGCTTGGCCTCTATCTCTATTTGTTTTTACAAAACAAGATAAATTTCGATTTCTTTCAATATAAAAATAGCTTTCTTCTTATTCAATTGTTTGCGCTGCAGGTGTTCATGCTTGCCATAGGAACCCTGAGATGGCATCGTATTGGAGTGTATGCCTTTGGCATGAAGATTTCATTATTGACTACAGCTTATATTTCTTGGATCGGGCAGTTCTTTTCAACTTTTTTGCCCTCTACTGTTGGAGCTGATTTGAGCCGTATTTATTATGTCAGTAAAAAAATAAATATGCCCAAAAAGAAGTTGCTTAAAATAACGATCATGGATAGATTGACCGCATTGCTAACAGTCATAACATGGAGTGCCTTAGGGTTGGTTTTTTATTTCAAAGGTTTTAACTTATTTATGAGTGTATCCTCCATCTTGACTGTTTTAGCCTTGCTTAGATTACTTCCAAAAAGAAAATTGAAACAAATTTTATTTAAAAAAGATATTAAGCTGCCGCCATTTAGTGTTGTTATTTTAAGCCTATTTATTTTTCTATTGAAAGCACTTTCGCTCTTTCTGATTATTTATTTAGTAAGAGACAAGGGAGGCATTAATGACTATTATCTTTGTCTAGGTTCCCAGTTCATTGAAGGACTGAGAATTTTACCTGCCAATATTGGCATGGGACATATATTGTTTGACAAGGCATTGGGCCTTATTGAAAACATCAATGGCGCTCAGATATACAATATATATTTTACTGTTAAGATTTTATTCAAGGTAACAGGTTTGGTTGGTTGGTTATTTATACGAACAAACTGATGTTATGAAAAGAAAAGCAATTTTTATTTTTACTCTAAGTTTTCTGGTGTATTTATTATATTTCCTTGAAGCGAATCCAGGACATTATAGTTTAGATGTAGTAGACGGTTTACAGGCGGATTTACAATTTTGGGATCTAAAGAATTTTATTAGGATTTACCAGCCATCTTTTTATATAGTTCCCGCTTCATTATTTTATCTAATTGCTCAAAATTTAGCCGCATTAGGTTTATTTCAAATTTTATTGGTTAGTGCAATAAATACATATACATGGCTCGTTCTTGCAAAATTCTCTAAAGTTAAAATAGCATGGGCTGTAGTTCTTTTAATGATATTCTCGCCACTAAATGGATGTATGACATTATGGTATCATCGCTCCTCACTATTTGGATGGCTGGTATTTTTAAACCTGGTATTACTTTATAAATTCTCAAAGGTTCAAAGATTTAAAAACTTAGAAAGGGTTATTTTTCTAATAAATTTATTATTTATATCATTTTTACGAATGGATGGGATTATTGTTTCGCTATCATCCTTGTTTATTTACACCCTGAAGAGTAAGGAACAAAAGTGGATAAAAATAGCAATGTTAGCAGGTTTAATTTTAATGTTATATTCTTCATTTGAAGACAGAGACTGCCCGACTCAGAAAGCCCTGTTATTTATATATCCAGTTCAGAGGATTCATCAAAGCACAGGCGTGGAATTCACAGATAAAGATAAACAGGTGTTAAAAAGAATAGTGCTTAATGAATCAGATAGAAAAATTTGGCTGGAAGGACAAGGATGGTTTGATTTTAATCTCATAAACCGCGATATGACTCAAAATGAATTAGACAATTTTGCTAAATGGAGCAGTGTATTCATTACAAAAAACCTTTTTCATTTTATTAAAAGCCAAGCAGAGGTGTTTTTAGGAAGTTCTCTTTTTGGTGGAAGGCCTAATTATGGGTTTTATTTTTACCACAACAACCCTAGTAAAAAAGAAAGAAACTATGTAGAGATAAAAACAATAGATATTAAACGCTACTCTTATATTAAATTTCCTGGTAAAATTGCAGAGTTTATTTATCGCTATGCATATCTTGATTTAAACAATCCAATATCCATTTTTGTATTCTTGATGCTTAGCGCCTTTATGCCTTTTGTTTTTGTTTTTGTATATTCGGTAATCGCGTTCAAGCGCAATAGAAGAGTTTTGATTCCCCTTATACCTTTGCTTCTTTATAGTATTTTTATGTTTTTATTCCAGCCACTACCAAAGGCTTATTATTGGTATTGGCTAGTCTATAGCTATTCTTTTATTGTACTTGGTTTGGGATATGAAACTATTTCAAGGGAGAGATAAGGGTTAATCGGAATGGTTCGACGAAATAAAGTTTAAATAACAGGCGATATTTAGATTATATATCATGAAGATTAAGGTAGTAACTATTCTTATAATTATAAGCCTATTTCATATTGTGAATAACAGTATAGTATTACATCAAGACCAGAGCGTGCCTGTGTATGATAGGGCGTCTCATATACTTAGTGGTTATGAGATTTACAAGGACTACAATATCGTTTCTCCCCATGGTTTGCAAAAAGCTTATAGTTATTTCTATAACATAGCGGGAGGATACTATCCCCCGTTTTTTTATCTTACTTCTGCCCCACTTTTCTATTTGGTAGCGTTAAATTCTGACTTTGCCCTTTATGCAAATATATTGTATCTTTTTATTCTTATGTTTTCAGTATATGGAATTGGTAAAAACCTATATGACAGTAAGGTAGGTGTTCTATCTGCATTTGTGGTTTCTATGTTTCCTGGTATATTTGCATTTTCAAGGGTAGCTTTTTTAGAGCTTCCTCTTACAGCAATGGTGACTCTCAGCATCTTTCTGCTTCTTTCGACAGAACATTTCAGAAAAAGATGGCTTTCTTTTCTTTTTGGATTAAGCATAGGCCTGGGGATGCTTACAAAGTGGTCTTTTGTAGTATACGTAATAGGCGTCTTAGTTTATTATGTTTTTATATCCATAAAAGATAATCCAGAGGATCGTAAGAAGTTCCTATTAAATATATCACTGGCGCTATTTATAGCATTTATTGTAAGTGCACCCTGGTATATTGCTAATGCAATAAAGCTTATTAAAAATATTTTATTGATTTCTACATGGGAAGGGGCATACACTGGCAAACCATTATTATTCCATCTTCTTTTTTATATACGCAGTCTTTATCTCTATCAGATGTACCCATTTTTGTTTCTGTTGTTTACCCCGCTCTTTTTTAAACATCTGATCAGAAAGAAATGGGTTATTGTTCTTTGGTTAATTGCCCCATTTATATTATTTACAGTCTTAACTAATAAAGATGTGCGTTACACCATGCCTATGCTGCCGGCTATAGGCATAATAATCGCATCTGAGGCAGCGCAATTAAGAAAAGGCATATTGGTAACAGTATGTTCATTTTTGTTATTTCAGTTTTTTTTATTATCTTATCTACCCACAAGCGTTTTTAATAGCATGCAATTAAGAACGCATCCCTTTGGAATAGATTTTAATTATGCAGAATACAAGGACAGCGATCCATTATTTGAAACCGGAATCCTTTTCCCAGATAGAAGAGGCCATATGCGGAGGGAGCAGGCTCGCCAGATAGTCTCTGTTTTTAAAAGACATAAAGGTAGGGACAACGATTCATTAAAGGTCTTGTTCACCTTTAATATAGGAAAAATTTATTATAGTGTTCTTTTTGCCCTAGCACAGGAAAATTTAAGGCCGTTGGTACATTGTCCTGCCATGAAAGATATGGCCTTTATAGGGGAATTTTTAAAGAAAGATTTCAACTATGACAATTACTTACTCAAACATGACATTATAGTCACTAAGAGTGGCTATAAGGGGGGAAACGGTACAAGACAAGTAGATGTTTTAGGAAAATTGGACAAGGCATTTTTTAGGAACAAAGATAGTTTTGTTTTAATAGATAGCTTAGAGAATGATGATGGCAGTAAGGTCTGTATTTATAAAAGAATATAGAGACATGAGAATTAAATTTATAAAATTAATAGATAAATACCTCGGGATACCACTGGTATCTTTTTTTTCATGCCTGAGGTATTTGAGGATTAAAAGAAAGACTCAGGAGAAAAAAGAAAAAACCATTCTCTTTGTAAAATTCTGGGGTATGGGTAATATTATTTTGTCATTACCGGCTGTTCGGGCTGTAGAGAAAACTTTCCCTGATTCAAAGATACTATTTTTAACGCTTGAAAAAAACAGGGGATTGGTTGAGGGTTGCCATCTTTCAGATGAAGTTTTATATTTAAAATTAGGTTCTTTTTTTAAACTGTGTCTCAATAGCGTTAAATTGATTTTTAATCTGAGACGCAGAAAAATAGATATTGTGTTTGATTTTGAAGAATTTGCGAGATTTTCCACGCTATTGATTTATCTTTCTGGAGCCCGAAACAGAATAGGCTTTTCAACAAAAGGCATATACAGGGCTGATCTCTATACAAAAACTCTTCCTTTTGAAGAGAATAGGCACACCATGGAGAATTTCATAGATCTTGTTGAGTTAGCAGGAGTAAAGGTATCAGATGTGGATTATATAAAGATTTCTTATTCTCAGAAAGACATGGTATATATCGACTCGTTCCTGGACGGCAGCCTTAAGGATTCAAGACCTATCATAGGATTGAATGTAGGCAGTGGTCCAAATGTATTATTAAGGCGGTGGCCAACTCATAACTTTATTGAATTGGGGAATATTCTGATGCAGGAGCTTGGCGCGAGATTATTATTCGTGGGGACAGAGAACGAAAGGGCCATAGTCGATTCGGTTGTAAAAAAACTTAACCAAATTCCATTAAACCTGGTTGGATTGACAAATATGACACAATTAGCTTATTTAATAGAGAGGTGTCATATTTTTATATCAAATGATAGTGGTCTTGCTCATTTTGCACAGGCAATGAAGGTCCCGACGGTTGTGCTATTTGGCCCTGAGAGCTCCGCTAAGTACGGACCCAGAGATTCGATGCATAAAGCTATATACAGGAACTTATCATGCAGTCCATGTTTGAGTGTTAATAATATGAAGAGTACGCGATGCAAGAATCCGATATGCATTGAGAAGATAACAGTCGAAGAAGTATTTAATGAGGCAAAGAGGTTTTATGAAAAACGTGCTGTCGCTGGCTAAAAATATAATCTCGTCTAATATCAAAAGATTAAGTTTTCCTTATAAATTGACATTTTCTATTACAAATAGGTGTAATTCCAGATGTAAGATCTGCTATATCTGGAAGAGAGGCACATCCGAGGAATTGACCAGCAAAGAAATAGATACTTTCTTTAAAAAGTCAAATAGATTTAATTGGATAGACCTCACGGGTGGGGAGATATTTTTACGGGATGACCTTGAGGAGATAATAAACTCTATTTTAGCCAATTGTAAAGAGTTATACTTATTGCATTTCCCTACAAATGGTATGCTTACAGACCGAACTGTAAAGATAGTAGAAGATATTATGCCTTTTATGACTCACAAAAAACTTATTATTACTGTAAGTCTGGATGGACATGAAGCTCTGCATGATGATATCAGGGGTGTCCAAGGTTCCTATAGAAAGTCTATCGAGACATTCGGAAGATTGCGAAAAATAAAAGGTGCTGAAGTATATATAGGTATGACTCTATCTTCGTACAACTATTTACAACTGGATAGAATCTTTGAGTCTGTTAAAAAAGACTGCCCTTATCTGGGCTTCAGAGATTTTCATATCAATATCGTGCATAGCTCGAGTTTTCAATATGGAAATGAGGGTCAGATAAAGCCATATGACCCTAAGCTAGCAACAAGAGAGATTAATAATTTTATATCCAGAAAGAGTTTTAACCTGAACCCCGTATTATTATTAGAATGTTGTTATCTTCGACTGATCAGAAGGTATCTTATGGAGAAGAAGACTCCTATGCCTTGCAAGGCATTTTTTTCTTCGTGTTATATAAATGCAGAAGGGGATGTGTATCCTTGTTCTTTATACGATAAGAAGATGGGTAATATAAGGGATGAAGGAAGTGACTTGAAATCAATTTGGGAAAATACCTCGAATATTGATATCTTGTTACAGATAAAAGAGAAAAAGTGCCCTAATTGCTGGACTCCATGCGAGGCATATCAGAGTATATTGGGTAACCTGGCATTGCTATATATTAAATAAAAAAATAATGAAAAGCTATCCTCGACATATTGTGAATATGGTACCAGGGGCAGGACGGATAATATTCGGTTTCAATAAGAGTAAGACCGATTATGTCAGCAGGTTTGAGAAGGAGTTTGCAGGATACATAGGCGTTCCATACGCTATAGCTGTTTCCTCGGGTCGCACTGCCCTGTACTTGGCGCTTGAAAGCCTGGGGTTGAAACAGGGGGATGAAGTGGCTCTGTCCGCGTATAACTTTCCAATCGTGCCTTTGGTGATAAAGAAAATGGGATTTGTGCCTGTTTTTGTAGACGCTGACCTGGAAACTTATAATATGGACATGGATTCAGTAGAAAAAAGTATTACACCCAGAACAAAGGCTGTAATCGCTACTCATCTCTTTGGCCAGGCTTGCGACATAAGGAAATTGAAGAAGATATGCATAGAGAGAGGGATAAGGCTTATTGAGGATTGCGCTCATTGCTGCGGTGCGGAATACGGAAAGCAGAGATTAGGCTCCTTTGGAGATATAGCGTATTTTAGTTTCAGCATGCCGAAGAATATTACATGTTTTGGCGGAGGCATGATAATAATAAAAGATACTGATATAAATGAAGCGATTAGAAAAAAAATAAATCAATTTTATCCGATTCCGGAGACCAAGGTGTTCAAGGGCGCATTGATCACTTATATTATACATTTTCTTCTAAGCCCCAGGATCTTTACTTTTTTCTCGTACCCTGTTTTAAGATTTTTCGATCTTCTGGGCTTTGGACCTTCTGACAGAGTACTGGATAAGGAACTCGCAGCATTTCTTGCAAAGGACCTGGAGAAAGATGTCGCCAGGTTGAACAATAAGCAGGCCAGGGTAGGACTGATGCAGCTTGATAGGATAGAAAAGATCAATAATAGATTAAAAAGGAATGCAGATCTAATAGCGAATCATCTCAAGAATACAGATAAGATTCAACTGCCCAGCCAGATAGCTTCATCCAGGGGTATTTTTTCTTATTATAGGATCCTGGTTGATGAACCGATGATGTTGAAAAGATTGCTATTGAGAAATGGCGTTGATTCCCAGAAGGGGAATATAATAGATTGCTCTAAGCTGGATTTTTTTAGAATCCGCAATAAAGACTCATTCCCCAACACAAGAATACTCTCTGAAAAAGGACTTGAAATACCGAGTAATTATATAATGAAAGATAGCGATATATTGAACATTTGCAGCGTTATAAAACGAGCATTGGGAGAGGATTAGATGATCGGAAAGGCTATGTTGATATTCCCTGCCTCTTTGACGCTGAAGAGCTATTTTAAGGAGCTAACCCCACCTTTGGGCATCGCATATCTGGGCGCAGTCCTTAAAGAAAATGGTTTTCAAGTCAATATACTAGATGCTACGGCGGATGGCTGGGAACACGAAGAGGTTATAAATAATGAATATATCAGATATGGCCTTTCTCTGGATAGCATAAGACAAAGGATAAAAGATTTTTCTCCTGATGTTCTGGGTGTTTCCTGTCTATTGTCTTCGCAATATAGAGAGATGCATGGTATTTGTAAGATAGCAAAGGATATCTCAAGAGATATGATCACCATAGTTGGCGGGGAACACCCGAGTTCATTGCCCCATGAAACGCTGAAGGATAAAAACATTGATTTTGTCGTGCTCGGAGAAGGCGAGATGACATTCAGAGATCTTTTGGTAAGAATGAACAAGGGGTGGCATTATAATGATTTGGATGGTCTCGCATTCAGGGATAACGGAAAGATAAAGATAAATCCCAAAAAGATGTTTATTAAAGACCTTGACATGCTGCCTTTTCCTGCAAGGCATTTACTTCCGATGCAGAAATATTTCACTATCAATCGACCACAGGCCTTAACATGGAGAAAAAGACCTAATACATCTGTAATTACTTCAAGGGGTTGTGGGGCCAGATGCATCTTTTGCGGCACAACAAGACATTGGGGGAATCGCTTTAGGGCCAGGTCAGCTGAGAATGTCCTGAAAGAGATAGATCGTTTAATAAAGGAGTATGGAATAAAGGAGGTTCAGTTTATAGACGACAACCTTTTGAGCGATAGGGGTCGGGCGCTTCAATTATTAGACGGACTAAAAGAAAGAAGATTATCATGGTGGGCGCCTCATGGTTTTGCGGTGTGGACACTGGACAAGGAGTTGTTAAGGAAACTCAAGGATAGTGGTTGTTATGAGATTACCCTCGGTATCGATAGCGCTGATAAACGCGTGCTTAAGGAGATAATTCACAAGCCGTTAGATATAGATGTTGTTCCTTCTCTTGTGAAAGAGATGAGGAGACTGAGGATCAATACCAAGGCCTATTTTATAGTAGGCTTTCCTGGCGAAACGAAAAAAGAGATGAAAAGGACTTTTCGTTTTGCCAGAACCTTAAAATTTGACGCAGCCACTTTTTTTATTGCATCCCCTTTACCAGGAACAGAGTTGTATAAAATATGTCATGAAAATAAGTATATAAAGGATGGATTTACATGGCAAGACCTGAATTTTGGCAAAGCTGTGATCGGCACAGAAGAATTTTCACCGGAAGAAATGCAGGAGTGGGCCCACAGAGAAACTTTACTAGTTAATCTAAGAACATTTTTTATTAATCCTGCAGGATTTATTAGGAAATTCGGCCCGATAATACTAAAAAATCCTTCCATATTTTTTAACTATTTTATAGCGCTTCTACGGTACACATTCAAAAAAAATATGTAATATTATATATATGGTAAATATTGTCGAAATGGGGGGGGGTTATGAAAAGTTACAATATAAGGCTAGAAGTTATCACTGTTTAGAAAAGGAGATAGGAGATGGGACAAAATATGACCAGGTTTAATGGGATATGTAAAGAAAAAGGATTATTTAGAAGCAGTAGGGCAGTACAACAAGGTATTGGGGATGAGGCCAGAGGCAGTTGATTTACCAAATAGATTTTTATGAAAACAATATGCAGGTAGATGGCAATAACTACGTCTTATTTAAGGTAGATATAGAGATCCTAAAGTTCACTGGGACCTTAGAGCGGCTCAGAGATCAAATCTTCTAAAGCCTTTAATTTTAGAAAAATGAATATTTTTAAAAATTCCGTTAAATCTGCAACTCTTGAAGCAAGGTTTTCTTATTTTGTATTACTTTTGCTTTTTTTGTTTCATTTTGTAAGCAATATAGTCATTATTGCAAGAGACACAACACCTTTTATTGCAGATGCGTCAGAGTTTTACATACAAAGTTTTTATTATTGGCGGGGGGTTGTAGATTTTATCAAATCCGGCGATTTCCAAATGCTAGGCCTTATTTTTAAAGATAAGCCATTGCAGGCGCAGCTCCTTAGTTTTATCAGTATACCTTTTTATTCTATTTTAGGTTTCAGTCATGATACAGCTATTATAGCAGGGCAGTTATTTTTTCTTGTACTGTTATTAAGCATATTCAAGATAGGCAGATTTCTTTTTAATAACACTGTTGGTCTTCTAGCAGCATTTATTATTTCATTCTACCCATCTGTCTTTGGTTTCTCCAGAGTGTATATGCTTACATTACCTATTTTGGCCATATCTGCATTGTGCGTATATCTTTTTATTAAAACAGGCGTATTTAAAAATCGTAAATATTCAGTATATTTTGGCCTGGCATGCGGCTTGGGAGGATTGTTAAGGCCACGTTTTTTTATCTATATTCTTATACCTGTAGTGCTGTATGCCGGGGGCTATATAGTTACTTTATTCAGAA
The DNA here is from genome assembly GCA_042572045.1 of Candidatus Omnitrophota bacterium. GTDB lineage: Bacteria > Omnitrophota > Gorgyraeia > Gorgyraeales > Gorgyraeaceae > JBHPFI01. The sequence continues at coordinate 14,242 of JBHPFI010000004.1, forward strand.
AGAGAGATGACTTGAAGCGATTATTGACTAAACAGAAATTTTTTAATATCTTTCTTTCAATATTCTGTTCTGGTTTTTTGCTTTTTCCGTGGTATTCTCTATCTAGCATATCCGAATATTTTAGATACCAGGATACATGGTCTACAATGCCAAATTTTTCAAATATAGGCCCAACACTTTTATATTATATTCAAGTATTATTCGGTTTGCAGTTACATTGGTTTTTTTCGTTTTTATTTCTATCAGGATTACTGGTATCTTTTTTTAATCGCGGCAGGAAATTAAGCATTTTTTTTCTTTTGGCCTGGTTTATTTTTACACTAATCCTTGTTTCAAGTTTTGGTTTAAAGGACTATAGCCGCCTTATTGTGCCTTTATGTGTACCGCTAGCACTTATATCTTCTTCAGGGGTAGAGAGCTTTGCGCGACAGAAAGCAGGTAAATTTATTTTATCTGCCTTAGGGTTTTTTGTCGTAGCCCAGTACTTTTTCATCTCGTATAGCCAGATGGCAGGAAAGATCATTTACAAGTCTATTCCTGTGATAAATAGGGAGCATGGACGGAGATATTTTTATGACATATCTTTATCTTATGGGTTATTGCAAGCAAATGGTTATGATTGGAATATAGATAAGATGATGCCTTTATTTAAGACACGCAGGAACTTTGATGGGAAGTTCAGGTGGAGTCTCGTAAACAATAATCTTAGTTATTTGACTGTTTCAGGTATTCCGCACAATATCGATAATCTAATTAAAATATTATATATAGACTGTCGTGGCTCACCAATTGTTACTGAAATCGAACAGAGGGCGGTTACAGGCAATCTTCCTGTATCTGTTGTCGGGTTGTACTCATCTGACTTTGAATACAGAGACCTGTTTACAGATTATGATTTTCGTAATATTGTTCTGGGGGCTGATTATGTTATTATATTCGAGGGGGGGGATCCAGGGGCAGGGATGCTTTCAGAAATAAAAGATATGTTTGATGCAAATATATCTAAATTTGAAGAACTAAAGACGATAAAGACTCCGTGGGGAGAAAGCCTGATCTATGGAGCAGGCGCAAGAAAATGAGAATACTTTTAACCATACCACCTGTATTAAATAAAAGATCAAAGAAACAAGGTAATGGAAATCGCATAAAACGGGGTCTTTTGCCTCCTTTGGGCATTGGCTATATTGCATCTGTCTTGATCCAGGAGGGACACGAGGTGGATATTATCGATGCCCAGATCCTGGATTATGGCATTACTGAAATCTTGGAAGATATCGATAGATACAAGCCGGACATAATAGGAGTTTCTTTTTTAACACCACAGGAAGAACTGGCATATAGATTAATAGAGGAGGTAAAAAAACATTTTAAGAGTATCCAAGTTATTGTTGGGGGCGCTCATCCCACCTGTTTTCCTAAGAGGACTATGGACAGGTGTAAAGATATCGATATTTTAGTTATAGGAGAGGGCGAATATATTATGCTTGAGCTGGTCCGTTGCCTGGAAGAAGGGAAGGCATTAAAGGGCGTAAAGGGCATTTATTATCGTGGTAATATGAGGGAGGCTTTAAAGACTCAAGAAGACACCCGGATAGTGAATCTCGATGCCTTGCCGTTTCCTGCGCGCCATCTTTATAAATTGTCTTCTTACATCCCAGAGCCTTTTGAAAATAAAAAGCTACCTTCGACCAGCATAATTGCTTCCCGAGGATGTACTTATGCCAAATGTACTTTTTGTTATCGTTCAGGGATATTAAAAAGACAATACAGGATCCAGAGTGCAGAGAAGAGTTTAGATGAAATACGCCATTTGATCAAAAATTTTGGGATCAAAGAATTTGTATTCTATGATGATGATCTTTCTTCGAATAAGAAATGGTTATTAAAGTTTTGTAGCTTATTGAGAAAAGAAAAGATTTTAATCACATGGTCTTTTCGTGGTAGGTCAAATACAGTCGACCACGAGATTTTAAAACAGGCAAAAGAAGCAGGTTGTTTTAGCATTGCGTTTGGGTTTGAATCAGGTAATCAGGATCTGCTGGATAATATTAAAAAAGGAATTACATTGGAAGATACCAGGCGCGTAGCTAGTTTAGCTAATGGCCTGGGGTTAGAAGTTGTAGGCACATTTATGTTAGGTTTGCCTGGAGAGAATCCCCAAAAAGCGGAAAAAACAATAGAGTTTGCTATAGAGCTTAACTGCACTTACGCAGCTTTCATACCTACCCATCCTTTCCTCGGAACCGAATTGTACGATCAATGTCAAAGGCAAGGAAAGATTATGCAATCTACTTATTCGGATAAGGACATGTGCCATACTAGGTATATACCTAGAGTGACTTATGTACCCTCTGGATATAAGAATAAGGAAGAACTTGAAGAAATGATAGTAAAGGCTTATAAGAGATTTTATCTGCGCCCAAGTTATTTTTGTAAACATATAAGAAAGATAAAGAGCTTTGAAGATATAAAAAAATACTGGAATGGATTTACATTCCTTTTAGGATTAGTTTAAACAAAGGATGATAGGTTAGCATGATAAAGGGGATCTCTATTTTTATACCAGCATATAATGATGAAAAGACAGTTAGGCAATTAATCCTTGATGCTATCTCTGTCATGGATCCCCTGGATCTTGATTATGAAATAATTATTGTAGATGATGCTAGCAGAGATGCAACGGTTAAAATAGTCAAAAGACTTGCCGAAACCCATAAAAAGGTAAAATTAGTACAGCATAAAGAGAACAGAGATTATGGCGGTGCATTAAGGAGTGGGTTTCGGGCTGCAACTAAGGAATGGATATTCTATACTGATGGAGATGGCCAGTATGATATAAAAGAGATAACAGGGTTATTGCCTTATGCAGGAGAGTTTGATCTTATAAATGGGTACATACAAAAAAGGATGGACCCATGGTATAGAATTTTTGCTGGGAAGATATATCAATTTTTGATAGATTGTCTTTTTGGAAAGACACTGATTTATACAAATTGTGATTTTAGACTGATCAGAAAAGAGATTATAGATCGCGTCAGCATAAATTCAAACAGCGGTTTTGCTCCAGCAGAGATTATTATAAGATTAGTCAGGAGCGGGGTCAGGGTTAAACAGGTACCTGTGAGCCATTTTCCCAGAAGATACGGGCGCTCTACATTTTTTAATATGAAAAGGATATTTAGCATATTTTCTGATCTATGCAGATTTTTAATCAAAGCATGAAAAAAAGTCAGACTGCAATAATCTTACTTATAGCCACCTTTGTTCTGTTGAGGCTACTTCTGATCTCTTCTCAAAGAGATAGTATTTTTGATCCCAATGAATTTATTTCCGGCACCATAGCAATGGAACTTATCCATGGATTATCCTTCCCGCTCAAGTACTGCGTGCCAGATAATCATAATTATGGCTCTGTAGTAAACGGTATATTGATAGTCCCTTTTTATCTTTTATTCGGGCCATCTACTGCTTCAGCAAAAATGGTTTCAATACTGTTTTCCCTTGGAACGCTTATATTCTGGTATTTGCTACTAGATAGATTTTTTAACCACCGGGTAGCTGTGATAACAAGTCTATTGTTTATTTTCTCACCTATAGTATATACAAAATCCTCAGTACTTTCTGTAGGCGCTCACCCAGAAACTACTTTTTTTACGGCGATTACCATGTTTATCTTGTACCTTATCTTTTTTGATAACAGAAAGAAAAACATTTATTTTGCATTACTTGGTCTTGTGTCTGGTTTTGGTTTCTTTTATTCCTATCTTTTCGGGGTGACATTACTGGTAGTTCTCATATTCTGGTTTGTCTTTGACAGGAGGTTTGTATTAAGACCCGAATTCTATATATTCCTGATATTTCTTTTGATAGGTTTCAGTCCAAGACTGTATTTTACTGCTGGATTTAAGGGTGCCTATAGAGGGATTTTATGGTTTACGGGTGAGACATTCAGGTGGGGTGATATATCTTTTGATTATATTTTGTTCAAGACACGAAGATTTCTAATAAATGACATGGTTCGTTTGTTTGATTTCAGGCACCCCCCGTTTTTCTTTAGATACCTCTATTATAGTTTATTCTTGATAAGCACTTTACTTCTTTTACAGTTCAAAAATAAGTGTCTTGCGTATAAGGAGGCGCTGCTATTAGTTTTTCCATTTGTGTTTTCAATGGTTTATATATTAAGCCGTTATGCCATATTCAAAAACTGGTCGTGCGCAGGATACATAGTGCCGCTTTACCCGTTTATATTTGTGATCATTGCGGTATTCTTTGAGCGGCTGATGCGCGCAAAATACGTATTAATAAAGATACTATCAGCGGTAGTCCTATGCCTTATTCTTTTAGCCGGCCTTTATGGGAACATAGACTTGATAGGATTTAAAAAAATCGGACAGGGATTTATCTACAAGGGCTATTCTTATAGATTGTTTGGGGAGAGGGTTAGTTCAACTAATTTTGGTAACAAAAAATTTCTTAAAATAATCAAGAATATGGAGTTTCCTAAAAGGCAATATTTTTTAGAAGGGTTTGGCTGGTCTATTTCTTCCGCTCGTTCTCTATATGCAGTAGAAGAAGATATGAAGAGGTTTTCTTTTAGTAAAGTAGACAGGCTTCATTATTTTAAGGGCATGGGAAGAGGGCTGGCTCATCTAATGAGTCTGCGGCTGTGCGGCAAAAAAGACACCTTTGTCAGTCCATATGTTCTAACCCCATGTTTTTCAGTATTCAAGCACATTGCGAAGAATCACGAAGAAGAGCAAAGATATTTCTGGGAAGGCTTTGGACAGGGGCTTGATTTGTCGTCCGATACAATCGAAGTTATTAAAGATCATATCGAAGATAGATTTAAACCATATCTTTATCAAGGTTTAGGAGATGCAGTTGCTGAGGTATTCTCGGAACAAAAACCCTTACTCCATGAATTCGACTCAAGGTACAGAAAATATATACATTCGGCTTATAGCAAAGCCCGCTCTGAGTTACTGCTAAAAGGACACATATAAGTTTTTTACAAGGTGAGCATGGATCTTACTGAGAGGGTTTTCTATTCCATGACTCTGTTGAGCTACAAATAATATGCAAAACAGTTTGTTTACCGGCAAAAAAGTAATGATTACAGGAGGTTTGGGTTTTATCGGAAGTAACCTTGCGCATGAATTAGTAAAATTGAAAGCCAGGGTATTAATTGTAGATTCACTATCTCCTTTATGTGGCGGAAATATTTTTAATATAAAAGGCATCAAGAATAAATGCAAAGTAGTCATAAGAGATATCAGTGAGCAGTCTTTTATGAATAGTTTGGTAAAAAATCAAGATTTCATTTTTAATTTGGCGGGTCAAGTAAGCCATGTTGATAGTACAGAAGACCCATTTCAGGATTTAGAGACCAATTGCCATGCGCAGCTTTCACTGCTCGAGGCTTGCAAAAAGCATAATCCGAAGGCAAAGATAGTTTTTGCTGGAACAAGGGGGCAGTACGGGAAAACTACATATTTACCTGTAGATGAAAATCATCCAATGAATCCAGCGGATGTTAATGGAATCAACAAGATAGCGGCAGAATCATATCACATGATATACCATAGACATTATGGCTTAAGAACAACTTCTCTTAGATTGACAAATACCTATGGGCCCAGGCAGCAGATGAAAAATAAAAATCAGGGTTTTGTGAATTTTTTTATTCGGTCACTCATGGAGAGTAAAAATATAAAAATTTTTGGAGATGGCATGCAACTTAGAGATCTTAATTATATAGATGATGTGACAAAGGCATTTCTGATTTCCGCTGTAAGCCAAAAAACCGATGGCCAAGTTTTCAATTTAGGTAGCAATAAAGGCGTCAGTGTCATTGGTATAGCAAATTTGGTTATTGAGTTATTTGGGGCTGGAAGAATTGAGCATATCTCTTTCCCGGAAAATTACAGCAAGGTAGAAATAGGGGATTATATTGCTGACGTTGCAAAAATAAAACAAATTTTAAACTGGGAAGCTTCTGTTTCTTTAAAAGAGGGGCTAAAGGCTACAATTGCGTATTATAAAAAGAACAGAAGGCACTATTGGGAATGATTATCTAGGCCATGCTTATTAGAAAGACTCAAGATTATATATTGAAAAAAATATAGTTTATACTATAATAGGAGCTAAATAGGAGCTATATTAAAAGGGAGGTATCTATGGGATACAATGTTGAGAAGTTTAAAAATCTATGTAAGGACAAGGGGTTTCTTGTTGCGCTTGGAAAGACAATGAGTTATATGACATTTCTTGCGAGGAGGCGTAATCTTGAAAAGACCTGGAGTAGGGCATGCCTCAGGTCAGGCAGGCTTGAAGTAAAAGGATGGAATACAGGGCCAAGGTTTTTTTGGAATGGCAAGGAGTTGACAAAAAGCGCAGGGATGAACACGGCTATATTTGTAAATGGAAGATGGCATGATTCATCCAAGGCAAACTGGAAGCTTGCTCATGTAGAGTCTGATAGTTTGGTATTGAGAAATGCCTGGAACTCTTTACCTATAAAAGAGACATGGATCATATCCAAGGTTGGCAATGACATATTGAGGTGCGAGGTAAAAATAGAACCTAGTAAGGAGATCGAGTTTATCGAGCAGAAATTCATACTCATGCTTTCCGAGAAGTTCAATCAATGGTTTGACAGTGCAAATAACCCGGTTAAATTTCTTGAATTTAAAGAGTGGAGTGGAATAAAACAGGTCAAGAAAGACAGCGATTTTATAGGTGTGCAATCAAACGTTGACAAGACCCTGCCGAAGGTCACTTTAAGAAAGATAGGTCCAGGGCAGAATCTTTATGCGCAGATAGAAAACAGCGACGTTAAGACCAAAGCGCCTCTATTGAGTTTTGTCTCTTCCGTGAGAGATAGAGATCTAAAATACAAAAAAGGGTCCAACCCATTTTTTAAAGTAGAGATAAAAGTAAAATGAAAATAGTATTAGCAAATTTACCCTGGAAGGTCCGCGATAGGTGGGGCGTGCGGGCTGGTTCCAGATGGCCACATATAAAATCCTACCAGGAAGGTGATTATCTCCCATTTCCTTTTTTCCTTGCCTATGCTGCAGCGCTTCTGAAAAAGAATGGCCATAGCGTTTACCTGATCGATGCCATAGCAGAGAAAATACATTATGAAGATTTTATCAGAAAGGTCAAGGGGGTCGCTCCTGATTTTATAGTTGCAGAAACGTCTACAGCATCGCTCTATAACGACACGGTTATTTTAAAGAGGTTAAGCAAGAAGGCCAAGATAGTCGTATGCGGACCAGATATAAATATTACAAAAGAAGATTTTTTGAAGGCCAATAGCTTTATTAGTTATGTATTAGTTGGTGAATACGAGATGACGCTGCTGAACTTGCTACAACATCTGGATAAAGGCAGGAATATTGCCGGTGTTCTGGGGGTTATATATAGGCTAGATGGTAAGGTAATACGCAATCCAGATAGACCTTTATTGGAAGACCTGGACGTCCTTCCATGGCCGATGCGCGAATCTTTGCCAATGGAGAGGTATTTTGATATACCTGGAGACCTTGACCTGCCCAGCGTCCAGATGCTTTCATCAAGAGGCTGCCCTTTTCAGTGCATATTCTGCGCATGGCCGCAGATCATGTATAAAAAGGGAAATTATAGAACAAGGAGCGTAAGGGATGTAGTGGATGAGATGGAATACCTGGTGAATTATTATGGCTTTAAGTCAATCTATTTTGATGATGACACATGGAATATCGGTAAAGACAGGGTTCTTGAATTCTGCAAGGAGATTACTTCCATGAGGGACAAGAAACGCTTGAATGTACCCTGGGCAATGATGGCAAGGGCTGACCTGATGGATGAGGGGCAATTGGTGGCATTGAAGAAGTCAGGACTTCATGCTGTTAAATATGGCATAGAATCTGCTGATCAAGCTATGCTTGACAGGGCAAAGAAATCCATGGATTTCAAAAAGGCGGATCGCATGGTTAATCTTACCATGGCAATGGGGATAAACACGCATCTTACTTTTACCTTTGGATTGCCATGTGAGACAAAAGAGACTGTAGAAAAGACAATAGGCTATGCATTAAAGACTAATCCTGTATCAGCGCAGTTTTCTATAACCACCCCTTATCCAGGCACAGATTATTTTCTGGATCTGGAGAGAGGGGATCGCCTCTTAACAAGGGATTGGTCAGAATATGACGGAAATCACAAAGGTGTTTTTAATGGCGAGTTTCTTACAAGAGAAGAGCTCGTGGCAGCAAAGGAAAGGGCCATTACGTCATGGGGGAATCATTGTAGATATAGGCAACCAGCCCGGGATTTTCCTATAAGGAAATTGGTATTTAAATTCTGGAATTATATTTTTACTAAAGGTCTGTCTTTTGCAATATACAAGGTGTTTGATTATATGAGGTTTGCGGTAAAGAGAAGCGAGTTATATCAGAGAACAAACATGCATAAGATAGAGAAGGGGAGACTGAAGATCTTATTTGGCCTGGGAAAGGTCAATATCCTATGGGATAACGTCGAATTGACAAAAGGGGTCGGACTTTTTACGTCTATATCGCTATATAAAAACTGGTCTAATTCATCGCAGGCAGACTGGCATATCATAAAAGCTTCAGGTGATTCAGTGACAATGAGAAATGATTGGAAGAACCTTCCGATCAGCCAGCTCTGGAGACTTTCTATTATTGATGAAAACAAGATCGATTGGGATATTAAGATTATTTACAAAGAAGATACCACATTGGATATGGAAAAGGCAGGTATAATGCTCTCAGAGAAATACGATAAATGGATCGTAGGTGATAGAGAAGGCGAGTTCAGTCTTGGCAGGAATTGGCAGGAGATAAATTTTAAAGATGTATCTAAAAGAGAGGTGCGTGCTACCAGAAGTACACCCAGCTCAAGGTTCCCGGATATAGCTTTAGAGTATTCAATAGATGGTATAAGCGGTGTATTACAGATCCAGAGTTCTTCCAGGGATTTAAAAGCCAGATTTATCAACACAAACCTCGCCAGCCGATATTATTACAAACGCGGAGAGTATAATTTCTTTAAAGGCAGGATACTCATAGGGACGTAGCTGCAGAGCTTGCCCTGCTAATAGGCAAAGTAAACTTTGCCGCTACATTATGCATATGAGGTTATTACTGGATAGAAAAAGGTCGCTTCCGAAATTGTTCATGGGATATTTAAAGAACAATGGCCTTCCATATGCCATGAAAAAGGTGTTCAAATACCTCAATCCTAAAAATATACGACAGGAACACCTCGAGATGATAGGTATCTTTGACGGAGAATATGCCTATTCAGGCCCTAGCTTTGTACAGATAGACATAACTAATAACTGCAATAATGATTGTATCGGGTGCTGGTGCAATTCACCTTTACTGGGGGATAGGAGATTGTCGCCTGAGGTCAAATCTCAAACCTTGTCTCTGGATATAGTGAAATCGCTTCTGGACGAGGTTTCGGATATGGGTGCTAAAGAGATATATTACGCAGGCGGGGGAGAGCCATTTATGCATCCTAGAATGATGGAGATCCTGGAGTACACAAAAAAGAAAAATCTTGCATGTTACGTAAATACAAACTTTACATTGATTGACAAGAAAAGGGCAAAAGAGATAGCGGATTTAGGTGTTGAGCACCTTACAGTAAGCGTATGGGCAGGGACACCTGAGACGTACGCAAAGACCCATCCCAATAAGGACAAAGAGACATTCCATCGCATAAAAGATACGCTTTTGTACCTGAACTCCCTAAAAGGAGATGTTAAAAAACCATACATAAAGGTCTATCATGTAATCTCTAATATGAATTATCACGAGATATTCGAGATGGTGGATTTTGCGCTGGATACCGGTTCAGAATCGCTTGAATTCACAGTGATAGATACTATACCGGATGCAACAGATGCCTTGCTGGTCAACAGGGATGAGGCGATGGAGGTAGCACGTAAATGCGATATATTAAAATCCCGAATAGATAAAGGTGAGTTCAAGAAGAGCTTAAGGATTTTAAACTGGGAACATTTTTATCGACGCATTTCAAGTACTTTTGCTGAACAGGGGCAGTACGATAAAGGCCTTTTAGACGGGCTGCCATGCTATGTTGGCTGGACCTTTGCCAGGATACTTGCTGACGGAAATGTGAATTCATGTCTTAAGAGCCACAGGTTTCCTGTAGGAAACATATGCCGCATGAAATTTTCAAAGATATGGAATTCTCCAAGACAGAGAGAATTCAGGAAGAACGCTCTTAAGCGCAAAGAGGGAAATCAGTTTTTTGCAAAGATAGGTAATGACCCTAGCCTGAAGCTAGGATGCTACAAAAGCTGTGATGATGTAGGCAGGAATCTTTATATGCAGAGCAAGATCTCTTCCATAAGCGAATCAAAAGGGTTTTTATTAAAGAATCTAGCCAAATATTTCAGGGCCAGGAGGTTTTGTGCTCGTTTCTGAGGGTATTAAAAAACGTACGGTTAAGCCCGGTTTTTGCTGCTATGGCATAGTGGATCACTGTATGCTGAGATGTAAGATGTGTTATAAGTGGAAAGAGGATATTGCAGTAAAAAATCCAAGAGATGTCCCTTCGATGAGAGACTGGAAAACCTGCACGGATTCGCTTAGAGAAATAACAGGCCCCGGTTTTCTGATTAATTTTGGAGGAGGAGAACCTTTGCTTAAAAGAGATCTCTTAGAGCTTGTGAAGCATTGCAAGAAAAAGAGATTTATTACAAATATAGCAACAAATGCCTATCTAATAGATGAGGATATGGCGCGGCGCATAGCTGATTCAGGCCTGGATAGCATAAATGTCTCCCTGGACAGCCTTGATGATAAAATCCACGATTTCTTACGCGGCATTCCAGGGGTTTTTGGTAGGGCCATGAAGGCGATAGAATATCTTGATAGATACTGCACGGATCTTGAGATAATTATATGTTCAGTTATCTATGATATAAGTCAAGACGGAATAGTAGATCTTGTAAAGTGGGCCAATTCCGATTCGAGAATTACACGTATAATTTTCATGGCTGCGATGCAGCCTAATAATACTCCTCTAGATGGACATTGGTATGAGAATGAACATAGTTTTTTGTGGCCCAAGGATCCTGATAGGGTCTGTGGGAAGATAGATGAGATCCTGGATTTAAAGAGACAGGGCTACAATGTAGGCAATGAAATTTTTCAATTAGAGGCATTCAAAAGATATTTTCACAATCCCGGTAATTTTGTCAAAAAAGGCAAGTGTAATCTTGATAAGGCTATCCATGTGAGCTCTGTTGGAGATATATATATGTGCTACAGGCGGGTCCTTTTGGGAAATATAAAAAAAGATAATCTAGCTGATTTATGGTATTCAGAAAAAGCAGATGAGATAAGAAAAACCATAAGTTCCTGTGAAGACAATTGCCATTTTTTATTAAATTGTTATTTTGAAGAGGAGAGTTTCGATGAGCGTTGAGTGCCAAGTGAAAGTAGAAGATATAATACAGACAGAGCGATTAGAGATAGGGTTCGGCTATTATTTATTTGCCAACGATAGCGAGTTACATGACAGGATAGCCGGGAAAAAAGGAGATTTTGAAAGGATCCGGAAGAATTTGAATAATGCCCGGTCTCTTAAGATAGGCTTGTCGCGTTATAATTTCTATTGTCTGGATAGAATATTGAAATACGCTGCTTCATTTCTGGGTATAGATGTAGACGTGGATTCATTAAAGATAGAGATATTTCCAGTAACTGAGTGCTACTCAAGGTTTAATGATTATTTGAAAAAATTGAAAGAGATCGCCTTGGCTGGTAACATTGAATTCATCCTTCATGATAGCGAGTTAGGTGAGATATTAGAAAAAGTTTCAAGGTATGCGAAAGAAAAGATATGCGCTGAAAAAGAACTTGTAAGGTTTCTTAGTATTATAAGTGAAGAAGCCTTTATAGGTCCTCAGACAATAGTATTCGATCCGTTTCACAGGTGTAACCAGAATTGCATACATTGCTGGGTACATACGCCATCCGTAAAACATCCTCAGGAATTTCTAAATAGGGAGTTTGATTTTGATCTCTTCAGGAGAATTATAGATGATGCCTCAGATATGATGGTGGATGGTATTATTTTACAGGGGGATGGAGAACCCCTTATGTACGACAAGTTCAGGGATATGCTGCGTTATGCCAAAGACAAGGGGCTTGGCATACTCTTTTTCACAAACGGTATTCTTTTGAACGAAGAGGTTGCAAAAGAGATTATAGATCTAGAGGTCAATGAGATATACTGCAGTTTTCCTGCGGGGACTCCAGAGGTGTACCATAAAGTCAGCGCCACGCAGCCAGAGAAGACATTTCATATTATTACCGAGAACATGAAAAGATTCATGGAGATACGTAGAGAGGCTGGGAAGTCATTTCCTCATGTAATTATCAGTCACGTTATACACAATATGAATTATCATGAGCTGATAGAGATGGCGATGAACGATTGCTATATGAAGCCCGATGCAGTGAGGTATTATCTTATACGACTCGACGTCATGAATCGTTTTCTCCAGTTAAAGCCCGAACATGTAGAGAGCATAAAGGGCGTGGTTCCAAAGATAGCAGACATATTACAAAAGGGCGAGATCGAGTTTGTGGATAATTTTGGATTTCAACTTGATAACTATGACGAAAAGACAGGTGCATGGTCAAAGGATTTCTTTCTGAAGAATGGTTGTAGCATAGGATGGTACTTTAATCTTATACCCGCAAAGTATGACATGAGTTTCTGCTGTCACTTGCGCACAGTAGGTTACGTGGATAAAAAATCCTACAAAGACATATGGTTTTCAAAAGAATACAAGAGATGGAGAAGACAGGCCAAATATATGAAGGCCAATGTGAATGCCAGGTTTTTAAATGGCCAGATACTGTACGATGAGCATTGTAACCACTGCGATAACCACCAGACCATTCTCAGTAATATGAAGAAGATGAAAGAACTTGACCTCTACAAATACGTTTAAGGATAAAAGATGTTATATAGAGTAGTCAATAATAGATTGATTCGAGCTTTGTTTGTAGTCTTTATGTTTATGCTTTCTCTTTTAGCAGAATCTTATCTCTGGATTCTTAAGAAGGCCAGAGGTATTGTCATATTCCCAGGAAATTGATATGAAGATATTGATGGTCCATCCGCATGATATATTTTCCGAGGAAGAGCCCTGGACAGTAAGGATTAGGAGCATTGCCCTGGAATTTGTTAAAAGAGGACACAAGGTAAGGCTTGTATATTTTCCTCTGAATTCTGAAAATGCCTCAAGGAAGTTAAACTGGGAAGGCATAGAGGTTTTTTCGCTTTCAAGAAGGCTTGGCGTAGACAATTTTCTTAAAAATATAATATTTATCACATACTTATCTGGCTGGGCAGACGTTATACATTTTCAGAAATGTTTTTATTACGCCGCATTGCCAGCATTAATAGCAGGATTGATTAGACGTAAACATATCCATTATGATTGGGATGATTGGGAGATAAAGATATATTTTTATTCAAGAGGTCAGAATTATTTGATGGGTATGTTTTTATGGTTATCAGAAAGAATTATGCCTCTTTTAACTGATACTGTTTCGGTGTCGAGCAAGAGATTGAGAAGAGAATGCCTACGATATGGCTTGCCAGATGAAAGAATCTTTGAGGGGCATGTAGGAGCCGACCTTAAACACTTCAGCCCTAGGAATAATGGACAATACATAAAAGAGAGATATGGGATACAAGGGCCTCTGGTTATGTATGTCGGTCAGCTACATGGCGGACAGTATGTCGAGTTATTTATAGATGCTGCTACAGTGCTTTTTAAAAAAATACCTGACGTAAGGTTTATGATAGTCGGCAGTGGTTATAGATTGTCCGAATTAAAAAAATATTCTGAGTTAGCCGGTCTTGACGGCAGGTTAATTTTTTCAGAATACGTGCACCATGATGAAGTCCCTTCTTATATGGCCGCAGCAGATATATGCGTAGCATGTTTTGAGAAGAATGATATCACGGAATGTAAAAGCCCTTTAAAAATCGTAGAATACCTGGCGTCTGGCAAGCCGATAGTTGCAAGTAAAGTTGGTGAGGTCGAACGTATGATTGGCGAAGCGGGTATATTGACGGAGCCAGGCAATGCTTCTTCTTTAGCCGATGCCATAGAAACATTGCTGCTGGATAAAGAATTAAGGTTAGAATGTTCGCATAAAGCAAGGAAGAGGGCAGAGGATAAATATAATTGGTCAGATACGGCTGAAAGTCTATTGAGGGCATATCAGTTTTAAGCTACTTGTAAATTGATAATGAAAATTATATTTGTCACAAGAGAAGGCTATAATCTAGCTGGTGCGAGAATCAGGGCCTATAATTTTTCAAAAGAGTTAAGAAGGCGCGGCATAGATGCAGAAGTGCTTTCTTACGCAGATAAACTTGGCGCAAAAGACGGTATTTATGAAGCCTCAATGGGCTTGTCAGAAAAGATCAAACATAACATAGCTGCTTATAGAAAGCTATGCTGTCATAAAGATGCCATCATAGTTTTACAACGCGTCAATTATCATTCATTCGCCCCCCTTCTTACCTGTATTATAAAAAGAAATAGACTTGTTTTAGATATAGACGATTGGGAGACAAGAGAAGACCCGCGATATCTATTTGGATTTTATCCTACCTCAAAAGCAGAATATCTTACAAGAAGGATTGCCAGGTTAGCTGATTTCTGTATAACGGGTAGCCTGTATTTAAAAGATTATATCTTGCGATTCAATAAAGAGGTTCATTATATCCCGTCTTGCGTGAATACAGAGTTTTTCTGTCCTAATGGGATAAACAGAAAAGCAGAAGATGTGAAATTTGCATGGATAGGGACATTGCATCGCAGGGATGATGTGGAGAATGTAAAGTTTATAATCGATTGCTTTAAAAGGGTAAACGCGAGGTCTATAGATATTTCATTAGATATTGTCGGAGACGGTATATACAGACAAGAAATCGAACGATATATCTCCGGTTGCACCTTAAAGCATAAAATAAACTTTATTGGCTGGGTCCATCCTGATAAGATGCCTTCTTATTTAGAGGATATCGACATAGGGCTATTTCCGTTAATACAGAACACAAGATTTAACCTATCTAAAAGCCCGACAAAACTTTTCGAGTATATGGCTATGAAAAAACCAACAGTTTCTTCTCGTATGGGAGAGGCAATGGCTATTGTGGAAGACGAAAAAGATGGTTTTTTGGCTAATGATAAAGGGGATTTTATCCATAAGATGGAGATCTTGGCCAAAGATATTAGCTTGAGAAGGGAAATGGGGTATAAGGCCAGGGCGAAAGTCACGGAGAATTATTCGCTTAGTTTTGCAGGGGATAAGTTGTCCAGAGTTTTTGGAGGATAGTCATATAAGTGAGAAAAACGCACTTCTTAGAGAATCTTTACATAAATGAATAACCTGTTTTCCGGAGACTACAAAGAATGGGAGCATCCTTTTTCAAGAGATGTCTTTGGGGAGATGCCCATGTCTTTAAACAGAGGTGGATTTAAACTCCTGGAGTCAGGGCGTGGTGCTGCGAATGTCGTGGGCATCAAAGAAGGAGCATTTTAAATATGGAAGAAGCTGTAGTAATATCAATTGTCATTGTGGGTTATAACGTAGCCAGACATCTCCCTCCCTGTTTAGATTCAATATACAGACAGTCCTATAAAAATTTCGAGGTAATCTTTGTTAATAATGGCTCTACCGACAATATAGTCTCGATATTAAAATCTTACACTTCGGTCAAGGTAATAAATAATGACGAAAATAAAGGTTTTTGTTTTGCTAACAATCAAGCTATTAAAATAGCCAAGGGGGATTATGTACTTAGCTTGAATAGCGATGTAGTTTTGGATGAGAATTTTCTATTAGAGCTAAAGAGTGCGGCCGAGAGAGATGATGCTGGTTTGTTTGGTGCGAAGATCCTGAAGGACGAAGATAGAAGCATAGATTCTACGGGTCTTAGGCTATCATGGTTCTACAGGTTTTTTGACAGAGGCAGCGACGAGATAGATAGGGGGCAGTATGATATGCAGGTTGATATATTTGGTCCATGCGGGGCATCTGCGCTATATAAAAAAGAGATGCTGGAGGATATAAGATATAATGGAGAATATTTTGATGAAGATTTCTTCTTTTTGGGCGAGGATTTTGACCTTGCCTGGCGTGCCAAGAAAAGAGGATGGAAGGCTATGTTTGTTCCGAAGGCTGTTTGCTACCATATCAGGAATAGTACAAATTTTAACAGAGATTTCAGAGAATTTCTTTCATTTAGAAACAGGTCTTTTTTGTTAATAAAGAATTCAAGTTTAAACTTTAGATACCTTATTGTTTTTTTCTTGTATGATACCCCAAGATTCCTTTATATGTTGCTTACAAATCGATATGCATGCAGGGCATTGTATGAGGTAATAAAATACAGACCTAAGATGTTAAGAAAAAGGTTAGGTAATGCCAAAACAACGTAAGATTTTTACAGTTTTTTTAATATCCTTAACTTTTTTTGTTACCGGTGTATTTGCTGATCAGAAAAGTGATTCTTTTGACGTAGCAATATTTAAAGAAGAAAATTTTTCATACACAAGGGGTCTTGACGGTTTAACCCCTGAGTGGATAGCTGGTTCCCTCGAAGATACGTACAATATTATGTTTTTAAACGCAGACCAATTAAAAAACAAAAGATTGTTTAATACTGATAAGGTTGATTTATTGATCCTTTCTTATGGCGGAATTATGTCAGAAGATGTATCTTCTGCTATAGTTGAGTTTATAAGAGATGGTGGGGGACTTTTTACAACTGGAGGTATACCTTTTAGTGATAAATATCTCTTAAGCATGGGCGTATCTTATTATGTAATAGATAGGGAAGACATAGCATCTGTAGATACTAAAGCAGATATTATATTAGATACTGAGTTCGAAATGAAAGAGCCTTTTTCTGATCAATATGGCCTATGCGTAAAGATTTCCGAAAGAATCTATAATAAGCTCCCTACGATGGGTAATGTTTTTCCCTTTAGGATACCTGCGAGAGATTTTATAAACCCTGTTATTCTCCTAGATAAAAACGATAATTACATAGGGGCGCCCGTAACGCTAGTTAAAAGCTGGAAGAATCCTTATAAAAGTACAGGCAGGATTCCTAATAAATGGTGCTTGATTGGATTCGTGGGCGAACAACACCCTTTAAATCCAAAAGATAAGAATTCTGCAAAAAGGCTAAAGCATATATTGGAGTTTTTAAGCACAAGGGTTATCCTTAAAGACATAGAAACAGAATATGCCTCATATAGAGACGGCGAGACAATTAGTCTAACTACAGAGATGCTGAATTATGGCACAGAGAGAAAGAGGGTAGAGTTACACATTTCTATTGCAGAAAAAGGCAGGGTTTTATTTAAAGAGAAAAAAGATATTTCAATAGACGGCGGAGAAGCAAAAACGATAAATACTGTATGGAAGCCTGAAATATTAGAGAGTGACTTTTACGAAGTAAGGGCAGTTTTAAGATTAGATGGCCGCGTTATTGATGAGGAGCAAAATGCTTTTACGGCCTGGCATATAGATAGACTTAAAAAGGTCCCATGGTTGTCAATAAAAGGCAGGCGTTTTTATCGAGATGACGAGCCAATTTACTTACATGGTGTTAATTATTATGAAAGTAAGACCGGTGGCCTTATGTGGGCCAGGCCAAATATGCTTGATATCGAAAGAGATTTAAAGCTTATGTCGAACTTTGGGATAAATTTTTTAAGGGTTCATTATCACCATCCAGGGTGGTTCAGTGGTTATTTTAAAAGAGTAGAGTTGCCTATTTCAGATTATTTTGACAAGGTAGAGAATATCGAGAGATCTTTAAGGATTTTAGATGCCTTTGTAGTGCTGTGCAATAAGTATGGTATTTATTTTCATCCGGATTTATTTACATTGGTGCCTGAAGAAATGGGAGATCCAAGAGGATGGATCGGTGACCTTAAAAGGTGCACCGATCACGAAAAGATAGAAGCGCAAAAAGAATTTGTTAAGGTCCTTTCAGCGAGATATAAAGACATGCCTAATATTATTTGGGATTTATGGAACGAGCCTTTTTTGGACAAGGGAAATACTGTATTTTTAAAAAACTGGACAGAGGAAATCAAGGATTGCTTTAGGGCAAATGGCGACCAGCATCTCATAACTCTTGGATCCGATGAAAGCATTGAACTGGTTGATACGTTGGATTTTGTATGCGGCCATGGACATGATGTAGAAATACCGGATTTAAACAAGCCTTTTATTATGCAAGAGATATGGAACGAGTCAGATTTAAGTCCAGAAAGAGAGGCCCTTCAGGCAGAGAAATTAGTGAGGGATTTTGCGGCATGTGTTGAACAGGGAGGAGCTGGTTTTGCGCCCTGGCAATGGACCAGGCAATCTTGTTTATGGGACGATGCGAGCGATCCAGAAAGATGGGATAATGAGTTAGGGCTGTGTGTTCGCGAAGACGGAAGCCTGAAACCAGCAGGAAGGCTTTACAAGGATTTAATAAGGAATGCAGAATGAAGATAGTCCTTGCAAATTCAATAGGAATAGATTCTGAAGGATATTATATTATTCACTCTCCTAGTCGATGGTCAGAAGGGGTAAAAAGCAAAGATAGATGGTTTGCCTATTACCCATGGGAACTTGCACACTGCTCTTCGCTTTTGAAGAAATATACAGACCATCATGTTAAATTTGTGGATGGGTGCCTTGAACGCTTGAACTACAGGCGTTATCTTGAGAAGATAAAGGATGAGAGCCCTGATTGGCTGATAGTAGAAAGCGCCACTAGGATGATAGATGAGAATCTAAAGCTGGCAAAGGAATTGAAAAATAGATTGGGCGCGAAGATAGTTTTTGTAGGACATCACGCGAGCGCCTTTCCCGAATATATCTTACATGATGGCGCTGATTTTGTTTGTGTAGGAGAATATGAATATACTGTTTTAGAATTAATGCAGGGAAAGGACCCGAAGGATATCCCCGGACTTTATCCAAACAAGAGAAGGCCGCTATTGGATATAAATAGCCTTCCTTGGCCAGAGGACGAAGACGTAAGCCGCTTGAAGTATGGAATGCCGGGCGAACCCAGTTCTGAATATCTAGAAATTCAGATGTATGCGTCTCGCGGATGTCCGAGGTCCTGTGATTTTTGTGTAGCTAGAAATGTTTATTATGCGCAGCCTAACTGGAGGCAAAGAGACGTTAATGATATTATAAATGAACTAAAACATCTGAAGAATAGATATCCAAAAATGGAAGGCATCTTTTTTGATGAGGAAGAACATAATGCGAGCAAGGATTTTATTTTAAAATTGACCAAGGCTATTATTGATAATGGCTTAGATGGTTTGCATTATGAGGCAATGTGTGACATAAGGACGTTGGATAAAGAGATGATGGAGGCAATGTATGAGGCAGGTTACTATAAGATAAGGGTGGGTATCGAGACAACCAGCCCTGATCTTTTACGTTACAGTAGAAAAGAATTGGATATTGATATTGTCACGAAAAAGCTGGAACAGGCCAAAGAGATAGGATTAAAGACTTACGGCACCTTTATGGTAGGCATGCCAGGCTCTTCAAAGGAAGAGGATATAAAGACATCTTCATATATTGAGAATGGAATATCAAACGGTGTTTTAGATAATGTTCAGATATCTATTTGTACGCCTCAGCCAGGAACGCCTTTTTACAATTACGCCAAAGGCAAGAAGTACATTGTTGCTGAAGATTATAAAGATTTTGACGGGGGAAGGCGTTCTGTAGTTAGCTATCCTGAATATAACAATAAATCCATCGAATCTGTTAAAGACTTTGTATACAGGTCCCGCGAGCACGCTTCTTTTTTAAGAAATATTAGAAAAGGCAGGATGCTGAGTTGGGCGTTGAGGACATACAAAAGATATGGGGTTTTTACAACAATAGTTAAACTGGCAAATCGATTTAAACTTGAGGCGGTTCATTTTCTATTAAGGGAAAGATATATAAGACGCCTGGATATGAATGAGTAAAGAAAGGCCCGCTTATCTAATAAAATATCCTGAATATTTTGAGTAGAACTCCTGGATTTTAATTTCTTCTTTTGCCGCCTTTTCTGTTTCGCCTATCCTTATGTATAACTCAAATAATTTTTTATGCAAGGCTTCATTTGCCGGATAAAACGCGGATGCCTTTTCAAGCTCAGATATGGCGTCTTCGATCCTGTTGTTGTTGAGATAGAGCATGCCTAGGTTTTTATGATAGAAAGGCGAATAAGGATTGAGCGAGATGGCCTTCCGGTAGTCATTTATACGGATATGATATAAATCATTATATGGCTCCAGGGAAATAGCTTTTTTATATTCACCTTTTTGGAAACAACGTAACGCAGCAAGAGATTTTGTATTAAAATAGATTGTCAGTAAAATTATTATAAGTATAAAGGGCCTTATTCTGTTATTGCCTTTATTGTCAGAGGCTGTTATAGATTTTTGTGAAATAATCCCTAGGCTTATCCACCATAAATGCGACACCTGCGGTATGAAATAAGAAAAGTCAAAGAGATTATTTATAATAAAGATATAGCATGAAGTTATAAGCCCTGCGTTGAAGTGATTTTTCTCAAGCCTAAAAGATCTTTTTATAAAGACCCAGATTAATAAGACTATAGAGATTATACCTAACAGCCCTGTTTCCGCCCATGTCTGCAAGAAGATATTATGCGCAAATCTTGTTTCGTTTCCCAAGAGCTCTATATATTTAGGATAGATATTGCCAAGATTCCCGAGCCCTATTCCTTTGAGCGGAAAATCTTTTATGATTTGCGAGGTGCTTCTCCAGAAACTCAGTCGTTGCAATATCGTATTCTGTTGATTTGCAAAGTTAATAAACATGTTATAGCGTAATAGAAGCAGGAAAAAAGGCAATACCAATATAAACATGCTGACGATCAAGGTTATTCTGCGAGGGAATCTACGCAGAAGGATGAAAAATACGATGACCCCAAAGGATAGGCTTGTCCATCCAGCAAGAGATTTCGTGAAAAGTAAAGCGGTAAGCATGGATATAAGACAGAGGCTCAGGGATAAACAGAGTTTCTTGTTCTTTGTGTTGTCCAATATAAGTCCGGCGCAAAGAGGTATCGCCATTACTAGGTAAGACGCAAACATGTTCGGCGAAAAGAAACTTGCTATCGACCTCTTGGTTATAAAGATTTCTTTGATGTAACTTGTTTCTAGTATATATTTTGAATGAAGATTTAAATATTCCTTTGTATGCTCGAACCCCCAAAGATATTGATATATTCCGTAGATGCTCAGTATTGAAGCCCCGATTAAAATGACGCCTATTAATTTGATCGATTCTTCTTTTTTAAGTGCGGAGGCGAACATAAAAAGACATAACAAAGGTATTACTTGATAGATTTGGTGCACACTTGAGCGTAGATTTATGGAGTAAGCTAATGATATAATTATTGAAAGTATGTATAAAAAGAGAGGCTTGCTAAAAAGATTTGCCGAGAACCTGAATTTTTTGGTGCTTAATAACCATACAAAGGATACCATTAGGATGGTCATGCCGATGTAGCCGCCTAAGACAGGATAAGCCATTTCTGAAACAAAAGCATGGATAAATATTAAGATTGAGAATAGAAAGAACAATAGAGGCGATATCTTATCTGGATTAGATTTTAACGCCATGATATAATATATTATAAAGTGTAAACATGATTTAGGCAATATGAAAAATACAAGCCCTTCCTGACTTGAGAAATCAGTCAATCACAAAAGTGTCAAGTTGGGGAGGCGGAATAAAAACCATAGTTATAAAAGAATATAAAAAAAATATTATTGGATTCATGATATCGATAATTATAGTGAATTATAACAGGCGTGATTTGTTAAAGAGATGCCTGGATTCTGTAAGAGGGCAGGGCTTTAAAGATCTAGAGATCATTGTGGTTGACAATGCGTCGTCGGATGACAGCGTTGAAATGGTCAATGCATACTATCCAGAAGTTAGGCTGATATCCAATACAAGAAATCTCTTTTTTTGTAAGGCCTACAATCAAGGAATAGATGAGTCAAAAGGGAATTTTATATTGTGTTTAAATAATGATATTATTCTGGATAAGGATTATTTAAAAGAGGCGCTTAGCGCAATATCTTCAGACACCAAGATAGGCATGATTAGCGGCAAGGTTTTCAGGATGGATACGAAGATGATAGATTCAACAGGGCTATTTCTGGGTAAAAATAGAAAGGCGATTGAAAGAGGCTATGGCAAAAGAGACGGGAGGCAATACGAAAAGCCCGAATATATTTTTGGCGTAAGCGGCGCATGCGCGTTCTTCAGGAAAAGCATGCTGATAGATGTAAAAGATAAGAACGGGTACTTTGACGAGAGTTTTGCGATGTATTATGAGGATCTGGATTTGTGCTGGAGGGCTCAGAAAAGAGGGTGGAAGGCGTATTATAATCCAAAGGCAACAGCCTATCATGTCAGGGCAGGCACGGCAGTTGTCCGCAATGGCAGAAAAGGTCCGAATTTTATATATCTACCAAGGGATTTTAAAAAGATGTACATTGGCAATAGATATAAGTGTATAAGAAAAAATGATACATTTTTAGGGGTTTTGGTGAATTTGCCATTTATCCTGTTGTATGAGATAAAGGTATGGGGATACTTGGCCCTTAATTCAATATTTAATTTTGCCCGAACATTATTCTTCAGACAAAAATCCCTGACTTGACAATTCAGTCAATGACAAAAAGTTATCCGCCTCGTCCTGGTTTCGGTGGATAATCCGCCGTAGCTTATCTACTATGAAGTTTCTTCTTTGCCGAAGACGGATCGTCCCTGGAAGGATTTTTCTTGACCGCAATAGCAAAACATAGTATAATCTGCGTTCGGAGGTGCACAAGTGGCATTGGAAAAGAAAAGAAAAGAAACACTCGTAGCAGATTTTGCTGAGCATGAAAAAGATACGGGTTCTTGCAGTGTGCAGGTGGCTTTACTTACCGAGCGGATTAATGGTCTTACCGAGCATTTTAAAACTCACAGAAAAGATTTTAATTCCAGGGTAGGTCTTTTGAGATTGGTAAGCCAGAGAAAAAGGCTGCTGGAATATTTAAAGAGAGAGAATACCGAAAAGTATCGCGGTCTCGTAGAAAAATTAAAACTGAAGAAATAGTTTAATTAGGGAATGGGCGCGATTCTTTGGCTGCGCTCAGGACGAATAAGATGCGCCCTGCAAAAAATGTAAGGGTGGCATTTGAAGGTCCTGGTCAAGGTCGATGAATGTAGCCCTTCTTGGGCGGATTAAAATCCGCCTTTTTTGTCAGATAAATACATGATCCGTCGTAACGGATTCAATTTGTCTGTCGAGATTGGACAAATTAAAGAGAGGATAAGGATAAATAATATGAAAAAAGTTGAAAGAAAGATTGGTAGAGAAAATTTAATTATAGAAACAGGTAAGATGGCGAAGCAGGCAGACGGGGCAGTTTGCATACAGTACGGCAGTACAGTATTGCTGGTTACTGCTGTGTGCTCAAGGAAGCTGCGTGAAGGTATGGACTTTTTTCCTCTTACGATAGAATATCAGGAAAAAACATACGCTGCAGGCAAGATCCCTGGAGGATATTTTAAAAGAGAAGGTCGTCCTACCGAGAAAGAGATTTTGACATGCAGGCTTGTAGACAGGCCTATAAGACCATTATTCTCCAAAGGATTTATGAACGAGGTTCAGATCTTTGCGATAGTGCTTTCAAGCGACGGGGAGAATGATTCTGATATCCCTGCAATAATAGGAGCTTCATGCGCGTTGACTATTTCAGATATACCTTTTTTAGGTCCCATAGGAGCAGTGAAGATTGGCCTGATAGACGATGAATTTGTCATAAACCCTACCTTTAAAGAGCTTGAAGCCAGCAAAATGAATCTGGTCGCAGTTGGACTTAAGGATAGGATTGTTATGCTTGAGGCCGGGGCCAGCGAGGTTTCAGAAGAGAAGGTGCTCGAGGCAATAAAGTTGGCACAGGGTTATATAAATGAGACCATAGAATTGCAGGAAGGATTGCAGAAGAAGTGCGGAAAGAAAAAGTTTGAACCAGAGCTAAAAGTTGTGACTAAAGAATTATACGAAAAAGTTAAAAAGCTGTCTGTGTCAAAGTTGAAGGAAATAAATCAGCTCACGGCAAAGGAACAAAGACAAGAAGCGATCGATATTTTAGGCGATAAGATTATAGAGAAGTTAAAAGGCGAGGATGAATCTCTTGATGATATTGATATAAAGAATACATTGATTAAATTAGAAAAAGAGGAGGTCCGAAGTTTCATTCTAGAAGGGAAGAAAAGGATAGATGGGAGAGGGTATGAAGATATAAGGCCTATAAATTGTGAGGCTGGGATATTGCCCAGGACACATGGGTCTGGCCTGTTTACAAGAGGGGAGACTCAGAGCTTAGCTACTACAACATTAGGCACGAGTCAGGATGAGCAGCGTATGGATGCCCTCGAGGGAGAAAGGTTCAAGAGCTTTATGCTGCATTACAATTTCCCGCCATTCAGCGTAGGTGAAGTAAGGCCGACAAGGGGACCTGGCAGAAGAGAAATCGGGCATGGCGCTCTGGCAGAAAAGGCCCTTAAGCCAATAATGCCTTCGAGCGAGGAGTTTCCTTACACGGTAAGGGTTGTTTCAGACATCCTTGAATCAAATGGGTCCAGCAGCATGGCGACTGTTTGTGCCGGCACACTTTCTTTGATGGACGCAGGGGTTCCTATCAAGAAGCCTGTTGCGGGTATGGCTATGGGTTTAATAAAAGAACAGAGAGGCGCCGCTATCTTAACTGACATAGCGGGTATTGAAGATCATTTTGGAGATATGGATTTTAAGGTTACAGGAACAGATGCCGGCATTACTGCTGTGCAGATGGACTTGAAGATCGATGGCATAAAGCTCGATCTAATAAAGAAGATAATGGAACAAGCAAAGGCTGCGAGATTCTTTGTTTTAGATAAAATTTTGGAAATTATAAAGAACCCCAGAGAGAATGTTTCTGAATACGCCCCGAAGATAATCGCTATTACCATAAACCAGAACAAGATTAGAGATTTGATAGGGCCTGGCGGGAAGGTAATAAAAAGGATCATTCAAGAGACGGGCGCAAACATTGAAGTGGATGATGATGGCAAGGTCTCTGTTTCATCTGAGAGTGAAGACTCTATCAATAAGGCCATAGAGATTATAAAGGGTATAACAGGCAGCCTGGAAATAGGTACGGTATTTGACGGTACGATTACGAGAATTATGAATTTTGGTGCATTTTGCGAAATTCTTCCTGGCAAAGAAGGATTGATACATGTGTCTGAGTTGTCAGATAAGTTTGTTAAAAATGCAGAAGAGGTTGTGAAGGTCGGTGACAAGGTTAAGGCCAAACTTATCAAGGTAGACGAGAAGGGTAGATTAAATCTGAGCTTGAAGCAGGCACAAGAGTCCTAACTTTACACATGAAATTGATCCATCCGCCTTCGCCACAGAAGAAACTTCATCGTAGATAAGCTACGGCGGATTATTCACCGAAAGTCGAACTAGGGTGGATAACTTTTGTCATTGACTGAATTGTAAAGTTAGTGGAGATAGATGAGCGTAGCTACGGCAATAATCTCGGGTATCGTGCAGGGCGTAACAGAGTTCTTGCCGGTTTCAAGTTCAGGTCACCTTGTTATCCTCCACAA
The DNA here is from genome assembly GCA_042572045.1 of Candidatus Omnitrophota bacterium. Taxonomy (GTDB): domain Bacteria; phylum Omnitrophota; class Gorgyraeia; order Gorgyraeales; family Gorgyraeaceae; genus JBHPFI01. Next base: position 40,041 of record JBHPFI010000004.1, read on the forward strand.
ATTAACAGGATTAGAAGAACCGCAGATATTTTTTGATATTTTTTTACATGTAGGTACCCTGCTAGCTATATTCATAGTATTCTGGAATGATATAGTAGGACTGGTAACCACAAAAAAACGGATAGGTTTTTTTGTTTTTATAGGCACGGCATCCACAGCGTTTTTTGTGTTGGTTTTTGGAAAAGGGATTGAATCTGCGTTTGGCAATCTCAAGATTGTAGGCGCAATGCTTATTGTGACAGGCATCTGGCTTATCCTTGGAAATTTTCTAAGATTTGGCACAGGGCCTCTATCGGGATTTAAGGCGATTTTGATAGGACTGGCGCAAGGTGTGGCTCTTTTGCCAGGCATATCAAGGAGCGGCGCAACTATTTCCACAGCCCTTTTTCTGGGTATTGACGCTAAAAGCTCAGCAAGGTTTTCCTTTTTGCTATCCATACCGGCGATTATAGGGGCACTTTTATTCAAGATAAGAGAAACCGCCTTTTTGGGTTTTAGCGTAAATTATTTTTTTGGTCTTATCGCCTCTTGCATTGTCGGCATTTTATCATTAAAATTGTTATTAAGAATGCTTTACGGTAATAAGTTTCACCTGTTTGGTTTTTACTGTATCTTTGCAGGGATGCTTGTATTGCTGGTGTTATGAAGAGACAAAAAAAGGATCTTATAATTTCTTTTGGCTTGTTTACAGTGGCCTTGCTTTTGCTGGCCTCCATGGTTTCTTACTCTCCCTATGATATTCGCTTTGAAACATCCGATCCTAATTCTCCTATACGAAATTATATTGGCATAGTAGGCGCCTATGTTGCATGGAGTATCTTTAAAATTATAGGATATGCAGGGTTTCTTATACCCTTTCTCTGTTTTATTTGGGGCATTGGCGGTTTGGCAGAGAGATCGGAACAGAGGCCATTGTTTAAATATTTGGGAATAATCCTATTATTTTGTTCAAGCGCATCGTTCTTTAGTCTGACAGGCGTAGAGGATTCTGTGTTGATGGTGGAAAGGGGAGGGATATTAGGCCTATTTCTATCGCAGATTATCCTTGGATATTTTGGGAGTATTGGAGGGTATATTATAACTTTTACCTTGACCATTTTGGCACTTATAGTTGCTACTGAATTTTTAATCATTCCGTTGGTTTCATTTTTATTTTTACATACATGGAATGCGTTAGGGAATCTAAGAAAAAAACGCCCCCACAAGGCACTGTTTGGAAAGAAAGAAGGGACTGAAGCAAAACCAAGAATAAGGCCTGCAGTGAAGATGGAGAGGTCCGAACATATAACGCAAAGCGCAAAGACCATAGATGCGCAAGAGAAGAAAAAGTACGAGAAAAAGAAAGAAGGACCTGTTTTACCGAAGATTGTGCTACCAAAGCCCGATCCAAAGCCAGTTTCTAAAAGACCTGTAAGGATTGAACCAAGGGTGGTCGGAGATTATAAATTGCCAACCTTGAATTTATTGAATTCACCTCCGCCTGTGTCAGAAAGGATGCTGGGAGAGGATCTGGAAGCCAGCGCCAGGATACTTGAAGATACATTGCGCGATTTCAATATAGAAGCAAAGGTAGTAAATGTAACTAAAGGCCCTGTCATTACCAGATACGAATTGCAACCAGCCCCTGGCGTAAAGGTTAATAAGATTACGGCATTGAACGACGATATAGCGCTTGTCATGAAGGCCTCAACTGTCAGGATTGTGGCGCCTATACCTGGAAAATCAGCAGTTGGCATAGAGGTGCCTAATCAGAGCATGTCTTTGGTTTATCTCAGGGAATTGCTTGAATCCAGTGAATATCAGAAAAAGGCAGTATCTTCAAAGCTTACCATTGCGCTTGGAAAGAATATTTCTGGCAAGAGCGTAGTCGCGGACCTTGGAGATATGCCGCATCTTTTGATAGCAGGCACTACTGGCTCTGGAAAGACCGTGTGCGTAAATTCATTGATAATGAGTATGATATATAACGCCACCCCGGATGAATTGAAATTTTTAATGGTAGATCCAAAAATGGTAGAGCTGGCCATTTATAATGACTTGCCGCATCTTTTATGTCCCGTGATTACTGATGTAAAGAAGGCCTCAGGCATGCTCGATTGGGCGGTAAATGAGATGGAAGAAAGATATAAGATGCTGGCGAAGCTTACCGCCAGAAACATAGATGCATTTAATAAAAAGTCGGATAAAAAGCTTCCTTATATAGTTATTATCATAGATGAACTGGCAGATCTCATGATGGTAGCGCAGCAGGACGCAGAGAATGCAATCACAAGGCTCTCACAGCTTTCCAGGGCAGTAGGCATACATATAATACTTGCTACGCAGAGACCTTCGGTGGATGTTGTGACGGGTGTGATAAAGGCGAACTTTCCCGCAAGGATATCTTTTAAAGTAGCGTCAAAGGTGGACTCTAGGACTGTTCTGGACATGAACGGAGCTGATAAATTATTAGGCAAGGGTGATATGTTGTTCTTACAGCCTGGCAGCGCGAAACCAATAAGGGCGCAAGGCACGCTCCTTACAGATTGCGAGATAGAAAAGGTTACCAAGGTGGTAAAAGAGCAGCGCGAGGCAATTTATGACGATGAAATACTCAAGCGGCAGAAGAAGAGCGCATCCAGTAGGGGCGGATTTGAGAAGGATGAATTTTTTGATGAGGCCGTAAGAATGGTTCTTGAAACAGAACAGGCGTCTGTTTCAATGCTCCAGCGCAGGCTTAGATTGGGATACACAAGGGCCGCTAGATTAATAGATGCCATGGAAGAGGAAGGGATCGTGGGCCAGTTTAGAGGAAGTAAACCCAGAGAAATCTTGATAAAAGAGTATAAAGGTAAAGAAGAATCTAGCGAGTTAGATTCTCAATAACAATAAGAGGTTTAGACTTAAGCTGCCGACAGATTCCTACTTTTATATGTTCCAAATGTTAAAGGCAGGCATATTTAATATTAAAAAAACACAGATTTATTTTAGATACATCCAAAAGAACAATGCCTGAATCTCCTGGAAAAACGCTCAAGAAAATACGAGAAGCAAAACAGCTTTCCATAGAAGAAGTTTCAGAAAGAATCCGTATCCCCAAAAAAATCATATCAGCTATAGAAGAAGACAGATTGCAAGAAATAGCATCTAGTTTTTACGCAAGGACTTTTGTGAAGTCATATTCTCAGTTTCTGGGAGCGCTGGGAGAAAAGACAGTAAAAGAATACCTGGACGGCACTCAGAAAAAAGAGAAACCTGTGCTTATTCTGAAAGGCGAAAAGGTACAAGGGGAATGGTTTATAAAATATAAAAGATACATAGGCCTTAGCATACTGGCTCTCTTTGGCGTCTGGATGTTCTTTTTCAGTCTTCTGCAGATAAGGAAGTTCATAAAATATGTTTCTACGAAAGCCCGTGTCCAGATTGCCAGAAAACAAGAACCTAGCAGTAAAACCAAGTTGCCTGATAAAGTCACCTTGATATCAACAACCACTTCGGCTAAAAAGATACAGGGGTTTGATCTTGAAATTATAGCGCGTGTCGATACATGGGTGCATGCTACAGAAGACGGGAAACTCTTATTTAAAGGCATATTGAAAAAGAAACAAAAAGATGTCTGGCGCGCAAAAAAAGAAATAAAGTTAGAGCTTGGCAATGCCGGGGGTGTAGTGCTGAAACTTAATAGAAAAAATCTGGGTCCTATTGGCAAGAAAGGGCAAAAAAAGGAAATTATTATTACAAAAGATGGAATAAAGCAATAAGCTATAAACAGTAAGCTATTGTTTAAGAGAGGGGGGGGGGATTATCCCCCGTTTTTTATGAAGAAGACTTTTGGCATTATAAGTTTGGGTTGTCCTAGAAACCTTGTGGACTCTGAATGTATTGTTTCTGAATTTAAAAAAAGAGGATACGCGTTTCAGGATAGGGCCATCGACGTTGATACTGTGATTATCAATACATGCGCCTTTATCGAGGATGCGAAAAAGGAATCAATAGATATTATTTTAAAGACTATAGAAGCGAAAAAAAATGGCGCACTAAAAAAGATAATAGTGGCAGGGTGTCTTTCAGAGAGATATCCTGAAGAATTAAAAAAAGACCTAAGGGGTGTGGATGAGTTTAGAGGCGTGCGGGATTTTAATTCTACCTTTAGAAGAACTCCTGCTGCGAGATTAACGCCTCGGCATTATGCGTATATCAAGATTTCAGAAGGATGCAAGAATAAGTGTACCTATTGCATAATACCGCATATAAAAGGTCGATATAGAAGTAGAGACAAGAAGTCAATAATAAAGGAAGCAAAAGAGTTGATTCAAAGAGGAGTCAAAGAGATTATTTTGGTAGGTCAGGATACATCTCTATATGGCACAGATCTATACAAAAAGAAAGCTCTTGCAGAACTATTAAAAGAGCTGGATGAGATTTCAGATGGAGCTTGGATCAGGTTGCTTTATTGTCATCCTGCAAATATAGATAAAGACCTGATAAGGACAATAAGGGACAGCAAAAATATATGCAAATACATTGATTTGCCTATCGAACATGCTAGCGACAGGATATTGAGACGCATGGGCCGGAAAGTCACCAAGAGAGATATCATTTCGTTGATACAGCATATCAGAAGAGAGATTCCATGTGCAGCCATAAGGACGTCGCTCATCGTTGGTTTTCCTGGTGAAAAAGAAAAGGATTTTCAGGAATTATCGACCTTTGTTAAGAAGATTAGGTTTGAAAGATTGGGGCTTTTCAGGTATTCTAGAGAGGAAAATACTCCAGCATGCAAATATAAGGATCAGGTTTCAGAAAAGAAGAAACAATCCCGGTTTGATAAAATAATGTTACTGCAGCAGGATATAGCCAGAAATATAAACCAAAGTTTTAAAGGTCGCACAGTAAAGGTATTGATTGAGGAAAAGAAAGATTGTTATATAGGCAGGACTGAATATGATGCTCCGGAAGTAGACGGACTGGTGTATGTAAAAGGCGAAGGCTTAAAAGTGGGCAGTTTTTATAATGTCCGCATAGTGGATACATACGAGTATGATCTGGTAGGGGAAGCGGTGACAGAAGAGAGGAAATAATGAATTTACCAAATAAATTGACAATTTCTAGAATAATCCTGGCAGGCGTTTTTATACTGTCTTTGTTTATTGAAGGGGTAGGGGCTAAATTTGTCGCGCTTGCAGTTTTTCTGATAGCCTGTATCACAGATTACTATGATGGTTTCATTGCAAGAAAAAATAATATTATAACAGATTTTGGGAGGCTTATGGATCCTATCGCCGACAAGATCCTGATCCTGGGCGGTTTTTTGGCCTTTGTTGAGATGAAGATAATACCCGCATGGATGGTAATAGTGATCATTGCAAGAGAATTGCTTATCACGGGCATAAGGATACTGGCTGTGTCGAAAAAGAAGGTGCTCTCAGCAGAGATGGCAGGAAAACACAAAACAGTTTCTCAGATAGTGGCAGTGTTGTCTATACTCGTATTTTTGATAATCAGGGATTCGGCTTTTACGTTTCGGTATATAGAGTATTATCATGGAGGCATCTATGCGCTTATGTTGATCACTGTCTTGATGACGGTGATATCGGGCGTTTCATATATGCTGAAAAACAAATATATTTTTACAGGTGAGAAATGAGACGTTTCTGTGGATTGATCGCGAGCGTTTTTTATATAGGTTATACGCCTGTTGCGCCGGGCAGCATAGGGAGTTTTGCGGCGCTTTTTTTGTATTGTTTTATAAAAGATAACCCGTTCTTAATGGGTCTTGGCATTGTTGTAGCTCTTACACTTGGTCTTTTAACTACAGGAACGGCAGAGAAATTTTTTGGCGCAAAGGATGCGAGCGAAATAATAATAGATGAATTTACCGGCATGTTGATTAGTTTGTACCTATTGCCTGCGACCATGGGCTATGTGGTAGCGGCGTTTTTGCTTTTCAGATTTTTCGATATAATAAAGCCTAAGCCTATAAAAAATCTGGAAAAGCTGGATGGCTCTCTCGGCATAATGGCGGACGATGTAATGGCAGGAATATATGCTAATCTGATACTGCAGTTTGTCTATAGGGTGTTATAGAGACTTTATTTTTCTATATTGTCTTTTTTGGTTGCAGGGGTGGGGTTATTCGGCACTGAAACGTTTTGCCGTCAGCTACGGTTTACGGCTCGTTCTTCTTTACGACTATCGTTTTTAGACATGAACAGAACTCGCCATAAATCCTTGCGGAGACATTTGCCAAAACATTTCTAATGTGCTTCAAGCCCCACCCCTGCAACTCTCCGAATTTCTACGAAGGAGCCCAGCGTTTTCAACCCTTCCTTAAATCTTGCGTTATTAATGGCGTGTAGATGGCGCCTTTTGGTGTGAGTGTACTTTGGAATAAGATGATTTTATCGATTTTAATCTCGTCCTGAGAGCAAAAATCTACTTCATTAAGGAGTTTCATAAGCCCTGGAATATTCTTAGAGGTCCTGACCCTTCCTAATGTAAAATGGGCTTTATATTCACGATTTTCCCTTTGTGTGCCTATTTTTTCCAGCTCAGTTTCGATTTTATTGCTCAAGGCCTTTAAGGGTCTTGAGTTGTCGATTCCCATCCAGATGACTCGCGGGCGCTTCATGTTAGGAAATGTTCCTATCGCGGAAAGACGGATATAAAATTCGCTAACATTGTCCGTGATAGATTTTAAGACCAAAGATATGTCTCGTATTTTGTTTTCTTGTATATTTCCGAGAAATTTGAGGGTAAGATGCATCTGGTTTTCGGTCGCCCATTTTATATCCGCGTTGGACCTTTTGAGCTTAGAGATAAGTTCGGAGAGTTTTTGTTTGTTCGGGGGGTCGATTTCTACGGCGATAAAGGCGCGGATTGTATTCATGGATTATCGATAGCGTTTCAATAACTCCAGTCTCAACATATCCAAGGCTGCCTGCGCGGCTTTATATTTTACGATCTTCCGCTGCCCAAGGAAGTGGAATTCTTTAGAAATAGTTTTTTTGTTTGTTGAAAGCGCGACATAGACAAGCCCCACGGGTTTTTTCTTAGCGCCGCCTCCGGGTCCAGCAATGCCGCTAATGCCTATACCTATATCAGTTTCAGCCAAGACCCTTACATTTTTTGCCATTAAACCTGCTACTTTTTTTGAAACCGCGCCATATCTTTTTATGGTTTTTAGAGGTATATTTAGGATTTTATTTTTTGATTCGTTGCTGTAGACTACAATGCCCGTTCTGAAATATCTGGAGCTTCCGGGGACAGATGTTATTCGATCTCCAAGAAGTCCTCCTGTGCAGGATTCAGCAATAGATAATGTTTTCTTCGCGTTTAAAAGGCATTTTCCCGCGGCCTGTTCCAGGTTTTCATCGTCATATCCGAAGATATAATTCTTTAGTCGAGACCTAATCCTTTTTTCTATGTTATCTATTGTAGAATTTATTTTATGCCTATTTTGTTCAGTTAGAGTTATTTTTACATTTATTTCTCCGGGATGAGGGTATATGCCCATCTGGACATTGCCCTTAATTTTTAATATATCTTTTATTTTTTCATTCACGCTTGACTCCGGAAGGCCTGTTATTCTTATGAGGCGCGATTTAACTATTTTGCCTGTTTGGAAATTTTTCTTCAGAAACGGTATAATAGTTCTTTTAAGCATGGGGTATATCTCAAAAGGCACACCTGGCACAGCAATCAATGCTTTTTTATAAAGAGGGATTAAGAGGCCGGGCGCGGTTCCAATATTGTTCAATATAGGTTTTGCCCCTTCTGGGACAAGGGCCTGGCGGAGGTTATTTTTAGGCATTTTCAGCTTTCGTTTTTTAAAATGCGCTTTTATGTGCTTCGCAACCTTATCCTGAAAGATTAGTTTTTTATCCAAAGCCCTTGCTATACATTCAAGCGTTAGATCGTCAACAGTAGGACCAAGGCCCCCCGTCAAAATAACAATGCTCGAATTATTTAAGGCAGCCCTAATAGAAGAAATAATGATTTCAGGCTCATCTGGGATGGATATGTGTCTGGTTGTTCTTATGCCAGCAGAGGAAAGATTTCTTGATATATATTCAGCGTTTGTGTTTGTAATGTGCCCTAATAAAATTTCGTTTCCTATACAGATTACAGATGCGGATATTTCCATAGCACCCATTATATGTAAGATTTAAGCTATAATCAATACTTTATTTAATAATATACTCCCTTGATAACTTGATAAATCCTCAATGACAAAAGTTGTCCGCCTCTGGCTGATGGATCAATTTCATGTGTCAAGTTAGCAAGGAATGCCAGGGCCATGAAAAATTTTTTGAAAGAAATTGCAAGAATATGTGTCTTGTATGGCGGGAGGTGATGCTATAATTTTCTTTACTTTAATATGTTAGAGTTGTATAATTTTAGCAAAGTCAGTGGGTTAGAGAATAACGCAACAAAAAGGTCGAAGTTAACTTTGTCTGCCTGAAGTAGGCTTATCTATAGGGGGGATATAAAATGGTAAAAAAAGAGGAAAAGAAGACGATATCCAAAGATGGTAAGGGAAAGGCGTTGGATATGGCGCTTACGCAAATAGAGAAACAGTTTGGCAAGGGTTCCATTATGAGGTTGGGCAATAATACAAAGCTTGACGTTGAAGTGATTCCAACAGGAGCGCTGTCTCTTGATCTGGCTTTAGGGGTTGGCGGCGTGCCAAGGGGCAGGGTTGTGGAGATCTTTGGTCCTGAGGCAGGAGGTAAGACCACTTTAACTCTGAGCATTATTTCAGAGGTCCAGAAACAGGGCGGGGTAGCTGCTTTTATAGATGCCGAACATGCATTAGACCCTGTTTATGCTAAGAAGCTAAGAGTAAAACTGGATGACCTTTTGATATCTCAGCCAGATACGGGTGAGCAGGCGCTTGATATCGTGGAGATGCTTGTGCGCAGCAACGCCGTTGACCTTATTGTTATAGATTCTGTGGCAGCGCTGGTACCGAAGGCGGAAATAGAAGGAGAGATGGGGGATAGGCATATAGGGCTTCAGGCAAGGCTGATGTCGCAGGCGCTGAGGAAATTGACAGCCATTATTGCAAAATCAAATACCTGTGTTATCTTCATAAATCAAATAAGAATGAAAATAGGGGTTATGTTCGGCAATCCTGAAACCACAACAGGAGGAAGGGCATTAAAATTTTATTCTTCTGTAAGAATAGATTTAAGGAGAATAAGCGTCCTAAAATCAGGAGACAATGTGATTGGTGCAAGGATAAGGGCCAAGGTTGTCAAAAATAAGGTAGCACCCCCTTTTAGAAAAACTGAATTTGATATTATGCATGACGAGGGCATCTCTAATCCAGGGAGCATTTTAGATCTAGGGGTTGAGACAGGGGTTTTAGAAAAGTCTGGTTCATGGATAACATATGAGAAGGAGAAGATAGGGCAAGGCAGAGAATCTGCCAGAGAATTCTTGAGAAACAATCTTAAGATGAGCAATGAGATTGAGAAAAAGATCAAGGAACTAGCGCTTGTTAAGTCCTCAGAGAAGAAATAACCGCAATGCTTTCAATATTGATTACGCCCGGTCCGGCCTTTAACCCCTGTCTATTCATAAAGGAGGAAACATAGGTTATGAGGACATGGAGAGGTCTTGTTTTAACGCTTGCAATATTTTTGATAACAGGCGTTGTCTCTGCCGGCCCTCCGCAAGAGGCCCTTAGTTTGCAGGAGGCATTTGTTGAAGTCTCTAAAAAAGTTGGACCTGCTGTTGTTAGCATAAGCACAGAGCATACAGAGCGCTATCAGACCAGATATTATCCTTTTGCGCTCTTTGAGGATAGATTTTTTGATGAATTTTTTGATGATTTTTTTACGACCGGCCCTGACAGGGAATTCAAGAGACTTGGCCTTGGCTCAGGAGTTATCATTGATAAAGAGGGCTATATACTTACAAACGAGCACGTGATCCGTGGCGCAGACAGGATTACTGTTACCTTGCCTGATGGCAGGGCGTTTGATGGCCATGTAACAGGTTTTGATATGTATTCGGACTTGGCAGTTGTTAAGATTGAGCCAAAGGGCGAGTTACCATTTGCCGAATTAGGCGATTCAGATGAAGTAGAGATAGGTCATTGGGCAATAGCGATCGGTAATCCTTTTGCCTTTGCAGTAAAAAATCCAGAGCCAACGCTTACCGTAGGAGTGGTAAGCGCTTTAAATAGAAGTCTTCCAAGGACAGACAGGAGGATCAGGGAGTATTCTGATTTAATACAGACAGACGCTGCTATCAATCCAGGCAATAGCGGTGGCCCGCTGGTGAATATTCACGGTAAGATAATAGGTGTAAATGTCGCTATTTTTACTTTGAGCGGCGGTTCCGAAGGCATAGGTTTTGCAGTGCCGATAAATACAGCCAAGAGGATAATGGATGATTTGATGCAGGGCAAAGAGGTCCTTTATGGTTGGATAGGCGTGATTATTCAAGATATTGATTCTGACCTGGCTGACTATTTTGGTTTAAAGAGTAAATACGGTGTTTTGATTTCTAGGATTTTGGAAAAAAGCCCGGCTGAGGAAGCTGGTTTAAAAGCAGGGGACGCGATAGTTTCTTTTGAGAATGAGAAAATAAGAAACACCCATGATTTAATCAGGACGGTTTTAAAGAAAGATATAGGCGAAAAAGCAGCCCTCGGCATATTAAGAGAGGATGGTCTTCAATCTATCGACGTAGAGATAGGAAAGAGGCCGCAAGAAAAGAGCGTGAAGACAGAAGAGAAACTAAAGGCCGCGCCAGAGTCACGAATAGGGTCTAAATTTTGGAGGGGGCTTGAGGTTTCTGAGATTACACCTGAGATAGCAAGGCGTTTTAAGCTGAGCGCTGGATCAGGGGTCATTGTCATGGATGTGACACCAGGTAGACCTGCTGAAAAATCCGGAATAAGGCCGGGAGATGTGATTTATGAAATAAACAGGATCCATGTCAAAAATATGAATGACTACAAAAAGGCCGTGTTAAGCGTTTCAGGAGATGTTTTGGTCGGGACATACAGAGGTTACGTAATAATAAAAGAGAACTAAATGGGAATCAATGAAGGTTGATGAAATAAGAGATAGATTTTTAAGATTTTTTGAAAAGCGGGACCACGCGATTTATCCCAGCGATTCGCTTGTCCCTGCTAATGATTCTACCCTTCTTTTTACAGGAGCAGGTATGAATCAGTTTAAGGAGGAGTTTTTGGGCAGGGTAAGGGGCTCTAAAAGGGCTGCTACATGCCAGAAATGTTTAAGGACAGGTGATCTTGAGAATGTGGGTAAGACGCCCAACCATCATACATTTTTTGAGATGCTTGGAAATTTCTCATTCGGTGATTATTTTAAAAAGGAGGCGATTGTTTGGGCCTGGGAATTCCTTAAGGAGGACCTGGGCTTGAAAGAAGGAGATCTATGGGTATCTGTGTATCAGGATGATAGCGAGGCATATGATATATGGAAAAATATCGTTAAATTGCCTCAAGAGAGGATTTTAAAATTAGGAGCAAAAGAGAATTTCTGGCCGTCGAATGCACCGGCCGATGGACCAAACGGTCCATGCGGACCCTGTTCCGAGATTTTTTATGGAGGGCCGGATGGTGTGGAGGTCTGGAATCTTGTATTTACGCAGTTTGACAGGAGAGAAGGAGGCGCGCTGGATCCTTTGCCGAATAAAAACATAGATACTGGTATGGGGCTCGAGAGGATCGCAAGGGTCATGCAGGGAAAAAAGACGAATTTTGAGATAGATTCATTCCGACCTATTATAGATACAATAAAGGAGCTAGCCTCAAGACCTAATGTACAGAAAAATATAAACGCGATCGCGGATCACATACGGGCTGTTACCTTCGCGATAGCTGACGGGGTATTGCCATCCAATGAAGACAGGGGCTATGTAATCCGCAAGCTAATAAGAAAGGCGTTTTGGTATGGCAGGTCGCTTGGACTCCAAGGACCGTTTCTGTATAAAATAGTGCCTGTAGTAGCAAAGGTAATGAAAAAGGTATACCCTGAACTTACCGGCCAAAGAGAAGATATCGCGCAGGTGGTCTTGGCTGAAGAGAAGAGGTTTACGAATACTATCCAGGAAGGACTTGAAAGGCTGGAAACAATGATGGATAATTCTAAGTCTTCAGGCGTGCTTTCCGGGATAGATGTTTTCAAGCTATATGATACATATGGTTTTCCTGTAGAATTGACGCAAGCTATAGCAAGGAATAAAAAGATAGATGTAGATATTAAAGGATTTGAAAGATGCATGAAAGAACAGCGCGTCAAATCAAAAGAGAAGAGCAAGATAAAAGGCTCTATATTCGAGGTCAAAGGAGACACAAAACTAAGATTGCCTGAGGAGACAATTTTTATAGAAGATAAGGAGGAAATGGAGACCGAGGTCTTGCAGATTACAGGAAATGCTATTTTTTTAAAAGAGACAAATTTTTATGGAGAAAAAGGCGGACAGGTAGGCGATTCAGGCTGGCTGATCAGAGACGGTAAGGTTGTCGCAGACGTTATTAATGCGATTGATGTCGCAGGCAGGGTGCAGCATGAAATAAAAGCAAAAGAGAAAGGATTGAAGATAGGCGACAAGGTAATAGCGAAAATAGATATTGATCGCAGAGAAAAAATAAAGAAGAACCATACTGCAACGCATCTCCTGCACAATGCCTTAAGAAAGGTTTTGGGACAGCACGTGAAACAATCAGGCTCCCTTGTTGCGCCGGACCGCTTGCGGTTTGATTTTAGACATTTTAAGGCGCTTACGGAAGAAGAACTTTCTAGGATAGAAGAGATCGTGAACGGCTATATAAAAAAGAATAACTGCATAGAGACTAAAGAGATGGCTTTCAATGAGGCAAAAAGAGAGGGCGCGATTGCTCTTTTTGGGGAAAAGTACGGAGACAGGGTGCGATTGGTTTCTGTAGGGGGTTACAGCAAGGAATTGTGTGGAGGTATGCATGTAAGAGAAACAGGCGAGATAAATATATTTAAGATTATCTCAGAGGGTTCTATTGCGAGCGGCGTAAGAAGGATTGAGGCTGTTACATGGGAGAGGGCCAATAAAAAGATCAAAGAACAAGAGGATTTAATAAGGCAAATAGCCATAGAATTGAAAACATCCCCTGAGGGTATACTTAAGGCAATAGAAAACATGACACAGAGACTTAAAGGATTGGAAAAAGAATTAGAGGATATAGGCACTAAGACTGTAGAACTTAGCATAAATAGCGTCGTAGAGAATAAAAAAGAGATAAAAGGTAATCATATTATCATTGATGAGATTAAAAACGCAGATATGGATTTACTGAGAAAGGCCGCGGATATAATAAAAAGTAGATTAAAAGAAGGCGTATTTGTGCTTGTGTCTGAGAAAGGGAATAAGACTTCAATGATCGTGAGCGTATCTCTTAAAGATGCAAACTTAAGCGCGATCAAGATTTTAAACGATACAGGCTCTTCCTTTGGCATAAAAGGCGGGGGCAGGCCTGATTTTGCCCAGGCTGGTGGGCGTTCAAACGTTGATATCGGTAAGATATTGAAAAAAGCAGAAGATGTAATAAAGGGGTATTTATGAAGATTCTAAGGTTGGCTAGTAAAGAGATGGAGAATTTATTCGAAAGATACTATTATAAAAAGAAACGTGTAGCGGAAAAAGTCAGTAAGATTGTACAAGATGTAAGAGAAAATGGAGATAAGGCGCTCATCAGATATACCAGGATGTTTGATAAGGTTAAGCTTTCTCCAAAGGATTTAAAAGTAAGCGCAAACGAGATCAATGGCTCGTACCAGAATATAGATACAGATTTTATATCGAGCCTTAAGACTATAATTGATAATATACAAAAGTTTCATAAAAAACAATTGCCAAAACCCTGGAAGATAAAACAAGAGGAGGGCGTGGAATTAGGAGAGATCTTTAGGCCTATCGAAAGCGTAGGGATTTATGTGCCAGCAGGTACAGCGCCTCTTGTTTCGAGTGTTTATATGAGTGTTTTGCCTGCAAGGATAGCGGGTGTAAAGAAGATAATTCTCGCTACACCCCCTATGAAATTCGGAAACGTTGATCCGCATATACTTGCAGTGGCAAATCTTTTAAAGGTTGACGAGGTCTATAAGATAGGCGGCGCTCAGGCAATAGCGGCTATGGCCTTTGGTACAAAGACGATTCCAAAAGTAACCAAGATTATCGGTCCAGGCAATGACTATGTCACTGAGGCCAAGCGACAGGTATTTGGATATGTTGACATAGATATGCTGGCGGGACCTAGCGAGGTTGCAATATTGGCAAATCAGTTTTCAGACAAGGATTACGTTGTTCACGACCTTTTGGCTCAGGCAGAGCACTTGAAAGGCCTGTCAATACTTATAACTACGTCTAAAAAATTTGCCAAGGTAATGAAGAAGGAAATAGATAAAGGATACATTGTGCTCACAAAGAATATAGAACAGGCAGCGGAAATCATAAACAGAATTGCGCCGGAGCATCTTGAGATACTCATAAAAAGGCCTAATAGGATCCTGAAACTCATAAAGAACGCAGGCGCAGTGTTTATAGGACCCTATTCGCCTGTTTGTATAGGGGATTACATAGCTGGGCCGAGTCATGTGCTGCCGACAGGAGGGACGGCTAGATTTTTTTCAGGACTTAGCGTGAGGTCTTTTCTTAAAAGCACGCACACGATTTGTTATTCCAAAAAAGCGCTTGAGAAAGAAAAAACAGCTATTGAGAAGATGACAAAGATAGAAGGCCTGCACAATCATTTGGAATCGTTTAAGGTAAGGTTTAAATAAAATGGTTGGCTGTACAGGTCTTTCTAACTTGACACTTTTGTCATTGAGGATTTATCAAGTTAGGAAATAAGAGGTATATGAGGATAATTGAGTTAGGGCTTACAGATTTTTTAGAGGCGTACGAGATCCAGAGCGAACTTGTAAAAAAGGTTTCGCAAGGACTTTCTGATAACACGTTGCTTATTACAGAGCACAGGCCTGTTATTACAATAGGCAGGAGGGGGTCTCAGGAAAATATTTTAAAAACAAAGGAATTCCTGTCATCGCATAATATAGAGATTGTTTATGTTGCCAGAGGTGGAGATGTTACGTATCATGGCCCTGGCCAGATAATCGCCTACCCTATTTTTAAGCTGGAGAACGAAGGCCGAGATATACATAGGTTTTTAGATTTCTTGGAAGAAGTGGGCAGGCATTTTTTAGAACAATATGGGCTCCTGGGTGAAAGAAGGCCTGGTTTTAGAGGCATATGGATTGACGGAAAAAAGATAGGTTCGCTAGGGATAGGCGTAAAGAGATGGGTAACTTATCATGGCCTGGCAATAAATGTCAATACAGACCTTACGCCTTTTTCATTTATCAGGCCTTGCGGGATAAAGGGTGCGGAGATTAGTTCTTTAAAGAATCTCTTGGGTTATGACTTAGAGATCAGAGATGCTAAAGATAGACTTGAAGCCTCATTTAAAAAGATTTCCTTATTGGCTGAAGCAGTCTCTAAAAGTTAATTCTAACGCAAAAGAGACAAGACTCCTACTCCATGATTTACAAATAAATACTGTATGTCAGAGCGCGCGTTGTCCGAATATACACGATTGTTTTTCGAGAAAGAGATGTACATTTTTAATATTAGGCAGTTATTGCACGAGGTCTTGCCGGTTCTGTGCTGTTAAGACCGAGAAGTATTTGGAGCCGCCGGACAAAAGAGAACTTTTTAAGATAAGAGACGCAGTTAAAAGATTAGGCATGTCTAGCGCAGTGATAACCTCTGTCACAAGAGATGATTTGGACGATGGGGGCGCAGGTCATTTTGTGGATTGCGTAGAGATTTTGAAAGAGGCTAAAGTTGGTTTGAACATAGAAGTGCTTGTGCCTGATTTTCTCGGCAAAAGAAGTTCTATAGAGAGAATAGTTTCTGCAATGCCGCATATTTTTTCCCATAACGTGGAAACCGTACCTAGGCTATACAGTAAAGTAAGGCCGCAAGCAGATTACCAAAGATCCTTGGATGTTTTAAGGTATGTAAAGGAATTGGATGAGCGTATTTTTACAAAGAGCGGTTTGATGGTGGGGCTTGGCGAGACCAGGCGCGAGATTTACCGCGCGATGGAGGATCTAAAAAAAGCAGGTTGTGATATTATAACAATAGGTCAATATCTTAAGCCTGATCCATGCTGTCTAGAGGTTGAAGAATTTTTTCATCCAGAGGAATTTGCGCGCTTTTCAGAGAGGGCAAGGGGTCTTGGATTTAAGAGATCTTTCTGCAGCCCTTTCGCGAGGTCTTCTTATCAAAGGATGTTATAATCCGTTTTGGCAACTCTATGAAAAGGGCCACATTAACCATAGAAACAAAGGAGGCAATATGGTAGAATTAAAGTTGCCCGAATTGACAGAAGGCGTAGACGAGGCGGTTGTTTCTTTTTGGCATTTCAAAGAAGGCGATGTTATTAAAGAAGGCGACGAAGTGGTTGAGATGGCTACTGATAAGGCAGTATTTAATGTGCCCTCAAAGGCCTCGGGTAAATTAAAAAAGATCGTAGCAAAAGAAGGGGATACTGTTAAGGTGGGAGAGGCGCTGGCCGTTATTGAATAGTACGAGGGAATAGGGAGGAGAGGCGAAAGGTGGCGGATTCGTCCATCGGCTTTAACCCCCTCGTCCTTCGTTAAAATGGAGGTGTATATGAAAGAAATCTTAGAGATTCTGGAAAAGGATGCCCGAACAACGCCCGAAGAAATTTCAAAGGTCTTAAAAAAGAAGGTTGGGTTGGTAAAGAAGGCCATAAAGAGATTTGAAAAAGACGGTATAATACTTAAATACAAAACCATTCTTAATAGGGAGATTGTAAAAGATGACGCAAGGAGTGTGCGGGCCTTAATAGAGGTAAAGATCGCACCGCAAAGAGGCTATGGTTTTGACCATATAGCCGAGAGGATTTATAGATTTCCAGAAGTTATTAGCTGTTATCTTCTCTCAGGTACGTATGATCTTTTATTGGTTGTGGAAGGGAAGGATATAAACGGCGTAAGTAGCTTTGTTTCTGAGCGCCTTGCAACGCTTGATAACGTAAGGGGCACAGTGACGCATTTTCTTTTGAAGAAATACAAAGAGGACGGAGATATGCTTAAGCGCGCAGAGAGGGACAAAAGGATAGCAATATCATTTTGAAATAAGGTGTTATAACCATATTACACAAGGACAGATAGAATGAATATCTCTAAAAAAGTACAAAAAATGCCGCCTTCGGGTATAAGAGAATTTTTTGAGCTGGTTATAGGCATGAAGGATGTTATTTCTCTTGGTGTTGGCGAGCCAGATTTTGTCACACCATGGAATATATGCGAGGCCAGCATTTTTTCTATAGAAAAGGGCTATACCTCATATACGTCCAACAAAGGTCTTTATGAATTAAGGTCGCAGATCGCAAGGTCATTGAGAAATAAGCATGCTATTGGCTACAAACCAGAAGATGAGATACTTATTACTACAGGCGTAAGTGAAGCCCTAGACCTTGCTGTGAGGGCTCTTTTAAATCCAGGCGATAAGGTCCTTATACCAGTTCCTTATTATGTGTCATATTATCCTGTTACCTTTTTAGCAGGAGGGACACCGGTATTTATTAATACAAAAAAGACTGGATTTAAATTGACGCCGTCGTTAATAGAAAGTCACATATCAAAAGGCGTAAAGGCGATTATTTTTAATTATCCCGCAAATCCCACAGGCGTCTCTTATTCAAAAAAAGAACTCCTCGCATTGTCAAAGGTGTTCATAAAGAATAATCTGATTGTCATAAGTGATGAGATCTATGATGAGCTGACCTATGATTTTTCGCATACACCGATTAGCACATTAAGGGGTATGAAAGAACGGACCATCTATCTGAACGGTTTTTCCAAGACTTTTGCAATGACAGGCTGGCGAGTAGGATTTGCCTGTGGATCCAAAGAGATAATAAACGCCATGACGAAGATACATCAGTACACTATGCTATGCGCTCCTATAATGGGGCAGATGGCGGCGCTCGAGGCATTAAAGGGCGGCAGTCATTCTGTGATGGAAATGAAGCGCGAATATAAAAGAAGGCGCGAATTTATAGTCGATAGATTGAATGAAATAGGGCTTGAGTGCCCTAAACCAGAAGGGTCATTCTATGTATTCCCTTCTATAGAGACTACAGGCATGGACTGCCTTGAGTTTGCAAAGCGATTATTAAAGGAAAAAAAAGTGGCGGTTGTGCCAGGTACTGCGTTCGGTTCGGAAGGAAATGCCCATATACGGGTTTCATACACTTCTACTATGTCGGATCTAAAAGAGGCATGTCTGCGTATAGAGAGGTTTTTAAAAAAGCCCAAAGTAGACCCAAAAGGACCTAGTTAATATCTCGAGAGGTCCTGATTACTAGATATACAATTACTGGATAAATGAGCTTAGATAAGAAAATACTCTTAATGTATATAACATTAAATTCCGGTCACCACCGTGCCAGTCTTGCTATTGAAAATGCTCTGAAAGAGATTTCCCCATCAGTCGAAATCCTCAATATAAATGCCTTTGGATACACAAATCCTATCCTGGAAAAGATAATAAACAGGACGTACATGGGGGTTATTAAAAACAAGCCAGAGGTATGGGAGTATCTGTATGATAATCCAAAAGTTTTAAAAGGGGTGCAAGGTATGCGCGAGGCCATACACAGGTTTAATTCTAAAAAACTAAAGACCTTGCTCAAGGATTTTAACCCTGATGCTGTTTTGTGTACGCAGGCCTTTCCGTGCGGCATGGTGTCGGATTACAAGAAGAATATAAAATCGCAGCTTCCTCTAGTAGGGATTTTGACAGATCATGCGCCGCATTCTTACTGGATATTTAATGATGTTGACTGCTATATTACCCCCTCCGACATAAGCAAGGAGAGTTTCGTAAAGAACGGCATCAGCGAATCCAAGGTAAAGGTTTTTGGTATACCTATTGATCCAAGATTCGCAAGGCACCATGATAAAAAAGAGATTTTCCCAAAATTGGGCCTTGATCCGAACTTTCCCACAGTGCTTATTATGGGAGGGAGTCAGGGATTAGGCCCTGTTGAAAATATAGTAGATATCCTGGAAGGAATAAAGACCTATTTTCAGTTAGCAGTTATTTGTGGGACAAATAAAAGACTCGGAAAGGTCCTTCATGGAAGAATGCGCAGATATAAGAAAAAGCTGGTTGTTTTTGACCATATAGAAAACGTTGATGAATTGATGGAGATTTCAAGCGTAGTCATTACAAAGCCAGGGGGCCTTACTACCTCCGAGGCATTATCTAAGGATTTGCCTATGATTATTGTACATCCGATACCAGGCCAGGAGGCAAAAAACACAGAATTTCTTTTACAGCAAGGTGTGGCGGTTAAGGCAGAGGACAATGAAGACATTGCAGTCCTTATCCAGGAGCTATTATTAAACAATACAAAGTTAAATGAGATGAAAAAGAGAGCCGGCGAATTAAAACGGCCCAATGCGGCGATGAATATAGCTGAGCTCGTGTTGAACATGTAGTTTTTATAGTTTCAAACAATATGTTTTTCTATATTCTATATAAAATTGGATATATTATTGCAAATGCGTTACCGTTAGGAGCTGCATATTGGGTCGCAGAGGTATTTTCTAATATACAGTATTCTGTTGCAAAAAAGGATAGAGATGCCGTGCTTCAGAATCTGAGTATATTGCTCAAAAAGGATAAAAAAGAGTGCCGCGTTTTGGCGCAGCAGGTTTTTAGGAACTTCGGATTGTATCTTGTTGATTTTTTCAGGATGAGGAGGCTTGACAAGGAGGCTGTTAAAAAAAGGGTTACCGTTGAGGGTATTGAAAATATTGACAGGGTCTTGGCGCAGAATAAAGGAGTTATCGCTCTTACATGTCACATTGGCAACTGGGAGATGGGCGGGGTAGTAATGGGAATAAAAGGTTATAATATATCTGCCGTTGTCCTGAATCACAAACATAAAAGTATAAATGATTTTTTTATCAGGCAAAGAGAAGAAAAAGGTCTAAAGGCGATCCCCATGAGCTCTGTTATGAAGCGTTGCGTTTCAACCTTGTTAAATAAAGAGATACTTGCGCTGGCAGGCGATAGGGATTTTACGAACTCTGGTATAAAGTTAGATTTTTTTGGAATGCATACAAACATTCCAAAAGGGCCAGCCGCGCTTAGTCTAAAGACCGATTCGCCGATTGTTCCAGCTTTTTTTATAAGAGAGGACAGGTTTAATTACAGATTTATATTTGACAATCCCATCGAAGCGAAAAAACGCCCCGATACCAAAGAAGATGATCTTATAAGAGAAACAACGCAGGAGTTTGTATCAGTGATGGAGGGCTATATCAGAAGATATCCGGAGCAGTGGCTGTTATTTAGAAGATTCTGGGAAGTCCCGCAAGACGCATTTGTGATATGAGGTCCATTTCAAATCTTTAGAGGGGGTTCTTTTCGGTAATTAGAAGATTTATGTATATTAGAAGAGGTGACTTTATTATATGAGAAATGATGGCAAGGTTTGGAACGGGATGAATATATTTGTTGTAATACCTACATACAATGAGACCAGGACCATTGGCCATATCGTGAAGGATTTAAGGCAAAAGGATTTTCGTGTAGTAGTGGTAGACGATGGTTCAACCGACCATACTATTGTAGACGCGAATAAATTTGGAGCAGAGCTTATAGTGTATCCAAAAAATGTCGGCAAAGGCCGATGTATAAGAGAGGGCTTGGAATATTCTCTCGAGAACGGATGTGATGTTGCTATTATGATGGACGGTGACGGCCAGCATGACTTGAGAGAAATTGACAAGTTTCTTGAGGAATACAAGAAGTCTGGCTCAGATATTGTGCTTGGCAACAGGATGCACAAACCAGAAAAAATGCCTTTTATCAGGCGTTGCACAAATCTATTTATGTCGTTCGTGATATCGTTTATTTTAAAGAAAAAGATAGAAGATTCGCAGTGCGGCTATAGACTGATATCCAGAAAGGCAATCGAGAAGATGTCTTTAAACGCGTCAAAATATGAAATAGAATCCGAGATACTTCTTGAAGCAAAGAGGCACGCCCTTTACATATCTTCTGTAGAGATAGGTTCAATTTATGGCGGAGAGTCTAGTCAGATCAATCCTTTTTTTGATACGCTCAGATTTATAAGGCTTATTATCCATGAATCGTTGCGAAAGAAGCACTGAATATCTGCGGCAGAAAATGGTCGATGAACAGCTATTGAGACGCGATATCAAAGACGGGAAGGTGCTTGATGCCTTTAGGGCTGTTCCCCGCCATAGCTTTGTAGATCTTCCAATGCGCAAGAATGCATATAGCGATTTCCCTCTTTCCATCGGAGAAGGCCAAACCATATCTCAGCCATATATTGTTGCGCTCATGGTGCAGCTTCTGGACATCAAGAAGAATGATAAAATATTAGAGATAGGCACCGGTTCAGGCTATGAGACGGCAATATTAGCTGAATTAGGAGGAACAGTATTTTCTCTCGAGCGGATGAAGAGTTTGGCTGTAAAGGCAAGAGATCTTTTGAAGAGTCTCGGTTATGGGAATATAGAGATAAAAACGTGTGATGGAACGCTCGGTTATGAAGCACATGCTCCGTTTGACAAGATCGTTGTTACGGCAAGTTCGCCAAATGTCCCGAAACCGCTTTTAGACCAACTTTCAGCGTGCGGGAAAATGGTTATTCCGATTGGTTCAAGATTTTCTCAGACCTTGGTGCTTATTGAAAAGCCTAACAAAGGCCGTGTTTCTGAAAAAGATGTATGTGGATGTGTTTTTGTGCCGTTAGTAGGTAGACATGGTTGGTCAAATGAAACCCAGACCCGTCACGATGGCTCTGTTGGCTGAATCTGATCCGCCAAAGGCGGATTTAATTCGTCCGCGCAAGGCGAACTCATTAAATGCAAGAACGAATCTTTGATTTTCTATATTCTTTTGGTCTGTCGCCAAAGACGCTGATTCTATTTTTAAGCACCCTACCTGTTACGGAATTAAGGGCCTCGATACCTATAGGCATTCTTGTATTAAAGCAGGATGTCAAGGTAGCCTTTTTTTATTCAATAGTCGGGAATATTTTACCCATAGCCCCGATATATTTTTTATTGAAACCTGTGTCCAAAAGGTTAAGCAGGACCGCATATATGCGTAGATTTTTTGAATGGCTTTTTAAAAGGGCAAAACAGCGCTCAGGTTTTATAGAACGCTACGAAGCGTTGGGGCTTATGCTTTTTGTCTCTATACCTTTTCCAGGCACTGGCGTATGGACAGGGTGCATTATAGCTTCGCTTTTACGCATGAGATTTGTGCCGACCTTTCTTGCTGCTTCACTAGGTGTTGTAATAGCAGCTATAATAGTAACAGTAATAACAGTTACCGGGAAAGATATGTTTTAAATAGGAAATCCAATCCTGAGTATAACCGCAAAGGATAAGATTTAAGGTGTAAAAAAGACCATGTTACACATATATACAGGTAATGGCAAAGGTAAGACCACTTCAGCTTTTGGCTTGGCAATGAGGGCCAGTGGCCAGGGGCTCAATGTGATTATATACCAGTTTTTAAAACCAAAACCCATTTTGTGCGGAGAACAGATTTTCGCCAAAAGAATGAAAGGTATAAAGCTTGTAACGTTTAAACAGACGCATCCTATGTTTGAGCGTTCCAGCGCTGCATTATCGAATTTAAAAAAGACTATTAGAAATGATTTTACGATAGCGAAGAAAACTGTTTTAGGCAGGCGATACGATATGGTGGTGCTAGATGAGATTATTAATGTTGTGGACCAGGGTTTTATCAAAGAGGAAAGTTTTTTAAGCCTATTAAAAAATAGGCCTAAAAAGATAGAGCTTATACTTACAGGAAGGGGCGATATCTCCCGCATTGAAGAATACGCAGATTACGTAACCATAATGATAGACAAGAAACACCCTTTTAGAAAGGATGTAGCGGCCCGTAGGGGTATAGAATATTGAAGAAGATAGTTTTCTTAATCTTGTTTTTACTGTTTGCGCTTGAATGCAGGGCAGAGCCGCATCGGATAATTTCTCTTGCACCGAATGCCACCGAGATCTTATTTGCTCTTGGGCTTGAGCAGTCTATCGTTGCCGTAGATGAATATTCGAATTATCCTGAAAAGGTCAGGCAGATAGAACGCATAGGAGCGTTTAATAATCCAAACATTGAAAGGATGATTTTATTAAGACCTGATTATATTCTGGTAAACGCAGATATGGATAAAGAGCTCTCAGATTATCTGGAACGCTTAGGCTCGAA
>JBHPFI010000005.1:0-55893 GCA_042572045.1 Candidatus Omnitrophota bacterium
GCTCTGCTTCAGGGTTTGTGTGGAGGTCCTGGATGTGTACGATAAGCCGTGATGCTGACTTTTTGTCTTCTGGCTGTGATTGATAGACTTCTATGACTCGGCCTAATTCTGAAGGAATATGTACCTGAGACAGATCTTTTAGGTGAGACGAAAGAACTCTCTGTGTATATTTTTTTCTCTTTTCTCCTGCTTTATCGTCTTTGCCTTTTAATACAGCCTTTTTCTCAAGAAGCCTTTGTTCATTCTTGGTGCTGAGCTTTTTGTAATCCACTCTTTTATTCTTGAAGAATGAGCGTGAGCTGGGGGCGCTGTATGCAGTATTGGTAAAGATAAAAGTTATAAGGGTTAGGATGGAAACAGCCTTGCCTATTCTTTTCTTAAAAAAATACATACATTCCTCCTTGTTCTTTGTCAATCACTTTTAAAATATTTTTATAAACTATCACTATAAGTAGTATATCATGAAAGCGTTTTCTAGTCAAGGTAGTTTCAAAAAAATATTTTGCTATTTCTATTGATTAGGCGTTAATAAGGCAGGGATTCTCTGCTTCAGGTCTTGTTTTTTGACTTCTATTATCTTGCCATCTTCTCTTTTCTTTATTTCAAGGATTCCCTTCTTGAGTCCTTTTTCTCCTACCACTACTGAAAAAGGTATCCCTATTAATTCAGCGTCATTAAACTTAACCCCGGCGCTCTCATTTCTATCATCTAATAAAACCTCTATCCCTTTACTCTTAAGGTCATTATATGCCTCATCCGCTGCCTTGCGGATATTGTCTTTTTCATAATTTATCGGCACTATTATTACCTGAAAAGGCGCGATAGATAATGGCCAGATTATGCCTTTTTTATCATTATGTAGCTCTATACAGGCTGCTATTATCCTATTTATGCCTATACCATAACAACCCATTACAACTGGCTTAAGTTTTCCATATTCATCTAGAAACTCGGCCTTCATTGCCTTTGAATATTTTAACCCTAATTTAAACACATGCCCCATTTCTATAGCATGCTCTATCTCTATCTTTTTGCCGCAGTTAGGGCAAGGATCCTCTCCTGTAATCATCCTCAGATCCGCCCATCCGTCCACCTTAAAATCCCTGTCTAGCTTCACGTTTATAAAATGCCTGTCTTTTTTATTGGCTCCTGTAACAAAATTACTCATACCCTTAATGCTGTTATCAGCCAGAATCCTTATACCCTTAAGCCCTACCGGCCCTGAAAAACCTAATGGCCCGCCAATTGCTTGTTTAATAATATCTTCGGACGCCATCTTCAACTGCTTACATTTTAGATACCTTTTAATCTTTGCCTCATTCGCATCATGATTACCTTTTATAAGAATTGCCAAAGGCGCCCCATCTGCCACGTAAATAAGGGTCTTGACCATCTGTTCGGGTTTTACCTTTAATAACGCGCCTACTTTTTCAATGGTCGTTACGCCTGGCGTATCCACTTCCTTCAATACCCTGTTTCCTCCCCTGTCCTTCGTCCTCCGCTCCTCGTCCTTCGTTTTTACAGCTTCTGCCACTGCCATACTCGCAGCATATCCACACGAAGGGCAATGCGCTAAAAGATCCTCTCCGCTGTCAGAGAGCATCATAAACTCGTGTGATATATCGCCACCCATAACGCCAGAATCCGCCTCCACGGCCATGACCTTTAAGCCGCATCTCTCAAAAATAGCCTTATAGGCTTCATACATCTTTTCATAGCTTTTCTCAAGTTCGGACTTATCCTTATCAAAACTATAAGCATCCTTCATTATAAATTCACGGCTGCGTATTACCCCAAACCTCGGACGAACCTCATCTCTGAACTTAGTCTGGATTTGATAAAGTATTATGGGGAGCTGCCGATAAGAGCGTATGTGATTCTTAACTAGATCCGTAATAACCTCTTCATGCGTTGGGCCAAAAACCATAATACGATTATGCCTATCTTTAAATTTAATAAGATCCTCTCCTAAATCCTTGTACCTATCAGAGGCATGCCATAGTTCTACTGGCTGGAGAGATGGCAAAAAAAGCTCTATAGCTCCTTTTTTGTCCATTTCTTCACGGATAATGTTTTCAACTTTCTTTAAGACCCTTAAACCGAGCGGAAGATAAGTATAAGCGCCTGAGACAAGCTTTCTAATTAACCCCGCGCGTATCATCAGGCGATGGCTTACTGCCTCAGCTTCAGCAGGAACTTCTTTTAAGGTTGGGATAAAATATTCTGACCAGCGCATATTATCGTCGTTTCTGATTAGTAATTTGCAGTTCGTTTAAAACCGCTTTAACCGCTTCTTTCTCCTTTAGTCTCTTTACAACCTTCCCTTTTTTAAACAAAATCCCTGTGTCTTTTCCAAATGCAATGCCTATATCCGCTTCCCTTGCTTCGCCAGGACCATTGACCTCGCAGCCCATAATAGCGACTATAGGATGGCATAGTTTCGTGAATCGTGAATCGTGAATCGTGAATCGTGAATCTATCTCCTTAACTATTTTCTGCAAATCCACCTGGCAACGTCCGCAAGTCGGACACGATATTATTTCTGGCCCGAATTGCCTCAAACCAAGAGCCTGCAGAATATTTTTACCTGCAATCACTTCTTCGCAAGGGTCGGCTGTCAAAGAAACCCTGATCGTATCTCCGATACCTTCTGAAAGCAATAACCCTATGCCTATGGAAGACTTAACAATACCTGTTGAAATAGGACCTGCCGCAGTAATGCCTAAATGAAGCGGGTATTCTGATTTTTTTGAAAATTTTCTATATGCATCGACCGTTGTCAATACATCAGACGCCTTTAGTGAAACTATTATATCGTAAAATCTTGCCCTCTCCAAGATTTTTATATAACCCAGCGCTTTTTTTACCATGCAATCCGCTAAACTACTGCCCTTGACATTATTTGTCGATCCTGAATTTATTCCTACTCTGACAGGTATATGCTTTTTTTTTGCGAGCCTTGCCACCTCTGTGACCTGTTCCTCTTTATATATATTGCCTGGATTCAATCTTATCTTATCGGCGCCATTCTCAATCGCCAAAATAGCCAGTCTGTAATCAAAGTGTATATCAGCAACGAGAGGGATTTTTATTCTCTTTTTGATATTTTTTATAGCGTCGGCCGCTACAAAATCCTTTACAGCGACCCTCACTAATTCACACCCTGCTTTTTCTAACTCATTAATCTGCTTTACGGTCCGCGCAACATCTCTTGTGTCAGTCTTTGTCATGGACTGGATAACGACCTTCGATCCCTTCCCAATCTTAATTCTCCCTACCTTTATTTGCCTTGTCATAATCACTTAAATTCTGAGTCTATTTTTTAAAAAAACTTCCGAATTTTTCAACAATCCCGAACCGCACAAAATCGTTATAAAAAACAAATACTATCAAGCAGATTAGCAAAATAAGACCTGCTTGAGTCACGTTCTCCTGCAGCTTATGCGGAAGAGGCTTTCTTCTAAGTTTTTCTATTGCGAGAAATAAAATATGTCCGCCATCCAGAACCGGAACAGGAAGGAGGTTGAATATGGCAAGGGACGCGCTCAAAACACCCATGAGTTGCAATAAATACGCAAATCCCAATCTTGCTGCTTGTCCTGTTATATAAAATATACCGACTGGACCCGTGATTGACTCTTTAAAAGGAATGGCGCCTGTCAGCGTAGCCCACAATGCCCTGCAAGTAACATATGTAAGCGTAAACAGTTCTTTACCTGCCATGTAAAAGGATTTTATAATCCCGTATTTTACGTGCATTATCTCGTTGGTCGGCAGAATACCTATAAGCCCAATACTTTTTTTTGACCCAAAAAGCGTCTTAACCTCTTGCGGCCTTGGTTTAATCAGCAAATCTATGGCGGCGCCATTTCTCTCTATAAGCAATTTAATCTCTGGCTTTTTATTAGAGTGGACGATACGCGTAACATCCTCCCAATAATTAATCTCCCGGCCATCTATCTCTAAAATCTTATCTCCTTGCTTTAAGCCGGCCGTCTCAGCAGGATAATCCGGCACCACCTTTCCCACTGTGGAAGTCAATTTCGGACACCCAATAATAAATACAAATGAAAATATAAAAAATGCCAATATATAGTTCAATAAAGGTCCTGCGAATATTATCCTTGCCCTCTCTCCAACGGTCCTGGATAAATACTCCCACTTTTCACCTTTTATCGGTTCTTCTTCTGTTTCGCCGGCAAGCTTTACGTACCCTCCCAATGGTATGAGAGATACTGAATAGCGCGTTCCGCCCTTCGTAATACCGAATAACTCTTGGCCGAATCCAATAGAAAACTTTTCCACGCGCACGCCTGTCCTCTTGGCAACAATAAAATGTCCAAATTCATGCACGATGACCAAAATACTTAATACAACTACAAAACTAAGCGTCGATAGCACTTAATATCTCCTTTGTTTTTACCCTACTCCATTTGTCGAGGTCGAGTATGTCCTTTAATTCAGGATCTTTTATTGCCCTGTGTAACATCAGAACCTTCTCAACTATCCTTGGTATGAGCGTAAAGTTTATCCGACCCTTTAAAAACTCTCCGACAGCCACTTCATTCGACGCATTTAAGACGCATGGATATGTCCCGCCTTCTTGAGCCGCCTTATATGCAATCCTCAAACACGGAAATTTTTTAAAATTAGGCGAATAGAAATGCAACGTCTTTAATTTTGAAAACGAAAGTCCTTTTAGATGGGAATCCAATCTGCGAGGGTAAGTAAGGGCATATTGTATTGGGATCCTCATGTCACACATGCCCATATGCGCCAGTATTGAACCGTCAACAAATTCTACCATTGAATGAACTGCTGTCTCAGGATGGATCAACACTTCTATCTTCCCGACATCCACTCCAAACAGATGATGCGCCTCGATTACCTCAAGGCCTTTATTCATCATGGTCGCCGAATCTACTGAAATCTTCCTCCCCATCTTCCATTTAGGGTGGTTGACTGCCTGCCGCGGCGTAATATGCTTAAAATCTTTTTTGGAAGTACATAGCAAAGGCCCGCCTGAGGATGTAAGGTAGATCTTTCTTACCTCCGAGGTATCTTCTGATTCTATGCATTGAAATACAGCGCTATGTTCGCTATCAACAGGCAATATCTTAACTTTCCTCTTCTTTGCTTTTTTCATAATAATATCGCCTGCCATAACAAGCGACTCTTTGTTCGCAAGGGCAAGTCTTTTTACGTTATCCAGGGCGCTTAAAATTGGTAAAAGCGCGGATGACCCTACTATGCCAACGACAAGGGTATCTATTCTTCCCTCTGCCACCATATCGCATAGGCCTTTTTCTCCTTCATAAATCCTTGTCCCGGATTTTCCAAATCTCTTTCTGAATTCCTTTGCTTTTTTTCTGTCCACCACACAGACCTTCTTAGGTTTGAATCTCTTTGCCTGCCCTAGCAATAAATCTATGTTCGAATGCGCGGAAAGCGCGGATATATCAAATCTATCAGGAAAGCTGGAAACGACATCAAGTGTGCTGGCGCCTATTGAACCTGTTGAACCTAAAACAGCTATTTTATGCATAATCTTGTTTAAGCTTAAACCTTTAAGATGGTCATTTTAGTTGCGTAACAATAATCAAATATATGTAAAATATAGGTGCTGAAAAAAGGAGGCTGTCAATTACATCCAGCACCCCTCCAATGCCTGGGAAAAAAAGACTTGAGTCCTTTACCTTACAATCACGCTTCACAAGGCTTTCGGCCAGATCCCCCAACTGCGCAAAAACACCAATCAAAACTCCCCCGATCAATACAACCTTGAATGACATCCACTCTAAAAATGGCCTGCTTGTTAGAGCAAATATTATGCTGAATAAAAATCCTCCTAAGGCGCCCTCGACTGATTTATTCGGGCTTATCCTGGGGATAAGCGGGTGTTTACCAAAGCGCGAACCAACAAGATACGCACCAATGTCTCCTGCCTTTGTTACCAATACTAGATAAGCTACTAACTTATACCCTTTATCCAAAAGGTGTATCTTGACGAGAAACGTGAAAAACCACCCAATGTAAAAAATGCCAAATAAGGTCAATGCGATCAACGTCACCGCTTTCTGGTTTTCTTTTCTTGTAAACTGCATAATAAAAAGCGCGATAAGTACCGTAATAAAAAATAGCGCCTCCCATAAGCCTCCTGCAGGCCTGTAAAAATACGTGACATATGGAAGAAGCGCTCCTGAACATATGCCCAGACATACAAAACCGCTGGACATATCGTTCTTTGAGTTTAATCTGAAAAATTCGTAAAGGCCTAAACCTATAAACATTGAAACCACTACACTGAACATCCAGGCAGGAAGCGCAAAGATAGTAATAGCGGTAATGGATATTAAGATTATAGATGTGCTTGTGCGCTTTAATATGTCTTGCATCTATTTCCCAAATCTTCTTTTTCTTTTTTGAAACTCTTCTATTGCGTTCTTTAATTCTTTCTCGCAGAAATCAGGCCAAAGTTTCTCAGTTACATGTATCTCAGAATAAGAAATCTGCCACAATAGAAAGTTAGATATGCGCATCTCTCCGCTTGTACGTATCAACATATCAGGGTCGGGACAGTCTCTGGTATAAAGATATCTCGAAAACAATTTCTCATCTATCTGAGAGGGTTTTATTAAACCTTTTTTTACCTCTTCTGATAAAGCCCTTGCCGCGTCAATGATTTCCTGCCTGCCTCCGTAACTTAAGGCAATATTCAGAATCAAGCTATCGTTATGCAAGGTGTCTTTTTCAAAATATTCTATCTTTTCTCTCAATCTTGGCTCAAGCCTATTCCTATCCCCGATTACGCAAAACCTCACATTGTTTTCCTGAAAGAGCTGCATCTGTGTATCTAAAAAATTCCTTAATAAACCGAAAAGCGCTTTGATTTCACGTCTGTGGCGCTGCCAGTTCTCGGTAGAAAAGGCGTAAAGCGTAAGATACTTAACCTTAAATTTTATGCAAGCCCTGACTATCTTTTTTATAGATTCCACACCTCTTTTATGACCTACTATTTTAGGAAGGCCCCTTTTTTTAGCCCAGCGGCCGTTTCCGTCCATTATTATTGCGATATGTTCTGGTGTCCTTTTCATATCCTATTAAAATAAAAACGCGAATGTGACTCATGAAAAGCACAATCCGCGTTTCTCCTTAAACTCATAGAATTCTATCTCTACTCCATTAAATTGTTGGAGGTATTTCCGAAAAAATCTTGCCTTTCCCCCCAGAGAGGCCTTACTTCTTATACTTCTTCAATCGCCTTTGAATCTCCTCTTTTCTCTCTGCTATTCTATCCATATCTGCCTGGATCTTTTCTATATTTTTTGGGAGTACAACTATCTCAACTCGCCTGTTTCGTTTCCTGCCTTCTGGCGTGTCGTTAGAGGTCTCTGGCCTATATTCACCATAACCCGTAGCAGATACCCTCTTTGGATCAATAGATCTCTCGTCTACCAGATAGTGAAGCACGCTCGTGGCCCTTGCGGTCGAAAGTTCCCAGTTAGATTTCCACGCAGAATATTTTATCGGCTCATTATCCGTATGTCCCTCTATACCTATAGCCCGGCCGCCTACGCTCTCCTTTAGCACTTTTGCAACCTTATCCAATATGTCAAAAACCTCTTCTTTTATATCTGCTTTACCAGAATCAAAAAGAACCTCTGCTAAGAATATGATGGCAAGACCTTTCTCGGCCATCTCCAGTCGAACTTTCTTGTCTCCTATCTCTTTCTTTAATCTTTTTTCCAAAAGACTTTTTGCCTCATCAAGTCCTGATATCTCATTGTCCTTTTCCTGCTGAAGCTGCTCTAATCTGGCATTCATTGCCTCGATCTCGTAATTAAGCGATTGTATCTTTTCTATATCGCTCCGCCGGCCTTTCTGGATAGTTATTGAGCATCCTGAAATTACAAAAGTTAATAAAATCACGAACAATATTTGACAAAATATACCTTTTTTATATATCATGCTTTCCTCCTATTTTTCCTTAATTTTAATACGCTGACTATATAAAGTCAAGGTTTTTGTATAGGCATTCCGCTTTATGTATCAAGTTAGCGCACTTCGCAACACTATTAAAACAAATTACTTAACTAAACTATTAGCTATTATAAATGAGGCAAAAACAATAGACACCATTGACATCAATTTTATTAAGATATTAAGCGACGGGCCTGACGTATCTTTAAAAGGGTCCCCAACGGTATCGCCTACTACTGCTGCCTTATGACTAGAAGACCCCTTGCCTCCTTCTCTGCCGCTTTCAATATATTTCTTTGCATTATCCCATGCCCCGCCTGAGTTAGCCATCATGATAGCCAAAACAAAACCACAAATCAAGGCTCCTATTAATAATCCCACTCCTGCTTCTATGCCCATCAAAAGACCTACGGCGATGGGGGCGAGTATTGCTAAAAGAGACGGCAATATCATTTCCTTTTGGGCGCTCTTTGTAACAATGGTAACGCAATTTGCATAATCCGGTTTTTCCCTTCCTTCCATTAGACCCTTTATCTCTCTAAACTGCCTCCTTACTTCCATCACAATGGCTGAAGCAGCTCTGCCAACCGCACTCATGGTAAGCGAACAGAAAGCAAACGGAAGCATTCCTCCTATAAAAAGACCCGCTAAAAGTCGCGGATTCATTAAATCCGTGTTCAATGGTTTGCCTAACAAATGTATATGCTCCCTGTAGGCAGCTATTAATGCCAAGGCTGAAAGCGCAGCAGAGCCTATCGCAAATCCCTTACCAGTGGCAGCAGTTGTATTTCCCAATGCATCCAGCGCATCTGTGCGCCTACGCACCTCGGGAGGTTGATGTGACATCTCTGCATTGCCTCCGGCATTATCTGCCACAGGTCCATAGGCATCTGTTGCGAGCGTAATACCTAATGTGCTGAGCATACCAACAGCGGCTATACCAACACCGTAAAGTCCAAGATTGAAATCCCTTGCCCCTCCTGAAAGGTAAAAACTAGCTAGTATTGCAAACGCAACGATGCAGACCGGGATCACAGTGGAAAGCATGCCTACAGACAGGCCGCTTATAATAACAGTAGCCGGTCCTGTAAGGGCAGCCTTGGCTACTGTGCGCGTAGGAGAATATTTATCCGATGTAAAATATTCTGTAGAAAGACCAATCACAATACCAGCGACTAAACCTGCGATAACTGCCCAATAGACTCCTATAAACTCTACGCCCAGGACAAATTTTATTACGAAATAGGATGCTACCGCAATAATAGCTGCGCTCGCAAAAACACCTTTTCTCAATGCCATAAGAAGGACGTGCTGTTCAGCCTTTTCTCCAGAACGCACAAAAAGCGTACCAATTAAACTTGCAATAACTCCGACAGCCGCCATAACCATAGGAACAGTAATGCCCTTTAAGCTCTTTCCGTATTGCATAAATGCAGCAGAGCCGAGCGCCATTGTGGCGACAATGGACCCAACATACGATTCATATAAATCTGCCCCCATGCCCGCGACATCTCCAACATTATCGCCTACATTATCAGCTATCACTGCTGGGTTTCGAGGGTCGTCTTCAGGTATGCCTGCTTCAATTTTACCGACAAGGTCTGCGCCAACATCTGCTGCCTTAGTAAAAATCCCTCCCCCTACCCTTGCAAAAAGAGCCATTGAGCTCGCGCCCATGCCAAAATTCAACATGGTGCTAGTAATATTCTGAATCCTCACAGCTTCTTCTAAACCGCGATAATACCAGTCTAAGAAATAATACCATATGCTTAAATCCAATAGTCCCAATCCGACCACCATAAGACCCATCACTGCACCGCTTGAAAATGCAACCTGAAGCGCCCTATTTAAACTGCTCTTTGCCGCACACGTTGTCCTTGCGCTCGCACGAGTCGCGACACTCATACCTATAAAACCACAAAGCCCTGAAAAAAATCCTCCTGTCAAAAAGGCAAACGGGACAAATATTATAAGATAACCCTTTAAATACAGAGAAAATAAAACGAAAAATACAACCGCAAAAAACAACGCCACAATCAAATACTGCCTCTTAATATACGCATACGCGCCTTCTCTTACCCATCCTGCGATCTCTTTCATTTCAGCCGTACCTTCATCGTAACGCAATATCTTCCAGATAAGAAAAATGGCAAAAAATATAGCCATTATAGAAGCCGTAGGTGCAAGAAATAACATCAAATATCCTCCTTTAATAACTCAGCCCAAGGCGGAAGAATTAAATCCGCCTCAGTTAGATACCCTCACTTGAAACGCCTGACTTCGCCTCGAACCTACTGAAATCATGACTATCTTTACATCTAAAAGTTTTGATAGGCGCCTAATATATGTCTTTGCGTTCTTCGGCAGATCCCTGTATCTCCTCACAAGACTAGTGTCCTTCATCCATCCATTTTGCTCTTCATAAACTGGCTTGCAAGAACTCAAGGCATCTATATCCGCGGGAAAATCCCTGCACAGCTTCCCGTTGTATCTGTATCCTGTGCAGATCTTTATCTTTTTCATCTCGTCCAATACATCGAGTTTTGTCACAACTATTTCACTAAGTCCATTTACATTCACAGCATGTCTTACAACAACAGCGTCAAACCACCCGCAACGCCGAGGCCTTCCAGTAGTCGCGCCAAATTCCTTCCCCTTGTGCCTGATCTTTTCCATAAGGTCTTTTTTAAACTCCGTGGGAAACGGACCTTCGCCCACTCTTGTGCTATAGGCCTTTACAACGCCTATAACTTTATCTATGTTTGTAGGACCTACGCCTGTGCCTGTCAATGCCCCGCCTGCAGTAGAGTTAGAAGAAGTCACAAAAGGATATGTACCGTGATCTATGTCCAAAAGCGCGCCCTGCGCCCCTTCAAAAAGAATTCTTTTCTTTTTGGCAATAGCCTTATTTAAAACCAAAGAAACATTAGCAAGATGCTTTTCTATCTTCCTGCCATAGCCTAAATATTCCTGATAAATCTTTTTAAAATCAAACTCCGTGGAGTTTTCTAAATTTGCCCAAAGTTTTCTCCTAAGAGAATTTTTATTTACTAGATCCACCATGCGAATCCCGCAACGCGCCATCTTATCCACATAGCAAGGGCCTATACCTCTCCCTGTAGTACCTATTTGAGCGCCGCGCCTTTTATCTATTACCTTATGATAAGGTAATATCACATGCGCCGCCTCGCTCACGAGAAGATTCCCATCCACCTTGATACCCTTTTTTCTGAGCATCTCGATTTCATCTAACAAGGCCTTTGGGTCAATGACTACACCGTTACCTATAATACAGAGCTTGCCTTTATGCAATATCCCTGAGGGGATAAGATGTAATATAAATTGCTTCTCGCCTATAACCACAGTGTGCCCTGCATTATTACCGCCTTGATACCTGACTATAATATCGGCATCACCTGCGAGGATATCAATTATTTTACCCTTACCTTCATCGCCCCACTGCGCACCAACTACAATTGCACAAGACATAAAAACTCCTTTGTCCAAGGTCAAGACTTAAACAGACGCACCTTTTACGGATTCATTGTGAAAATCTTTTTCGCTATATCTGGGTATTTAGCTATAAATCTAAGCTCGTCATGGATGAGGGGTTGCTGTGTATGCACATTGGCGTATCTTACAAGATCAAGGATCTTGGTGGCCTCTTTGTCATTTTTAAATTTTATCTCGAGCTTTTCGTATACATTTCTAAAACCCTTTATACCACTATACTCTCCTGCTGTAATCTGTCTTCCTGTTTCAATAAGCTCTGGTTCTCCTCTCCCAAGCTCCTCAAAATCGTAAAGTTCATAATTGCGCCTGTCTTTCAGAGCGCCATCTGCGTGAATGCCAGATTCATGCGCAAACGCATTTGCGCCAACCCCTGGCTGATTTACAGGCAGAGGCACTCCAAAGGCATATGAAGCATACTTTGCAATCTTCCAAGTATGATCCAGCTTGATCTTTTCATCAAGATGGTATCTACCTTTAAATCCACTCGAGTGCCTAAGCGCAAGTATTACAGAAACAAGGTCTGCGTTCCCAGCCCTTTCTCCCGTTCCATTTATAGTAGTATTTATGTATGCGTCACATCCAGCATCTACTGCTGCCTTTGCGCCGCTTATTGAACAGGCCACCACCATGCCAAGATCGTTATGACAATGGAGTTCTATTGGTAATTTTACTTCAGCAGCAAGAGTTCTCACCCTCTCATAAATCGTAAAAGGGTCATCATAACCAAGTGTATCGCAATATCTGATTCTATCAGCCCCATGATCTCTTGCCGCCTTAGCAAATTTTATAAGAAATGACATATCGGTCCTAGATGCATCCTCTGCATTTACCCCGATTATTTTTAACTTTTTATTTCTTGCATAATCCAAGGCCTGTGTCATCATCAACAGAATATCGTCTCTGGTTTTCTTCCCTAAAAACTTACCATGCGTCATCTGTTCAGAAGTAGATATAGAAAGGTTCAGATTCTCTACATCTGTCATCTCAAGCGCCTTCTTCACATCCTTCTTAAGCGCCCTTATCCATCCATTAAGAACAATTGGTTTTAAAACGCCTTTACGCACAAGCTCCATATTGGCATTTAAATAACTGGTCTCATGACGCGTGACAGGAAAGCCAAACTCGCTGCCAAAAATACCCATCTCATTCAAGAAAACATTTATCATGGTTTTCTGCAGCTTGGCAAGTCCTAACCTAGAAGTCTGAACGCCATCTCTATTGGTTACATCAATAATATAAATCTTGTTCTTTTTCATAAACACATCCTCTTTGTTTTGAATTTTGGCATTATAACTTTATTAATTTTGCGTCCAGAATATTCTCTGCCTTTCTTATTTCATCAAGCGCCTTTTCAGGTATAGGGCTGTCGACGTTTAAAACCGACAATGTCTTTCCGCCTGGCTTTTCTCGGCCAAACGTCATTGTAGCAATATTAACGCCATTATTCCCCAGGATAGTTCCTACCTTTCCGATGATACCAGGAACGTCTATATTGTGGGCAACCAGCATGTATCCTTCAGGTATAGCATCCACATGAAACTGATCTATCTTTACAATCCTTGCGTCCTTTTTTGTAAATAAAGTACCAGTAACAGACCTGACGGTCTTATCAGTCTTAACCTCGACTACAATAAGATTTGCATACTCTTCCAATCCGGTGGACTTTGACTCTTTGACCTTTACCCCTCTTTCTTTTGCCACAATAAGCGCATTTACATAATTAACTGTCTCCTGGAGAATCGGGGTAAGCGCGCCTTTTACAATTGCCACAGTCAATGGCGATACAGTATATTTAGCAATATCCCCGGAATATTTTATATTTATCTGCGAAATCCTGCCTTTAGCGAGCTGAGCAACAAGCGAGCCCATCTTCTCACCAAGCTCTACATAAGGCTGCAAGATCTTGTAAAGCTCTGTATCGATACAAGGCACATTGACTGCATTTCTTATTCCGCAGCCAAGCAATGCATCCCTTGTGCTATTAGCAATATCAACAGCGACATTAA
Organism: Candidatus Omnitrophota bacterium; assembly: GCA_042572045.1. GTDB lineage: Bacteria > Omnitrophota > Gorgyraeia > Gorgyraeales > Gorgyraeaceae > JBHPFI01. The sequence continues at coordinate 13,500 of JBHPFI010000005.1, forward strand.
TCTGCGCTTCTTCAGTAGAAGCGCCAAGATGAGGCGTAAGGATAACCTGTCCACATTCAAGAAGAGGGCTTTCTTTAGGCGGCTCCTTTTCGTATACATCTAAAGCTGCACCTGCTATCTTTCCATCCTTTATGCCCTTAAGAAGCGCAACCTCATCTACTATGCCACCTCTTGCGCAATTTATAATACGCACGCCCTTCTTCATGTCTCTTATAGCCTTCTCATCAATAATATGTTTTGTTTCGTCCGTCATCGGAGTATGCACCGTAATATAATCTGATCTTTTGAATACATCCTTAAGTTCTACTGATTTAATCCCCAACTCTTCTGCTTTATCTAACGACAAGAACGGATCATACGCAATCGTCTTCATGCCAAATGAGGCTGCGCGTTTAGCAACCTCTGCGCCTATTCTTCCAAGGCCTATAATCCCCAAGGTCTTACCGTATAATTCAACGCCCATAAACTTCTTTCTCTCCCATTTTCCTGACTTTGTCGAAACATCTGCCTGCGGTATGTTTCTTGAAAGAGAAAGAATAAGAGACATTGTATGTTCAGCAGTAGAAATAGTGTTGCCTCCAGGCGTATTCATAACAATAATACCTCTTTTGGAGGCAGCCTCCAAATCAACATTATCCAATCCTACGCCAGCCCTCCCTATTACCTTTAATTTATCAGCATTCTCTATCACGGCTTTGATAACATTTGTGCCGCTGCGCACTAAAAGCGCGTCATAATCCTTGATAATCTTTTTCAGCTCCTCTGGAGGAAGTTTTAATTTTACATCCACCTCAAATTCCTTTACCTTTTTCAGTATCTCGACCCCTTCTTCTGACAGAGGATCACTGACTAATATTTTGAACATGTTTGGCTCCTTCTTAAATTTTATTTAACTGCTTCTAGAAAGGCCTTTACGCCAATTCCCTTTTCGAATTTATATCCCATATCTAAAAGAACAGTCTCCAATGTCTCTATGCAGACTTTTAAATCACTAGCCTTTATATAACCCATCGCGGCTATCCTAAAAATCTTTCCTTTTAACTGAGCCTGCCCCCCGGCAATAACCACTCCATATTTATCGCGCATCGTCTTTACTAATTTGGCCCCGTCAATACCTTCAGGGACCTTCGCAGCAGTAACTGCATCTGAATAAGCGTCTGGCGCTAAAAGCTCCAACCCAAGGGCATTAACAGCCTTTCTTACTGCCAAGGCATGTTTCTTGTGGCGATTTAATACATTTTCAAGTCCGTCTTTCTTGATAATCTTCAGGGCCTCATTTAAGCCAATTACAAGATTTACCGCAGGCGTATAAGGGGTATCGTTTTTCTCTATAAATTTCTTGTATGCGCCAAAGTTAAAATAATATTTTGGAAGGGTTGATTTTTGAACTACTCTACACGCCTTTTCGCTCAAACTGACAAAAGCAAGTCCCGGGGGGATCATCAATCCTTTTTGCGAACCAGCCACGACAACATCGACACCCCACTCATCTGTCTTGAGAGGCACTGCTGCAAGCGCGCTTATCGCATCTACTACTAAAACCGCCTCAAAATCCTTTACAAGCTTTGCGATTCTTTCCACATCCGTTGATGCGCCAGTAGAGGTTTCACACAGCGTTGTGTATACGGCCTTTATTCCTGGCCCCTCTTTTTCCAAAATCTTCCTTATAGACTCCGGATCAACAGATTTACCCCATTCGACATCTATAGGTATAAATTCTATACCATAAGCAGCGCACAGCTCCGCCCATCTTTCTCCAAACTTCCCTCCTCTTACAATTATTGCCTTATCTCCTGAGGAAAGCAAGCTGCTAACAGCGCCTTCCATCGCGCCTGTCCCGCTCGAAGAAAATATAAGGACATTGTTTTTTGTCTGAAAAACATATTTTAATCCTTCTTCAACCTCTCTTAATACTGCCTGAAACTGAGGCGTCCTATGATGTATTATAGGCCTTGCCATGGCGTCTAACGCCTCATGCGGTACTGGGGTTGGACCCGGTGTAAGCAAATAATTTTTTGTCATATTTTAAGCTCCATTTTTATTCTAAATTATTTTCTCTTATCTGCTATTACTTCGTCTATAAGTCCATACTTCTTTGCCTCTTCAGCGCTCATGAAATAATCCCTGTCCGTGTCCTTCTGGATCTTTTCTAATTTCTGGCCAGCATGTTTTGCGAGTATCTCATTTATTCTGTCTCGCATCTTTAATATCTCTTTGGCCTGTATATTTATATCTGATGCCTGCCCCTGTACGCCGCCCCATGGTTGATGTATCATTACGCGTGAGTTTGGAAGGGCAAACCGTTTGCCTTTCGTACCTGCTGCAAGAAGCACCGCACCCATACTGGTCGCCTGACCCATGCAATACGTGCAAATATTAGGCTTAACAAATTGCATTGTGTCGTATATCGCAAGACCAGCCGTCACTATTCCTCCAGGGCTATTAATATAAATGCTTATATCCCTGTCAGGGTCTTCTGTCTGAAGAAAAAGCATCTGCGCAATCACGAGATTTGCGATTACATCGTCTATCATGGAGCCTATAAAAATTATCCTGTCCTTTAGAAGTCTGGAATAGATATCATACGCGCGTTCTCCTCTTTCTGACTGCTCAACAACAATAGGAACTAACATAGACATGTATACCTCCTTTAATGAGTCTCCGTCTTGACGGAGACTCAGCTGATTTTCGCCTCTTTTAACAAAAACTCCATTACCTTGCTGTTTCTCATATTTATTGCCATCTCATCCAGCATATGGTTTTTTTCGAGATACCTTTTTATTTCATCCTTTGATTTTTTATACTGCACTGCCATCTCTTCGATACGTTTATCAATCTCTTCTTGCTTTAGGTATACCTTTTCGGCCTGGGCAATTTTATCCAATATAAAAAATGCCTTTACCTGGCGCAATGCCTGTTTCTGCGCATTCGTCTCTAATTCTTTCTTATCTTTATCCGACAATGTAAATTTTTTATCGGGGTTTTCTTTTTTTTGCAACGTCTCCATATAGTTAACGCGCTTATTGACATCCTCTAGCAATCTCTCCTTTTCAGAATTTACTAATGACTCAGGGATTTCAAAATTTAGCCCGTCAACAAGCTGACTGATAACCTGCATCTCTAAATCAGCCTTCATTTCATGTTCGAGCCGGTGTTTTAGGTTCTGTCTTATGACATCCTTTAATTTTCCTAGATTCTCAAATCCTAAATCCTTTGCAAGCTCATCATCCAGCTTAGGTAGGACCTTTTCTTTCTCTTCGCTGTCCTTCCTTGGCACATTCTGCGCATTTGTCTCCCGCAAAGACTCTAGATTTTTCTGGACATCTTCTTCTTTTACTTCCGCAGGTTTTCTCTTTAACTTCAAGCCCTTATAGTTCTTTAGAGAAAAATCTGGCCTTGTTTCAATGCTCGCCTTATAAGAAAAGCCTTCTTTTAAATCAAGCTTCACGTCAGTTATGTCTGGATATCCTATAGGGCTTAATTTATGTTGCTCTAGAATCTTTTGATAAGTCTCAGGAATAAGTTTTTTTATAACCTCTTCCCTCGCGGTCTTAGAATAGTGAAGCTCCAATAAATCCCGAGGCACCTTTCCGACCCTGTATCCCGGGACGCTCGCGACCCTTCTTATCCCTTCATAGGCCTTGTCAAATTCATCCTTTACCTTTTCAGAAGAAAGATTTACTTCCACGATTTTCTTGCAATTTTTTAGTTTCTTAATCGATGACTTCACGCCCTTATGTCCTATTCTATCCGCCTCAGGCAGACTCATTTACATCCGAAATTTCTTACCGAGATATATCTCCCGCGCCCTTGGGTCCTTGAGCAACTCATCTGCGGTTCCTGATATAAGCATCCTTCCTTCTGCCATTATATATGAACGGTCTGTTATTTCAAGCGTTTCTCTTACGTTGTGATCTGTAAGAAGTATGCCCAGACCTTTTTTCTTGAGTCCTGCAATAATCTCCTGGGCATCGGTCACTGCAATCGGGTCTATGCCGCTAAACGGCTCGTCCAGAAGAAGAAACAGGGGATTCGTAACGAGTGCCCTGGTTATTTCCAATCTGCGCCTTTCTCCTCCTGAGAGCATATAGGCCTTCTTCTTTGAAAGATGCCCAATATTCAATTCGCCAAGAAGCTCTTCTAGTCTCCTTTTTCGAACAACCCTTGGAATATCCAGGGTTTCTAATATTGCCATTATATTTTCCTCAACACTTAGCTTTCTAAATACAGATGGCTCCTGTGAAAGATAACCTATTCCATTGCGCGAACGTTTATACATCGCAAGTCTTGTAATATCCTTACTGTCAAATATTACCCGACCTTTGTCAGGTCTCAGCATACCGACCACCATGTAAAAACTTGTGGTCTTTCCGGCGCCATTCGGACCCAATAGCCCTACAATCTCGCCTCTTTTTATCTGCATATCTATACCATCCACTACCCTTTTACCGTCGTAGGCCTTTACAAGATTCTTTACTTCCAATAAATGTTCGCTATTGTTTAGGAGGCTCATTTTGAATAACCAGCTTTGGTCGTTTGGGCAATATCAGGCGGCCCTGATCAACCAGGTAGATCGCCTTCTCGCTATAAGTCACATTATTTCCGTTTATGATCCTTACATTGCCTCTGGCCGCTACACATCTTACCTCTTTTGTATCCTGTTTAAAATAAACATCTATACGATCGGCAAAGATATTGCCCTGAATATTTTCAACCTTTACATTATTCTTGAAGATAGCCTGATTTTTCTTATAATTTATCTCAAGAGGGCCATCACAAGTTATTGTTACATCCTGTGTTTTGTTATTCGCTGCCTCTATGGCATCACCTGTATGGCGCAGGGCATTTCTTTTTAAACTTCCTATATTCGCAACGACGTCTTTTTTTAATTCAGAGATCTCTTGTTCTAGATTATAAGTCGCACCCCTGCCATTGACCTCAAAATCAGTCCTTTTTATGCTTACAGGAGCGTCGGTAAACATATTTTCGGTCTTTGTGTCCCACTGCAAAAAATCTGTAGTAAATTTTATGCCGTCTGTGGTCTTAATTATCACATCGTCCTCAAGACAAACCAGATGCTGTTCTTTATCGAAATCTCCTTCTCTTGCCTTTAATTTAAATACTGTATTTTTCCCGAAGATTACCGCTGAAATCTCGCTTATCTTAATTCTCTCGCCTTCCACTTCCGCTGATTTACCGAGCAACTTCCATCTTTTTTCTCCAGCGTCTTTATACTGCATAAGAGAAAAGCCTTCTACTTCTTGCGCAACCCCTCCAAGTTCCTGCGCAAAAGAAAAACCGCATAAGCCCAAAATCAATAAAACGGTCGAAATAATTACTCTGCGCAACATCCATCACTCTCTAACTTGATAAATCCTCAATGACAAAAGTGTCAAGCTAAGGCCGGGTTTTCCATCTCTCATGGAACCAAACCCATTGAGAAGGAAACCTTTTTATGTAATTTTCTATAACCTTTGTATACCTCTGAGTGTTTTCCAATATATCTTTTTCTTTATCCTCGCCGATCCTCAACTCTATCGGCTCTTCAATCAAAATCTCATGCCCAAAAGACTTTCTTACAATAAAACATGGGATTATAGGGGCCTTTGTCAAACGATTCAGAGCAGCCGGCCCGTTAGGCGTGTAAGCTGGCTTGCCGAAAAAATCAACAAACACCCCTGATATGCTGTCCATATCTTGATCGGGCATTATGCCCACAAACTCATTTTTCTTAAGGAGTGCTATTACGTCTTTCGCTGAGGCGTCCCTGTAGAGAACATTAACCTTGTTTCTCTTTCTGACCCTCTTTAAAACTTTCTCAAATTGCTCCATCCTCACGCGCCTGGCAATAACATTTACTGAGTATCCCTTTATTGCAAAATAATGGGCCAGGAATTCCCAGTTCCCAAAATGCGCTGTAAGTACTATACCCCCTCCGCCCTTTTGAATAAAGCGCTCTATTATCTCAATGCCTTTACATTCTATATAATTATCTATATTGCCCTTATTAAATTTGGATAGGGCCACTATCTCTATGAAATTTTTTCCCAGATTTTCAAAGACCTTTCCTGCTATAATCCTTTTTTCTTGCGGTGATTTAGAGCTGCCAAAGGCAATATCCAGATTATCTAAGGTTATCTTTCTTGGATTTTTAAGGCTGTGGAAAGCTATCTTTCCTAACGCCTGCCCTATCCTGAGCGCTAACCTTATAGGTAGTAGATAGATAAAAAAGCTCAAGATTCTAAAGAGCACAAAAATAACAGCCCTCTTCGGCTTATTCTTAGCCATAGCCGAAATATATTATCATAGATAGGATATATAAGTCAATGGAATTAACGGGTAGGCCGCGCGGAAATCATACTCACACCCCTCTAATAACTTGACACTTTTGTCCTTGACTGATTTGTCAAGTTATTAGAGGAGCGTCTTAAAAGGGTTTCAGTTCAAGGGTATATCTTTCGCCATCCTGCTCCAGAATCACGCTCTTTTCAGTAATCTCAACAACTCTCATATCGCCAATTCTGTCTTCAACTTTTACAACATCATCATTTATAATAGCATATGGATATTCCTTGTCCCATACAATGCCATTCAATAATATTCCATCTAAAGCAGGGCTAGCCATAGTAGAGCCAGCGAATGAAAAAGGGTCTCTCCTCCATTCTTCCTTTATATCAGCTCCCTTTAGTTCCGCCTCCTCAATAGATATAGGAACTAACAACGAAGACACCGCTAACTTACTCATCTCCATTGTAGTCTTTTTTTCCTTTTGAATCTTTTGCATATTACTAATAACTAAGAATATTAAAATTACAATACCAATAGCTGTTATTATAAGTTCAGTTTTCTGTTTTTTATCTAAGTTTTTAAACATATTACTTCCCAAGGAGGTAAGCGGTTAAATCTATCTCCGCGTTTAAGATAGGGGTCATGCTCTCATCTTTTTCTATGTTTACCTGTTCTATGGAGATCATTGGGGCCCTGCTTGTCTCAAGATTTACAAGAAACTGCCCCAGGGCCTGATATCTAGCTTCAACATTTAAAGTCAAAGGCATGCATTTACAGAAAAAATCTGAAAGCTTAAGCTCTTTTCCCTCATGATCTTTATATATCTCAAAATTTTCTGGCTTCAATGAAATTACATTTATTTTAAATAGCTTTGCCTTTTCGTTTAATCCCTTGATTATATCTGACACTGCCCTTTCATAAGGAAATGCCTCCTCAAGCAAAGCCAATTCCCCGCGCATCTTTATGATATTATTCTCCAATGCCTCCTGCCCCCCAATAAAATCATAAAGCCCCTCTATATCTGATCTTAATTCCCTATGTTCTCTGTTCAGCCTTTTGAACTCCCTATGCTTCGGGATATACGCAAACTGAAACAATAGTGCTAACAGGAGTATAAAGACGCCTACCATCAAAATATCTTTTTTATTCTCTATTTTAAATCTTACACTCAAAGCTTACCTCACAACGCTACAAACAATCTCAAAATCTAACGCCTCTTTTGAATAATCTTCATTCTTTTCAGAGAAGCTCAGTTTCACCTTTTCGAATACTGGAGAGGTCTCCAGATTAGACATAAATTCGCTTAAACTCTCCTCTTTCAACACAACGCCTGCAATCTTTACATTCGGCTCTGTATCTTTTATAATCAAATCGCTAAATATTACAAAAGAGGACGTTAGATTGCTCAGCTCTCTCATTACCCTTCCTGTGTATATATTTTCATGAGAGACAACATTTACAGCATAACCAAGCATTGTTATTTTATCCTTAATGGACCTCACGTCCTTCAATGTAGCCCAATGTGGCCTATAGATATCCAACTCATTTTTCAGATTAGCTACCTTCATAAATAACAATCCATAGAAAATAAAAAATAATGATAAAAGCACAACGAAGAACATCCTTAAAGAGAATCTTTTAAACTCAGTTTTTTTCTCATCTTTAAATCTTGCTGGGATCATATTTAAATCAGATTCATTAAGCAAGGGTAGGCCTGCCGCACATGCTGTCTCAGGCAGGGCCTCCAATACTTGGAGTCCTGTCTCTTTCGATAAATACTCCTTAAGGCCTTTTAAGTTTGAACCGCCACCCGTTAAAATAATATTTTTAACTGCATCACATTTAAATCTATGGGCATAATACTCCAAAGATCTTTTTATCTCATTTGAGAACCTCTCCAAGACCGGCCTCATCATTGATAAAATCCTTATATCCTCGGAGATACCCTGCTCGCGCTTTATCTTTTCTGCTCTGTCCTTAGAAAGTTCCACCTTGCCTTTATCTGTCATCAAAACCCCTGTCATTGCCTCTGTAATATTATCTCCGCCGACTGCCACATCTCTTGCAAAAGACAATTTCCCGTTTTCGATAATACCTATAGTTGTCTTAACGCTACCTATATCTGCAATAGCCACCCTCTCCCTTGGAGAAACTATACCTAAATGGGTTACGTAGCTGGCAATGGCAAACTCACTTGGGAAAACGCCTTGTATATTTAATCCAAGATCTTTTAATCTCTTTACCTTTTCTTCGACATCCTCGTCTTTATAAACTACTGCAATCAGATCTATCTTTCTGGAACCATCATCAGAGTCTATTTCACCTAAAACATTGAATCTTATCTTTGTCTTGTCGATGTCAAACTTGACCTGATCTTTTAACTCCCATTTCAAGGCCCCCTCTATCTCTTCATGAGGCATTACTGGCACGCTCGTTCTTCTTACTGCCATATTGTCTCCGCTAAAATTCACAAATATCGCTTCCTCACTATCTATAGACATATCCTTGTTTAAATCTTTCACATACTCTGCTTCCTTTATCAAGCTATTTTTAATAGATAAGCCTTTACTTGTCTTCTGAATCCTAGCGGCCTTAAAATATTTTAGCCCTAAATCCAGGCCGATTAGGTTCTCAGCTTTTGTCTTAAGGCCTAGACCTGAGAGAAGCGATTTAGTCTCCTTTTGGAGTTGCTTTATTATAGCTTTCATGACTTTTCAATTATACCACAATCACAATGACTCCTGCCACAAAGAAGTTGTAATTGCACCAGTAGCATACCCCTCAAAATATGGAGGTGGATTTGTTGCTATATCAGAATCGTAATTAATAGTAAAACTTGCACCAGTCTTTATAGATATATTGCCTCCTGCTAGTATAGACGTATTCATGGTAACAGTATCAAGATTATCAAAATCTATATTGCCATCAGCAGATATCAAGCCATTTATAGTGGAATCTGATAAACCATCTCCGCTGATATTGCCTCCTGCAATAAGCGCAGGATAGCCGGACGCAGCATCTATAGTTAGAGAGTCTACTGCCATGGAAATGCCTAGCCTAGCAATAACCGAACCATATATGGTAACATTTCTCTCTATAGTAGCGCTTCCATCTATATACCAAATTTCTTCACTGCCAGCTGACCCGTAGGTATTTCCCTCTGTAAATGTAAAACCGCCGCTTTCAACATTATCAGCTATAGCCTCATAACCATCCGTATCAACAGGCGTGGGATCGTCTACACTTGAACTTTCAGTTACAGTACCGTTTATTGTCATACTGCCGTAATTTTTAACTGAGCTTGAAGATGCTACATCACCATTCACTGTGCCTGTGGAATTCTTAAAATCTATCCAACTGCCAAAACCATGGAAGCCATAATCAAAGGCCTCTGGTGTCCCTCCAGAATATCCGCCAGCTGATCTTTCTACATGTTGCGTTATAACCCTCTGAACATCATTCCAATCCCAGCCCGTAACCTTGCCCGTTGCTGTTATGTCGATAGAATTAGTTGCCTCATTAGCATAAGTTACGCTAAATGTACCTACATCAAAAGATTGATCAGTTTTAACAGTCGGGGGACTCGACCAATCACTATCGTTCTCTAATTGCTCCATGTACCATTCCAAACCTGCGTGCGCCAGATAAAATGCCTGTTGCGCTTGCATATCTGCTACGGATGATATATTCCCACTGGACATTGTAGACGCCACAACCAGCGCCAAAGTAGCTATTATCAACATTATAATAACAGTGGCTACCAGTGAAATACCTCTATTATTAATCATTTTAAAAATTCCTCGGAACACTTTCCGACTGCAAATAGACATTTTCTCCGTTCTTTGTAAGGGTCAGATTTACCATCACCCTTCTTACATCAGTTTCACTTGGACTCACAGTTGGTGTAGAAATAGCAGAACCGCTGGAATCAAAATAAGTAAACGCTAAACTCGAAACATCTTCTGCAAGCGTATTGCTGACTCCATTCTCCGTCCTATTAAGATCCGTAATGCTTAAACTATATGTTATATCAATATCATCCGTATTTATAAACCTAAACTGTGAAGAACTCGCCGTAGTAACGCTAGTTAGATCCTTTACCTCTCTCATCTCCCGCAACATCCTGTTCATGGCAAGCCTTCCGTCCCACAAAATGTCATTGCGGTTAAATTTGAATGTCCATGCATCAACTGTTCCAAGTAAAACAAATCCAACAACGCCAGTTATAATGCCAATTATCATTATAACTATCACCAGCTCTATAAGCGTAAAACCATTTACCTTATTCATGGACATGCTCAGTTATTAGTGACAATGGTTTTCAAACTAACATCTCCTATTATGACATTAGTTACTCGTACCTCTACTTGTTTATAATTGCTCTTGCTAGGATCAACTGCTATGTCCGTAGGCACTGCGCTCATTATAACCCGAAAAGAATAATTGCTAAAATTTCCACTGAAATTTGCAGGAGGCTCATTGCTAACATCCGCAAAGCTCAAGCCTGAAACCCGCTCCATCTCTCCTTTTGCCAAGCCTACAGCAACAGCCATCACTTCATCTCGCGGCGCATTTATAAACACTCCTGTAACAACTGTTAACAGCCCCAAAAAAGCAATGCCTATAACCACTACTGCTATCATTGTCTCTATTAAGGTAAAGCCTTTCACTGTATGCTCACCTTCCCCGTCACTGGTTCAATCCTTACTGTCTTAGAATTTGAGTCATCTGTCAGAGTCACTATGCCCTCGCTCGACACCAAAACTCCGTTTCCGTCATAAGGCGCACCGATAGAATCAAACTCTACTGCATCGCTAAAATTAGTGCTTACTATTTGTATCTCATTGAATTCTCTCATCTCATCAAATTCAACCTCTAAATCACCCTGTGTTTGCGGGTCTTTTGCCTTGCTAGAAGTATTTATCCTATATCCAAAATACGCTTCATCGCTGGTATCAAATGAAATCCCGAATCTCACCTGTTCAGCCATTGCCATCTCTTGCATATACCTTAAATCCATTGCAAGTCTTTGACATGCTGCCTCGAGCCTGATAGGCCCCTTTGCTGTTCCGCTGACAAGCACCGTAACTGCCAGAATCCCTAATACAACTATTATTATCGCCAGCTCTATCAATGTAAAACCCTGCCTGTGCATATTTAAATCTCCCGCTATGCTAAACAAAAAAACTATACCTCATAATATATCTAAACTATACCTTACGCCAGTAAAAAATCAACCCTTCGACTTTTTCTGACGCAATATACTAACGAACCAGAAGCCGAATAAAGCTGCAATTGTAACCAACGTCACCAGCATACCTATCTTAAGCGACAGCGGGTTATACCTGAACCTCACGATATGTTCTCCTGGCTCGATACGCACTGCGCGCAAAATGTAATCAGCTCTATAAATCTTCTCGCGGCTACCATCTACATAAGCCTCCCACCCAGGATAATATGAATCGCTTAAAACTAAAAACTTTTCACTTTTAGCCTTGGCCTCAATAATGATTTCATTGGGTTCATATTTTACTATAGAAACCTTTTCAGATCTTATGTCTGAAACAAAATCAGTCCTCCTTAAGGACGCTTCCTCTTCCAGAATAATTTCCTCTGAAGGATCAAATTCCTTGCTTTTTAATGTTTCGAGTATTTCTTTCTCGTCTTTAAGGACCTTTACATTGTCCGCCAAAAACGCCCTGGCCATAACATTTCTATTCTCATAAATATTTACCTTGTCCGTCTTCTCGGCAACATGATACCCCTTTGCCTCAAAATCCTTTGGCGAAATCACATACTTCACATTTAATAGATTTAATAGATTTGTATCGTCAGGAAGGTCCGAATGTATTATTATATCCATTACCTCTTCGTGCCTTCTATTGTAAAGTGAACCATATCCATATGCGTCATAAATCTGAAAACTCACGCCCCTGTTAGAGACCAGCCTTTCTCTAAGAGACCTCATGCCCTCAAGATAGTCTCTCTCCGGAACAAAGGTATTCTGCCTCAATGTTGCCGGAGAATCGAATATTCTGAATAGGGCCTTATCCTTTTTTAAAAATTCGATGCCCTTGCCTGGTTTTAGATGCTCGTCGATATCCATATTCTTGTATATATTTACATTTGCCGTAAAGACATCCCATAAGGCTACAGAGATTAATACAGGGATCAGTAAATTCAGGTTCATCTTCCTCCTCAGCCCAAAAAACATAAACAATGCCAAAAACATGAAAATACCGATTGCCCTTTTTAAATTATGCACCCCCACAAGAATAAACTGCGCCAAAGCATCCTTTTTGTCCATAAAATAGGGCGCACTATTTAATATCCTGACATGTAAAAAACTACATATTTTTGTAAAATTCAAATTGACTGCGAGATAAAAAAATGACGCTACAAAAGCCAGGATTAAAATCGTTTTTAAGAATCTCTTGAGAAAATGGTTTGACTTGATAGCCTCTCTATAATAATCCAAACCCATCCCTGCCAGGATTGCCAAAGAGAACGAAACCATAAAAAAGAATTTTATAGGGTATCTTGAAAGACTAAAACCCGGCATAAGCTTGTATAAAAAATAATAGACTGGGGTGTATCTGCCAAATGAAAGAATCAGGCCCAATGCCAGGATATAAAAAAATACCTTTCTCCTTTTTGTAACGACGAATTTCAGGGCCAAGAAAGCGCATAAGAGGGTAAATATACCCATGTAATACACTAATAGCCAGCTCTGTCTACCCCAATAATCTTTGTAGAGATAATCTGACTCGCTCAAATAAGGCACAAATAAATCCAGAAGCGCGTACGGAGGAAAGGACCACATGGAGGCCTCGCCAAAATCCATGCTCGCCCTGGAAGAATATCCTACAAATTCCAGAAAAGGCAAAATCTGAAAACATGAAAGCCCTGTCATGACTAATAAGGAAAGCCCCAACGGCTTTATATTCGGTCGGCCCAGCAAGAGCAATATAAAGACCGTGGAATAGACTATTATCGGCTCTCCCCCTAAAAACATAAAGGCTAAAAATATCCCCGTAATCATGGAATTTTTGATCCATTCTTTCTTTAAGGATCTCTCGTAAAATAAAATCGCAAGCGGGAGCCATACAATAGAGGCGAGCGATGCCGGAAGATTTATCACAGAGATAATATATCCGCTGAACATAAAGGCTATACTTGAAAAAAATGACGCATATCTTGAATAAGCCCAGCTTCTCATTAAGATATAGGTGAATAGGCCTGCGAGGAAGATATGTAATATTATGAAATAGTTAAATGCGTGCGGGTAAGAAAAAAAGAGGTATATTACGCTTAGAGGATAAAATACACATGTCTGAAGTTCTGCGAGATGCGGGCTTCCGCAGTGGATATAAGGATTCCATAAAGGGACTTTATGGCAAAGAAACTGTGTTACGCTGAATTCTCTTAAAGGATAGAAGAACCTGGAAAGGTCCCTGTGAACGAATATTTTGCCTTCAAATAAAACATCTGAAAAAAAGATAGCTACAAGAGCAATTAAAATAAAAAAAGGGACAGCTTCTTTTAGCCATCCCTTTTTTTCTATAATAATACGCTTCAAAATTCGCGTCAATCTATATTGTTTACCAGGTAGAAGTATCCTGCGTCCCGTCGGAATAGGCCCCTGCCTTGCCGGAAGCAGATATATACCACCATCCATTAGCGGATGTAGCTGTTCCGCTAGGCGCAGATCCTACAGCTCCTACAGACGTAGAATTGTTAAATTTATTCTCCGGAACACGTTCGTCCGCGAATAGATCTGTTGTGATCGCAGAAGGAAACGCTACAGTACCGGACGTAGCGCTCTTTGCATAATCAATCGCAATCACTGAACGAAGCGCGCCCAGACCGCTTTTAGTAGCAGATATTTCTGCTTCTGTAGTAAGGTCTACAAATTTTGGAATAGCTATAGCTGAGAGTATCCCAAGTATGACAATCACCATTACTAGCTCAATAAGAGTAAAGCCGGCTTCCTTTTTTAACATCATCGCATCCTCCTTTTTACCTCTCCTGTTTTATTATTATATATAAACCTATGGCCGTTAGGACATATAGGATAGCCTTCTTTATCCAATGTCTGAAATTCCAAATATTCCTTATCGTATAAGCTGTCTTCTTTTATTACCTTACATTCCTTGTTAAGCTCTCTTAAATCTTCTGGATAATGACCTTCCAATGCTTTATATAATTCTACTGAGGTCTTAATATTTGTCAATTGATTCTCTAATGCAACCTCCTGTGCCTCTTTAAGATTGATGATACCATATTTTATAAATATACCTGAAATACCAAGTAAAATCAATATAGAAAATATAGTTTCTATCAACCCCCTTCCTTTATTATCATTTTCAAATCTGTGATGCATTAATCTATGTCTTGTACAAATAATAAGCGACAAAAAGTAATGTTAAGCCTGAAAGCAATAAACAAATCCCTATACCTTGTTTATACTTATAGGCAAGGCTATCCAAATCCTTTATTAGCTTATTTGCCTTAGTATTTATTTTGTCAAAGCTCTCCTTTGGTAGTATTAATAAAAGAAACCCAAAAAACAATGCTATGATCCCTGAAAATATCAAAAAACACATCTCTGCCTCTCTTTCTCAGTGCCTAAAGGCTGACACCAGGCTCCACATAGGCATAAATACAGCCATGGCAAGAAGCAAAACCAGCATCCCCACCATTAATATTAAAATCGGCTCTATTAGAACTGTCAGATTTTTTACAGTATAATCTGTTTGAGAATCATAATAATCTGAAACTCTCAGAAGCAAATCATCTACCTTGCCTGTTTCTTCGCCGATCTTCACCATCTGCATAACGATAGACGGGAATAAGCTACTTGCCTTCATGGGCTCTGCCAGGCCTTTGCCCTCTTCAACGCCTTTAATGATATTATCGATAGAGTTCGCGATAATCCTGTTTCCAATAGATTTTTTAACAACAGCCAACGTTTCTATAATAGGCACTCCGCTGGCAGAAAGTACAGACGTCATCCTACTAAACCTTGACATTGAAAACTTTAAAATAAGCGGGCCAAAAACCGGGATCTTTAACTTAACATTATCCCACAGAAGTCTTCCGATTTTAGTGTTGATAAAATATCTGAATGCAAATATTAAAACCAATACTCCAATAACCACAAGGAACCAGTAATGGACCAGTGCAAAATTCAAATTCAAAAGCATCCTTGTGGGAAGAGGGAGTTCAGCGCCAAGCCTTGCGAAAAGCGTACTGAACTTTGGTATAATAAACATTACTACTAAAGGAAACGCAAGAGCAATGCTCGCCATGACCAATAATGGATAACGCGTCGCCTGTTTTATCTTCATCCTCATATCCTGCTCGTGTTCAAGAAGATTTGAAAGCCTCTCCAAGATAGTGTCAAGGATCCCAGCCACCTCTCCAGAACGTATCATATTTATATAAATCTCAGAGAATATGCCGGGAAACTTGGCTATGGAATCTGAAAAGGCTTTTCCCGCTTCTATATCACGGGAAATCTCTTGAATGACATCCCTAAAATAACTGTTGCTACTCTGAGCGCATATAGACTCTAAACTGACAAGAATCGGCACGCCAGCGCGCTGAAGCGTCATAAGCTGACTAGTGAAAACTATCAATTCTTCTAAATTTACTCTACGGAAAAATCTTTGAAATGGTAGGGATTTTTTTAACCCTGGACTGGCCTTCTCTATCAGCGTAGGCGAATAGCCCATCTTTTTGAAATGGCTGGCAATGGATTCTGTGGATTCGCCCTCCATGGTGCCTGTAGACGCTCGCCCATATTTATCTCGGATTTTATATCGAAAAACTGGCATCGCTTTCCCCTCTGCATCATAACCTATTTGAGAAATGGACTATGAACGAGAACTTCATTCTTCCTGTGTTGCCTTTATTACCTCCTCTGCAGTTGTAACGCCTTTTAGCATCTTATCCAGACCGCTGTTTCTCAATGTCTTCATTCCATCTTCAACTGCCTTCCTCTGTATCGCGTCACTTGAGGCTCTGTTAACAACCAATTTTCTGATCTCTTCATTGAGCACTAAAAGTTCATATATACCGATTCTGCCCTTGTATCCTGTATTCTTACAAATATTGCACCCCTTACCTCTGTATAATTCCTTAACATCTGCTGGAGTTACCCCAAAGCCCTTCAATAGATCCTCTGGGGGCTTATAAGCCTCTTTACATTTTGGACAAATCTTCCTTACAAGCCTCTGGCCTAAAATTCCTATAACAGAGCTGGAGATCAAAAACGGCTCCACTCCCATGTCCAAGAGTCTCGTTAAGGCGCCACTGGCGTCATTTGTATGCAATGTGCTGAAAACAAGGTGGCCTGTCAATGCTGCCTGCACGCTAATCTCAGCAGTCTCTTTATCCCTTACCTCTCCTACCATAATTACATCCGGGTCTTGCCGTAATATTGACCTTAGACCTGATGCAAATGTCAATCCTGCTCTTGGATTTATCTGGGACTGCCTTACCCTGCCCAAGTGGCACTCAACAGGATCTTCTATGGTAATAATATTTTTTTCCTCCGAATCAATTACAGAAAGCGCTGAATAAAGAGTGGTGGTTTTACCGCTACCCGTAGGCCCTGTTGCCAGTATTATCCCGTAAGGCTGCCTTATCAACCTCTCAAACTTTTTCTGGACCGCCTTAGGAAAACCGAGCTTATCAAGATCCAGCAATATCGCTACCTTATCCAATATCCTTATTACAATATTCTCTCCGTATATAGTAGGAAAGGTAGAGACCCTCAGGTCAATGTCTCTATTTTCCGCCTTTATATTAAACCTCCCGTCCTGAGGCTTTCGCTTCTCAGAAATGTCAAGATTGGCAAGCACTTTTATTCTCGACAAAAGAGCAAGTTCCAGATGTTTTGGCGGAGAGAACATCGCATACAGAATCCCATCGACCCTGAATCTTATCTTTAACGTATTTTCTTCTGGTTCAATATGTACGTCACTTGCCTTATCCTTTACCGCCTGCATAATTATAAGATTTACAAGTTTTATTACAGGAGCATCTTCTGCTATCTCACTAAGCCTTTGCGAATCTATTTCAAGACGCGGCGCTTCCTTTTTTCTTTCTCTATTGATATCCTTTATTACATCGTCAACTGAACCCGTCACGCCGTAATACTGGTCTATTGCATTTAATATGCCCTTCTCGCTTGCCAATACCGGTTCTATCTCGCATGCGGATCTCTGCGCCAGGTCATCTATACTCATGATATCCTTGGGGTCTGTCATGGCTACTGTAAGGGTGTTGCCTATTTTAAAGACAGGTATCACTCTAAACTTCCTCGCTATACTTTCCGGGATAAACTTCAATGTCTTAGAATCGACCAGATAATTTGTCAGATCGATATACGGCACTTCCAGGATCTCTGACATTGCCTGTACATAATCATCTTCGCTTACTGCCCCTGAGCGCACCAGCAACTTACCAAGGGGAATACCTTTTTTCTTGGACTCCTCCCTCATTTTATTAATCTGCTCTTCTGTAATAAGAACGCGTTCCAGCAATATCTGTTCTATAGTTTTTTCTCTCATATCTGTCTCTTTGTATAAAAATTTATCTTACTTACAAGCTCTTCTATTTCAACAGGTTTAGAGATAAAATCAACTGCTCCGACATCTTTTACCTCTTTAGCAGTCTTACCGCCAGCAGAAAATAATATAACAGGTATATCCTTGAGCTCGTTATCCTCTTTCAGTTTCTTGCAGACCTCATAACCATGCATGACAGGCAGAAACAAATCTAATAGTATGATATCGGGCTTCATCTCTTTTGCTTTTTTAAAAGCGTCTAACCCATCATATGCGCACTTTATCTCAAACCCCCTGGATTCCAGGCGTATCTTCGTGATTTCTGTCAGATCTGTTTCGTCGTCTACCAATAGTATCTTTGTAGCCATTACAGCCTACCTCATATAACGCTACCGATTACTTCGCTCTTTATATTTTCAATATATCTCTTATCTTAAAAATCAAATCGTCCAGCTCGAATGGCTTTTCAATATATCCATCGATCTTTTGAAAAGCAAACAGGTCTCTTACCTTTTCCTCTTCTTTGCCGCTCAGCATCAAGATAGGCACATTTTTTACCTTCGGAAGATTTCTTATTTCCTTTAAACAGCTGTATCCATCCATCTTAGGCATCATAATATCTAAAATAATCAGATCGGGCGTCTCCTGTTCCGCAGTCTTTACTCCTATGTCACCATCGCCTGCAAGCACAACTTTAAAATTCTCCTGCTGAAGTCTTATCCTAAGTAATTTTTGTATATCTTCTTCGTCATCTATAACCAAAATCTTTTTCTGCTCTTCCATGTTTTCCTCCTTTAATAATAAATCTGTCCGAGACGCGAGCAAAGTTAAACACGCCGCGAATAATTATATCCCTATTTAATTAGCTTTTTTATATTCTCCAATAAAATCTGCGGTTCGAATGGCTTCGTGATGTAAGCGTCGGCGCCCATCTGTTTACCGAGCTCTTCATCTTGTTTTTGAGCGCGCGCGGTAAACATAATGATAGGAATGGTCTTATATCTCTCGTCAAACTTGAGCATCCTGCATACCTTAAATCCATCTATCTTGGGAAGCATCAGATCGAGGATTATCAAATCCGGTTTGGCAGACCTGGCTTTTTCTAAACCCTCCTGTCCGTCTCCTGCTTCCAAGACATCATAATCCATTGCTTCCAGGCGGAATTTCAGCATCTTCCTTAAATCTTCTTCGTCATCAACCAAAAGTATTCTTTTTTTATCCATTTACTACTATCTTTATTTTTTGTAATAAATCGCTTGGCTCAAATGGCTTTTCAATAAAAAATGCTATCTTTTCGAGAGCGAAAAGATCCCCAAGCTTTTTCTTTTGTTTAGCGCTTAGGACAATAACGGGTATCTCTTTAAGGTCCTCCTTATTTCTCATCTCCCGCAAGGCGCTGTATCCGTCCATGTTTGGGAGCATAATGTCAAGCAATATCACGTCTGGCTTTTTAACCTCCACGACCTTAAGCATTTCATTGCCATCTTTCGCGCACATAAATTCATATCCCTCTGCCTCTAGTCTCATCTTCAACATCTTTAGTAAGTCTTCGTCGTCATCTACAACCAATATCCTTTTCGCATCCATTCTTCACCTCCGGTATTCAATATATATGATGTTTTTCTAATAAATCTTTTTTATTTCCTGTTTTCTTACGACAAGCTATTTCATGGTCAAGCATGATATTTATATACATTATATAGAGTATATACCAAAATATTACCTAGTCAACCTGTCTGTATCAAAAAACTGTGCTGTTTAAACAAACAGGTTGTATAATCACTGCCTATGTTTTCTGTTACCGGTTGTACTGTATAGCCAGTGCAATGTGTTACTTTTAAAAACGAGATGTCACCTTGTCCCAAAGCCCCTGCGATTTCAATATTATTTCAATGGCCTCTCTCACAGCGCCTTTGCCACCCTCTTTCTTAGTGATATAGTGGGACACCTTTCTGACCTCTTCTACTGCATTCGGAGGTGCTACCGCAAAGCCAACCCTTTTTATTATAGCAAGGTCCAAAAGGTCATCCCCTATAAAACAAACCTCTTCATCTTTTAACCTGAACTTCTTGATGACCTTCTCATAGACCCTGAGCTTTCTGTGGTCTGAATAAACAGCCGCAACGTGCATATCGCGCGCCCTACGTCTGACTACCCTACTCTTTCTTGCAGTAATAATAACTGATTTTATGCCTCCTTTATAAAGAAGCATCATGCCAAAACCATCAAGCACGTTAAAACATTTAAGCATATCTCCAAGATTGTCGTAAATTATGCGGCCATCAGTAAGCACTCCGTCAACATCCAGTATTAACAGCTTTATCTTTCTTGCTTTTTCTTCTATCATTGAAATGGTATTATACCAAACCTGCTTTTAAGAGATCCTGGACATCTACTAGACCTATAGCGCGATCTTTCTCATCGACTATTGGAATCTCATCAATCTTATGCTCACGCAAAATCCTCAACGCCTCAACCGCAAGACAGCCCTTTTTTAGCGTCTTGGGCATTTTTGTCATGACATCCTTGACATCTTTCTTCAAAAGATCAGAACTCTTCTTTAAATGTCTCCTTAAATCGCCATCCGTAAAAATGCCTTTGATCTTGCCATTTTTATTCACAACCGTAGCGCTGCCGGTCCTAGCAGAGGTAATTGCCAGAAGGACATTCTTTACTTTCGTATGCTCCTTTACAATAGGATTTGTTTTGCCTTTTCTCATGATATCTTCTACTTTTAAAAGAAGCTTTTTCCCGAGATTTCCTCCTGGATGAAGAAAGGCAAAATCCTTCATCTTAAAGCCTCTCTTGTCCATAAGAGCAGCACATAGGGCATCTCCCATGGCAAGCATAGTAGTCGTGCTGGCCATAGGCGCGAGGCCCAAAGGGCATGCCTCTTCTTTGATAGAAACATCAAGAGTGGCATCGCTATTTTTTGCCAAGGTTGAACGCGTATTACCTGTTATAGCAATCAATCTGGCCCCAATCTTTTTTATGTGAGGGATTAGCCTTATAGTCTCTTCTGTCTCTCCACTCTTTGAAACAGCAATTACTGTATCTTGCTTTCTCACGCGGCCAATATCGCCATGAACTGCCTCTGCTGAATGCAGCCATAGACTCGGTGTGCCTGTAGAGGAAAGCGTTGCAGAAATCTTTGAGCCAATAATACCCGCCTTTCCCATACCTGTAACAACAACCCTGCCTTTGGAGGCAAATATAAGGTTGATTGCCTTCTCAAAATCCTTATTTATGCGAGAGGCGAGCTCTTTTATAGAATTGGCTTCGATTTTTAAAACTTGTTTTGCGCGTTTTTTCAACATGACCTTTTATATCACTTGTTGCATCTGGCGATATTATCCATTTCTTTTACATCCTTTAATAATTTTTCCAATGTCTTAAACGTAATCATGTTCGGGCCATCGCAAGGAGCCTTGTCAGGGTCCTTATGAACCTCTAAAAACAAACCTTCACAGCCCATTGCCACCGCTGCGCGCGAAAGACCTGGGACAAATTCCCTTTCTCCGCCAGAAGCAATGCCTTTGCCTCCGGGCAGTTGAACGCTATGCGTCGCGTCATAAACAACAGGGTATCCAAATCCACGCATTATCTGTAAAGACCGCATGTCGCTTATAAGATTATTGTAGCCGAACATGGTACCGCGTTCTGTAATAATAATATCCTTGTTGCCGGAAGAGGATACTATCTTCTCTATTACATTTCCCATGTCATGCGGCGCCATAAACTGGCCCTTCTTTATATTCACAGCTTTTCCTGTCTTTGCGACCTCTATGACAAAATCGGTCTGCCTGCACAGAAAAGCGGGTATCTGAATAATATCCAGGACCCTCTTTGCCTTATCAAGCTCGATTCTGCAGTGCACATCGCTCAATACAGGAACATCTAAGTCCTTCTTAATCTTTGCCAGTATTTCCAGGCCTTCATCGATCCCAGGCCCTCTATACGAGCTCAGGTTAGAACGATTCGCCTTATCGTAGCTGGATTTAAATATAAAAGGGGCGCCTTGCTTGGCGCAGATATCTTTAATGGCTTTTGCATGGTCCAATGCATGTTTTTCGCTTTCAATCACGCATGGACCGGCAATCAGAACGACAGGGCCTTTTCCGCCTATCTTTATACCTCTTATTTTTATTTCCCTGATCATATCTAACCCTTTGAATATTCTAATGCCTCGCGCAGAAAATTCTTAAACAAGGGGTGGCAATCATCCGGCTTTGACTTGAACTCCGGATGAAACTGGCACGCAACAAACCACGGGTGATCCTTGATTTCTATTATCTCCACCAATCGTAAATCAGGAGATGAGCCTGAAACAACAAGGCCTTCCTTTTCCATGTTCCTCTTGTAATGTATATCAAACTCATATCTGTGCCTATGTCTCTCTGAAACCTTTTCTTTACTATAGGCCTCGTACGCATGACTTCCTTTTTTTAGCTTGCACGGATACGCGCCCAGACGCATGGTGCCCCCCATGTCCTTAACCCTCTTCTGTTCTTCAAGAAGACTTATAACAGGATACGGAGTTGATTTATCAAATTCTGTAGAATTCGCTTTTTTCAACTTGCATACATTTTTTGCAAATTCTATAACAGCGCATTGCATGCCTAGACATATTCCAAAAAATGGTATTTTGTTTTCCCTTGCAAATTTTATAGCCTTGAGCTTGCCTTCTATGCCGCGCGTGCCAAAACCGCCCGGCACCAAAATACCATGTATGCCTTTTAAAAATTTATCAACGTCCTTCTCTTCAATATCCTCTGAGTCAATCTTTTTAATGTCTACCCTCGCGTCATTGGCAATACCTGCATGCCTGAGCGCCTCGTAGATGGACTTATATGCGTCATTAAGCTCTATATATTTTCCGACCACTGCTATAGTAACCTTTTTCGACGGATGGAGCGCCCTTTTGACAACCTTGTTCTGCCATTCGCTCAGGTCACCTTGTTTGTATTTCAAATCAAGAAGCCTTAATATGATCTTCCCCAAACCCTGCTTCTGAAATAAAAATGGGACTTCATAGATATCTTTTACGTCAGGCGCATCTATTACAGCATCTTCATCCACATTACAGAATAGGGCTATTTTTTCTTTTACCTTTTTTGAAAGTAGCTTTTCGGTTCTGCAGATTAATATCTCGGGCTGTATTCCTATCTCTCTCAATTTGCCAACGCTATGCTGAGTAGGTTTTGTCTTTACCTCCTGCGCCGCTTTTAAATATGGCACCAGGGTTACGTGAACATTTATTACATTCCCTCTCCCAGTATGTTGCTTAAACTGTCTGATTGCTTCAAGGAAAGGAAGGCTTTCTATGTCTCCTACAGTCCCACCTACTTCACATATGACAATATCAACATCCTTGCCGCTCGAAACCTTTTTTATGTGGGATATTATCTCATTTGTTATGTGCGGGACCACCTGGACAGTCGCACCTAAATAATCGCCCTTGCGCTCCTTTGTGATAACGGAATGATATATCTTGCCAGTGGTTATATTGTTCTCTTTGCTCATAGAGGCGCTTGTAAAGCGTTCGTAATGACCAAGGTCAAGATCTGTCTCAGTGCCGTCCTCGATTACATAAACTTCGCCGTGCTGAAAAGGATTCATTGTGCCGGGATCTACGTTGATATACGGGTCGCATTTCTGGATGGTTATCTTAAACCCCTTGGATTCCAAGAGCCGTCCTATGGAAGCAGATGTAATGCCCTTGCCAAGACTTGAAACTACACCGCCTGTTATAAATATATATTTCGGCATATTGTTCGTTGTTTTATAAAAAACTGAGCTGTCTTGATCCCTTTATAAGCTCGGTTGCCTTTTGTAAATCCTCTGGCGTATCTATCCCAACTGTATCAAATTTTGTTTCTATGACTTTTAGCCTATACCCATTCTCTATGATTCTGAGCTGCTCCAATCTTTCGATCTTTTCAAGTTTAGATTGAGGCAAACTCTTAAAGGTAAAAAGAAAATCCTTGCTATATGCATAAAGACCGATATGCTTATAGTAATTCGACCTGCGCCTGTTGCCCCAAGATCCACCCTGATCTACTTCGTATGGAATAGCGTTACGTGAAAAATACATGGCAAAGCCTTTTCTATCCATCACGACCTTTACTACGTTTGGATCCAAAAAGTCCTGCTCGTTTTTAATCTTATGGCAAAGAGTCACCACGTGTATGGTGTCGTCTTTCAAAATAGGTACCACTACATCATCTATCATGCTAGGATGCACAAGCGGCTCATCTGCCTGAATATTAACTACAACCTTTGTATCGATTGAAATCACTGCCTCGGTAAGCCTGTCCGAGCCACTTTTGTGAGCCTTTGACGTGTATATCACCTTTGCGCCAAATCCTTTAGCGCAATTATAAATACGTCTATCGTCGGTCGCTATTATTAAATCATCTATGGACTTGCACTTTTTAGCATTTGTCCACGTGTGCTGGATTACTGGCTTACCGCAAAAATCTGCCAGAAGTTTTCCTTCGAATCTCGTTGAACCGTATCGTGCTGGAATTATTCCTATGGCATCCATGTCTAAAAAATTAATAGCTCTTTTTCTTTCCTCTGGCCAGAGCAAAGAAAAGTTAGATTACTTTATTCTCGACAACATCTCTTCCTGTGTTACTACAGCGATCCCGACCTTGCCCACTACAATACCCGCTGCGAAATTTGATATATGGGCTGCGTCTATCATGCTTGCGCCTGCTGCAAGGGCTAATGTAAAAGCCCCTATCACTGTATCGCCTGCGCCTGAAACATCAAATACATCCTGCGCAACCGTAGGTATATGAGTAATACGACCTTTATTCTCAAAAAGCTGCATGCCATTTTCGCCCAACGTCATGAGCACTGCATCGCACTTTAATTTTTTAAGCAGTATTTTTCCTATATCAATAAGACTTTTGTCGTCTTTGACCTTGATGCCGGTCACCCTGGATGCCTCATGATGATTCGGAGTAATTGCCGTAACTCCTTTGTAATAATGAAGGTGCTCTTCTTTGGGGTCCACGGTTACTATTTTTTTATGTCTCCTGGCCAATCTTAAAATCTCCTGCAAAAGCCCGGGCGTTATAACGCCTTTACCATAATCCTCGATTATAATAGCGTCTATATCGTCTATTATCAGTTTAACATAGTCTATCAACTGAGTAACCACGCCCACGCTTAAACCGTCCATCTTTTCCTTATCAATCCTCACGACCTGCTGATGGTGCGCAATGACCCTTGTCTTCAATGTGGTCGGCCTTTCTCCATCAACAACAATCCCACCTATATCCATGCCCTTCTTTCTGAGTTCTTCTGTAAGGATCCTGCCTCTTCCATCCGCGCCAACAACGCCTGCCAGATACGTTTTTCCTCCAAGCGTATGAATATTATTGGCTACATTTGCGGCGCCTCCTGGCATAAACGACTCTGATTTAACCCAGACAACAGGAACAGGCGCTTCCGGAGAAATCCTTGAAACATCACCCCATAAAAATTCATCCAAGATCAAATCCCCTATTATAAGGACTCTGCCCTTAGAAAATCTTGATATAATCCTACTGGCCTTCTTCCTGTTCCTCACTTACGCTCTCCTCCTTGCTCAAGTCTCCAACATCTAAACGGTCACCATCTTGCTAAGATATTTTTTCAATGACAGCCTGAGCCAAAAGCGGTATCATTATTTCATGCTGACCAACAATGGTATATCCGGAGCCGCCTGACTTTATAGGCCTCTTTACTACATTTTGATAAGGCCTATAGTGTTTTATCATATCAAAATTGCAGGCGGTAAAATTCTCTACCTTATAACCCAAATTCCTGGACACATTTATTGCCTTTAGAAAAACCTCTGGAAGGATAACGCTAGATCCTATATTCAACACTACTCCGCCATCCCCGAGCCCAGAAACTACCTTTATAAAATTATGAAAATCCCTGAGAGACGCCTCTCCTGTATTGGCGCCATCGCAACTAGGGTGCTGGTGAACAATATCGGTGCCAATAGCAATATGCACAGTAGCGACTATATCTTGTTTGACACAATTGTACAAAAGGCTTAAATTTTTAAAGCGGAGCTTTTCCTCCTTGATCACCTGTCCGATTGCCTGACCTGCTCCAATATCTTTTTCTACCGCCTCTCCTATTGCACCATTCAGATATAAAGCAGTCTCTTTTGCCATACCAAAGCTTCCGTTCTCAAGCGCTTCATCAACAGCCTCTGAGGTCTTGCCAATAAGAGCTATCTCAAAATCGTGTATTGCGCCTGAACCATTTAGGGCAATTGCAGTAATCACTTTTTTCTTTAACAGTTCTATTATTACCGGATTAAGGCCGCATTTAATAACATGCCCCCCCAACATTGCTACGACAGGCTTTTTCTTCTTTCGGGCTAAAACAATCGCATCTACGGCCTGCTTGAAATCCATGCCTGATAATATGCCGGGAATGGAATCATAGAAACCAGAGAAACTAGCGCCTTTTGAAGGGGGTTTTGCAAAATCTTCACGATTGACCTTGCTCTTTCTTTTGGATATGGGGTATGTCCTCAATTTACCTAAGTCTATCATAAATTTATCGTTAGGCATATATTGCGTATCCTCCTGTCCCTATGCTTATTTAAGGGACTCTTGAGATTGATATCAATTGATTACCAGAGTATTTTAACATTATTGACTTTTTGTGTCAAGATTGTCTCTCTTTTCTATCTTCTGGAGCGTTATTGTGACAGAGCCAACAAATGGTATTCCCTTTGTTACAATTAATAATGGTATTCGTTTCTTATCAGCCGAAAACCAGATAAGGGCCTTTGCCTTTCTTTTTATCTTGCCCTGAAACCATGGCAGCGGCTCTACCATAAACGCCTCCCATTCCCCAACACCCTCAATCTTCACAAAACCTTTTTTATTTATCTTTGCCTGTAAAAGATAATTCTTTTCGTCAGCATTTACATTCGCAAAAATAGACCTTCCGAGGGCTATGTTCTGCAGCCTAAAATAATAAAGGCAGCTCAAGGGGTCTTGGACGTTCCTTGGTATATTATATTCTTTCTTACTATGATTAAGGCGCGAAAAGTAAACGGCCTTGCCTTTGTCCTGATAAAAATCCGTATATTCATCCGACCTGTAACCACCCTCTCTTTGCTTCTTCTCAAATCTAACAGGATGAAGTTTTTCTACGTCTAAATAAGTAGATACCTCGTCTTCAACCTTGTATATCTTTGATAAAATAGGGGTTGTCCTGGCAGTAGTAAGGATGTGATAGACCTGACGGCCATTCCTTTCTGTAATCCCTTCCACGGACAAGGTCGCAATGCCAACGTCCATACCTAACCACTCTGCCTTGTAAGTAAACTTCTCCCCTATCTCTAATTTTTCTTGAGGGGATTTTATTTCTATCTTGACTTCCTGTTCCTCGCTTAGAATCCTATACTTAGACCTAATTATGCTGCAGCCGGATATTGAAAACATCAATAGGAATATCAGCAAATAGCTTTTGGGTTTTCTCAATTTTACATTCTTCTTAAACATAAACTGTCTCTCTATTGCTTTAATAATGCTTCGGCCTTTTCTATAACTTCTTTTACTGTTACTGAATTAAGGCATAAAAAGCCTTTTTTGCAATTGTGCGCCAGGCATTCTGCGCAGCCAACCTCTTTATGCAATGTCGCGCTCTTAATGCCAAGAGGGCGCCATCTTGTAGGACTGAGCCCTTTTTCATTCCTTCCAAATATGGATATAACAGGCGTCCCAACAGCGCACGCTATATGAACAGGGCCTGAATCATTTGAAATAAACAAAGATGCCCTCTTTAACAACGCGGCCAGCTCTCCGAGAGATGTCTCCCCGCACAAAAATAAAACCTTGCCTTTCTTCATAAGTCCCCTGGCTACTTCTCCTATCTTTATCTGGCCAGGACTCGAAACCAAAACAACGCGTACGCCAAATCTCTCGATTAAGCAATCTGCGGTCTTTGCAAACTTTTCCTGAGGCCACATCTTTGAAACGCAACTTGCGCCAGGATGAACCACTGCAAATCTTTCTCCCTGTTTTAATCCATATTCTTTAAGTAAACCTTCTATCCTTTCTTCATCTGGCTTCTTGAGGGCTATGACTAACGGCGATAGCTTTGCGTCTATCCCAAGAAACCTCAATACATCCAGAGAATATTCTGCTTCATGTTTTTCCCCAATCCGCTTTTCATAAGGCAACCGGTCGGTTAAAAGAAAATCCATCTTGCCCCGCGCATACCCTACCCTTTTTGGTATCCCTGCTAAAAAGGAGATAAGGTTGACCCTGGTTGTAGAATGCAGAATAAGCGCTAAATCAAATCTCTTTGTTTTAAGGCGCATGGCAAAACCTAATGTCTGAAAAATACCCCTGTGCTTTAGCCTCTTATCATACAGTATTACTTCGTTAAGATGCGGATTGCCTGTTACAATCTCCTTTGTTTCCGCAGAAACCATTACAGCAATATACGCATCTGGAAAGGCCGTTCTTGTTGCTGTTATCACAGGCGTGGAAAGCACGACATCCCCGATCCTATCAGTCCTTATAATAAGTATCCTTTTTATTCCCGCAATATCCATAACATCATCTAACTTGAGAAACCTTAAATGACAAAAGTTATCCACCCTCGTCCTGGTTTCGGTGGATAATCCGCCGCAGGCGGATAGTCCAGTTCCGCGTATTCCCTATGTCAAGTTAGTATCTTTTTTATTGCCTCCAGCACTTCTTCGGAACTAACTTGCTCCATGCACTCATGATTGAACTCGCACCGGGCCTTTTTGCATGGGGAACATTTAAGGTCTTTTCGTATAAGCGCATCATCTTCGCCTGTAGGGCCGTATTCTTCAGCATCTGTTGGCCCAAATACTGCCACCACTTTCACTCCAAGGTCACACGCAATATGCATACAAGCGCTGTCACAGGTCAAAAGCAGTTCAAGGCGTTCTATTAATGCAGAAAGTTCATTTAGATTTGTCTTTCCTACCAAGTCGACTAGACCTTCGTGCTTTAAATTGTTTTTTACCTCCCTCGCTATATTAACCTGGCCTATATCTCCTATCAGAATAATCTTATGCTTTCCCTGTTTTAAAAGGTTGTCTATGACTTCTATAAATCCCTCAGTGCGCCATTGTTTTAAAAGGCTGCGGCATGCGGGATTTACCCCTATTAGCACATCTTCCTTCCTCAAACCATTTTTCTCAAAGAGTTTATTTATTGCCTCTCTGTCTTTATTGTCGATATAAATATTCCTTTGTTTCTTGTATTTTATATCCAGTGTCTTCAGCTTATCCAAATGCGTCAATCTCTTATGTTTAATCGTATTTTTGCCTATCGAAATCAAACTTGTCCTATGTTTAGCGCCTATTAAAATAGGGATAAGACTCGTTCTCATATCTACTGCCATGTCATATTTTTCTCTCTTCAATCTTCCTATAAAATCTATTTTTTCTTTTAACTTTGCATGTTTATCATATATGAAGATATTATTAATGCCCGGGTCCTTTGTAAAAATTTGTCTTGGTTTGGGCCCTACTACAACATCTATCCTTGCATCAGGAAAGCTGTCTTTAAGCGCAGATAAAACCGGCAGGGTCAAAATCGCATCGCCGATATTGCTGAGAGTAATAAAAAGTATCTTTCGGATTTCGGATTTTCCGCCTGAGGCGGACCCGCCTCTGGCGGGCGCATTTCGGATTTTCATGACATGACTTCCAGTACATCTTTGACGCTTATTGCCTTCATGCACCTATTGTCTTTGCATGAAAGATTGTAGCAAGGGATCTCGCAATCAACGTCCTTACACAAAATCTTGTATACACCTTCTCCATGCGGCCCTGTAATCTTCGGGGCGGTCGGGCCGAATAAGGCAACGAGGCTTGTCTTTAGTGCCGCCGCTATATGCATAGGCCCGGAATCACTGGAAATCACCCATTTTGCCTTTTTAAAAATAGCCCCCAGAGTTTTCAGGTCTGTCTTGCCGCATAATAAGATTGGTTCGTGATCCATTAAATGTGAAACCCTTTTGCATAGATCCATATCCTTTTCTGCGCCCGTTAAAACTACTGCCATATTAAATCTATCAAAAACAGCATCGCCAAGTTTTGCAAAATTTTCAGCGGGCCACCTTTTTAATTCCCAATTGCCGCCTGGATTTATTACTACAAAATCTTTGCCGCCTTTAAAACCTTGGGCTTTTAAAATCTCATCCGCCTTATCTTTATCCTTTTGAGAAACAAAAAACTCGCAACCGGTCTTCCTCGGCTGCATACCCATGGATCTGGCAAGGGTTAAAAAATATTCCACCCTGTGTATGTCCTTAGGAGGCGGAGATACCTTCCTTGTTAATAAAAATCCTGACTTTTTATTATCGTGTCCTATTCGCTCTGGTATCTTAGAGAGAAAAATGAGCATTGTTCTCGTTAAAGACCTGCGTAATATAAAGGCGATATCGAACCTTTTTGATCTCAGCTGTGAAATAATTGAAATTTTCTTTAGAAGGCTCCTGTGGAGGACTTTTTCGTCATATATAATAATTTCGTCTATGTGAGGATTGTCCTCCAGGACCTGACGACATCTTGGGTGGGTAACTACGGCAATATAAGAGTCTGGATAATTTTCTCTTATCGTCCTTATAAATGGCGTTACAAAAAGCGTATCGCCTAACCAATTAACATTGACTATTAGTATACGTTTCATAAGAAAACTTACCTTAAGCGAAGTCAAAGGCCAAAGGCTTTAGTCTTCGTCTCTATGTTCCTTTATCCATGTATAAAAACCTGACGTCTCTATCCAGAATACAAATAAATTATCTGAGGTCCTGGATATACGCACTCGTTTCATCGCAAATATATCGTGTTTGGGATAATCCTTGCCCGGGTTGGTACCAACTGCGATCGCATACCCTGCCTTTATAACCTTATCTCTTACGTAATCATTAAAACCGCCTAATGGGTAGCTTAAGGCTGAGACCTTTTCTCTGGTATGGCTTTCGATTGCGCGCTTAGAATCAAAAATCTCTATGTCTAATTTTTGCTCTGCCAAATCTGTCAGATACGCATGGGTCATTGAATGACTCCCAATAGAAACAACATCGCTTCCAGACATTTCAATAACCTGATCCCATGTCAAATATTCATCCCTTCCTGTAAGAGCCGGGACTATAAAAATAGTGGCAGGAAGTCCTGTCTCTTTCAAAACAGGATATGCGTTTGTGTAATTATTCTCAAGGCCATCGTCAAAGGTAATAGCTATAGTCTTGTAAGGGATATTACCTCTTCTGATCAAGCCCGGCAAATCTTCGAGCCTTACGACATTATAATTGTGTTTCTTTAAAAAGGACATCTGTCTTCTAAAACTTTCGGGAGAAACGCTTAGCTTGGAAGCATAAGCATTGTCGTCTATACTGTGATACATAATCACAGGAACAACATATTGCGCCCTTGCGTAAAAAATTCCGCTTATTAAGAAAACTAAAGCGCCGAATAAAACTATAAATCTTTTCTTCGCGCGTAACTTCATGCAACCTCTCTATACAATTTATCCACCCTTTCTGCCATCCCATTAATAGAAAATTTTTCTATAGCTATCTCCTTGCCAGCATGAGACATTCTTTCATAAAGCTCCTTGTCTTTTAACAGCCTTACAGTGGGCTTGATTAGAAGTTCCGGCTTAGAAGGCTCTATGAGAAATCCATTGACGTCATTTTCAATAACGCTTGATACGCCTCCTACATTTGTAGCAACAACCGGTTTCCCTGAAGCAAGCGCCTCCAAGAGCGCAATACCCAGGCCTTCTTTTCTTCTTGGGGTAAACATGAAGACATCTATAATAGACAAAATATGCGCTGTGTTTAATTGCGTTTTAATAAATACAACATTCTCGGACAGATTAAGGCGCTGTGTCAGATCTATTATCTTTGAACGCTCTTTGCCGTCTCCGACAAAAACAAGCTGTACGTTTGGTTTTTCTTTCAATATCTCACAAAATGCATACAAAAGAACATCGTGTCCTTTATCAGGAGTAAATCTAGCTATAGTCCCAATAACACGATGGTCCTTTTTTATGCCAAACTTATCCTTCAATCCGTCTTTTTCCTCTTCTGTGAAATGCCTGAGAAACATTTTGACATCTATGCCGTTATATATCAGAGAAATTTTATGCCCACCCACATGAAAATCTTTTAAGAGATGTTCCCGGACCGCTTCGCTTATCGCAATCACACGGCTCCCCCACGCTGGAAACATAAGCCTTCCTAACTTTTTTCTAAAAAAACCGTGGCATGTTGTAATAAATGCTATCCTACACAATCTCGATACAAAAAAACCTATCACCTGAGTAACTCGCGTCTGCGCATGTATCACATCTATATCAAGGCTCCTAACTATCTTGCATATTTCAAAAATAGCTCTAAAAACCTTTGGGCTTAACTCAGACTTTGTTAAGACATCGACCTTTATATGTGAAACTCCTCCTGAAGCCAATTCAGACACCAGAACGCCTCCAGAAGAAGCAACGAACACATCCTCTTCTTTTGCCTTCAATGCCTTTGCGAGAGAAACGGTATAGGTGCCTATTCCTCCGATATTAAGATGAGTGGTTAATAATAATATTTTCATAATAAGACTTTAGGACTTTATTTTTTCCATTACCAATTTATACACCTCATCCACGCTAATCTTATCCATGCATACAATATTCTTACAGGAGGATTTATAACACGGACTACAAGATACTTCTTTTCTAATAACAACTCCCTTATCCGTAGGTTCAAAATGCCTTCTTGGATCAGTCGGACCGAATAAAGCGATAAAATTAGTGGCCATACTTGAAGCAAGATGCATTGGGGCGCTATCCCCTGTGACAAAAACCTTGCATCTTTTTATCAAGGCTGCCAACTGTGTAACCGTTGTTTTGCCTGCCGCATTTATAACCTTACTGCGCGCCCTATTTACAAAATCTGCGGCCTGCTCTTCTTCTTCTCTTGAAGCCGTGACAACAACCCTTATATGTTTTACAGCGAGTCTATCTGAAAGTTCTGCGAAGCACTTTAAAGGCCATCTCTTTGTTTTCCAACTGCTGCCTATATTAATCCCTACAAGAATCTGACCTTCTCCTACCCATTCATTTTTTAAAAAATTATCTACATACAAAAAGTCCTCTTTTCCGGGCCATATCTCCAAACGCTTAGATGCGCCTATTGTATTAATACCTGCTCTTTTAAGCACCCTAAACTGTTCCTCTAAGGGTCCTATTCCGATCTTTAAATGCTTCAACCTATTATTTATCAAAAACCCCATCTTGCTATTGCTGTAACCGAACCTTTTCGGAACAGCCCCTATCCACGCCAACATATGACTGGCTCTATTGTTCTGCAGGTCTATAGACATGTCAAAGGCTCTGCGCTTTATAATGGCTCCTATATTCACCAATCCCTTCAGGCCCTTGTCCTTTCCTTTCCTATCATAAAGTATAATGTCGTCTATGTATGGACATTTTTTTAACACCCTTCTAGATTCAGTTCCTACTAATACACTGATAAAGGCTTTGGGGAAATTATTTTTTATTGTCCTCATGCTTGGCACCGCAAGAATCACATCTCCTACCGCGCCTATTTTAATTACTAGAATTCTTTTTCTATTGCATGAATGCTCATAAAGTTTTATAGTTTCCTCTGCCATGCGAGTAAGGCTGTATTCTTTCTCAACCTTTCTCCTCGCTTCAATAGCAAGATTTTTGGCCAGATCCCTATTCTTCAACAGTTTTATTATAGAATCTACCATTTCCATGATGTCGCCTGGCTTTACGAGTATGCCTGTATTTCCATCTTCTATGATATCCACTACACCTCCTATGCGTGTAGCAATAACAGGCACGCCGCTTGCGCCTGCTTCAATAACTACCCGTCCAAATGCCTCCTGACCCATAGACGGCAGCATAAGAAGATCTAATTCTGACATTATCTTTGGTATATCATGCCGCGACCCTAAAAACTCCACAAATGGCTCTATACCAAGCTTGCGAATCAAGGCCTTTAGATTCTCTCTGTATTCAGGTTTATCCTTAGGGGCGTCACCCACTATCATCATCCTTACCTTTGGAAATATGCGCACCACCCTTGCAAACACCTGCAAAAAAAACGCATGCCCTTTTATGGGCGTAATCCTACCGACAACGCCTATTTTGTATTCCGCCTTATGGTGAGATGTGTCTATTGGATTAAATCTAAATTTATCGAGGTCGACTCCTCTGGGAATAAACCTTATCCTTTCACGCGGCACGCCAAAATTCTCTATCATATGACGTCCTATAACGCTAGAGGCTACAATTACAAATTTGCCCCAGCCCATTATGCGGCTTAAAAAATGCGTTGAGTAGTAGCCGTGTGCTGTAGTAATAAAGCCTGCGTTTGTGTGCCTTGTCGCAAAAAACGCAATAATGGCCGGCACACGAGAACGTGCATGCACGATATCTATATGCTCTTTTTTTATAACAAGTTCTAACTTTCTAATCATCTTGATAACTGTAAATAATGACTTTTTATGTACAGGGAGACTTATATGTCTTGCGTTCATGCCCAAGAGGTCCTTTACCATCCTCCCGCCATTAGACACAACAATAACCTTATGGCCTCTTTTAACCAGTTCCCTGGATAAATCAACCGTCCCTGTCTCTACACCGCCTACATCCAATCTTGGAAGAATCTGTAATATATTCATAATACTGATCAAATAAATCCCTGCAGCTTTTCTATTATCCTCTTCCTGTCCTCCAGTTTCTTTATTTCCGGCCTTTCTGTTAGGATCCTCTTTATCGTATTGTAAATTTCGTCTGGCGTTGCACTTTTTATATAATCCTGCGCCTCCAGGTTTAGAATTGCAAAATCGTGCTTCGTTATTTTCCGCTCTCCTATCCGTCGAGGCTTTTCTGTTCTAAAAACGACCGTATACCTCCCTGAGCTAGCCGCCTCTGAAATCATAGAGACGCTGTCAGGAGAAACTATTACAATCTCGCTTAAGCCGAATATCTCCGGCACAATACCATCTATGTTTTTCTCATTTGCAATCACTAAAAGTTTACATCTACTATTGTTCTTTAAGCTCTGTTTCAAAAATATATCAATCTCCCTTGAAGTCCTTCTTGAGGTCGTGACAAATACATCGAGGTCTTTTTCCTCAGCTATCTTCATGACCCCATCTATTACCTTCTCAACTGTTTCTTTTTCCAATTTAAAGTTTTTTGCATCCCCTCCGATAAGAACGCCTAGTCCTTTTTTCTTTACGCCTACCCCAAGGCCCGTTAACGCCCTTTCTATTGCCGCTTCCGTAACCCTGTTAGGCGCTACTTCGGTAACCAATAGATTAGGGCTGCGAGGTTCATCCTTTCCTATTCTGTCAGAAAAAGAACAAGGCTTAAGGGATATGTCGTGTCTTGGTAAAACAACCAGGTCAAACTTCCTGCTTCGGCCTAAACCTGGCTTCATCATTACGATATTCTTAGCATTATTCTCGTATTTCAAAAAAATATTCGCGGCTACCAAACTTCTGCCGCATGAAACAACAATGTCAGCGTAGTTATTCTTAATTTCATCGAATGTCTCTTTCTTTAAACAAAAACTTAGACATTTTAGAGATCCCTGGCATCGCTTTCCCGCAAAAAGACTACATAGATCCAAAAGAACCCTTGTGAATCTATTTTTAAATTCCAATTCTACGTTATGAATCTTGATAAGAGCTCTTTCTTTTATGCCACGGGCCTTTAGCCTTGCGCCCAAAGCCTCTTCCACCATATCAGCCACAGCCATTGCCTGGTTAAAATGCCCTGGTTTTTTGTCGCTCAAAACCAACACTGTGCGCTGGGGAGTAGTCTTCCACCTTTTATGCGACCACAACCATTGGTCTGGAAATCTTTTAATATAATCTTCTACTACGCCAGTAATGTTCTTCAGATTCGCCTTTACATCCTTTTCCTTGTCTCCAGTATTAATAATCTCTACAGTATCTCCTATCTCTAAAATATGCTTACTATAATCTGTGCGCCTTGTAAACGTAGGAAGTATCGATGCCTTTGTTTTTAAAGCAAAACTCGCGACACCCTGCGCCATAGAAGCCGGTCTATTTAAAAAATCAATGAATACGCCGTTCGCACCAGCGTCCTGATCTCCAAGCATGGCTATTATGCCATTATTATTAAGGGTCCTGACTATCTCTCTTACTGAAAAACCTTTTGTAATAACCTTGGAACCTGCCATCTCCCTGTACTTATTTAAGAGATTATTTAATCTGGTGTATTTTTGTTCCCGCACAAAAACAGACATCTTGTGACCTCTGACATTAACAGCCAAGGAAGAAACCTCCCAATTGCCAAAATGCGCACTTAAAAGTATAACGCCTTTGCCTTTATCAAGCTCTTTTTTAATCTTCTCAAGCCCGCTAACGGTCACGTGCCTGTCTAAATATCTCTTGCCCATAACCGGCAATCTCAACAATTCCACAATGCTCATGCCGAGGCTTTTAAAGTGAGATTTTAGAATCTTTTTAATCTCGCTGGTATTTTTCTCCGGAAATGCTGATTTTAAATTAGCATAGGCAATTGAGCGACGCTTGGAATTTACAAGCAAGGCAAGGCCTCCCCCTAGCCTTCCTATCCACAACGCCATACCCAAAGGAATACAGCAGAAGACCGCGTTCGCAATCTTAACTATTATAAATCCCAAAAAGTCTATTATAGAATGCTTGTTCATTTTCGATTATATTGAGCTTGATAGCGAGGGCGAATATATTAGCATTCTGTGTTACGTAACCCGCGCCCCGCAATCTTACAACATCCTTTTCCGTAGTAATTGCCATGCTGATTCCATTTTTCTTACAATAGCTATCTATATTTTCTAACTCCTTTTTCTTATACCAGTGATGGTCCCGGAAAACAAAATGCCTATTGACATTCAATCCAAGGTTCAAGGCTGTTTTTTCGAATGACATTGGATTTCCAATGGCTGAAATCAAAACAACACTTTTGTTCTTTAATCGACCAAGATCGATTATTTCATTGTCAGAAAGTTTATAAAAATGCTGCGCCTTGTGAATAGCCTTTACAACCAATGCCTTAGGGTTCAGTCGCCTTAATTTGTTTTCTAAATTCTGCAAGGCCTTTTGATCTTTCGCTAAATCAACTTTGGTTATTAAAAAAATATCTGCCCTTTTAAGGCTTGATAAACCCTCGCGCATCGAGCCAGCGGGTATGACGCATCCATTGCCAAAACAGTCTATGGCGTCTATACACACAATATCCAGATCTCTTTTTAATCGCCTGTACTGAAACCCATCGTCCAATAGAAGCGTATCCACTGAATCTCTGGCTATTGCTGCCATTCCGTTCTTTACCCTGTCTTTACCGACCCAAACAGGAACTCCAGGAAATAACCTTGAAAACAAATCCTCTTCATCGTTCCCATAGCCTCTTATAAGAACGGCGGGCCTTAGCCTTTTTTTCAAAATAGTTTCCAGTATAAACAAAACCACTGGCGTCTTTCCAGTGCCGCCCCACGTAATATTACCTACGCTTATAACCTTGACGTCAAGTGCATATTTTCTAAAAATACCGATCCTGTAAAAGATATTACGCAAAGAAATAAAAATATAATAAATAAGCGAAAAAGGAATAAGGGTATATCTATAAATTTTTGGTTTCATAACTCTACTGATTAAAAATACCTAAAAAATACCGATTGATATCAAGATGGTCACAAAAACGAGAGATATTACAGTCACTATTGTGGCTGAAGAAAACCATGCTTTGATATCAATAGGGCTCCTGGATTTTTTACTTATCGATATGCCCAGAATACTTGCGGCATGACCAAGAGGTAAGCCATTTGCGCCAAAACCAACTCCGAGAGCAAGAATCCACCACAAAGAACTGCCATTGATCTCCAACTCTAAGATGGTTTTCATTACAGGCAACATGATCATCGTAAACGGCACTGCACCTACCACGGATGAAAATATCCCTGTTGTCCATAAAAGCGCTATCTTATACAGTTTGATATCTACGCCTGCCAAAACAGCTGTCCTCTTCGCTAGATCAGCTAAGAGCCCTGTTCCATGCAACCCACCTACTATAACAAAAAAACATGCAAAAAACACTAACACTGACCACTCAATATCGTGAAATATCTCTTCTGGCTTTGGCCTTAAAAGCAAAAACGCCAGGCCTGCGCCAATCAAAGCTATAAACGACGGATAAAGCCCAAGTCTATCATGCAGGAAAAATAACGTAAATGTAACCACAAGGGCGAATAAACACTTTACCATGCCGCGCGAATCCTTTATTGCCCTACGAGCGTCTATATTCAATACTGCCTGAAAATTTCTTGACTTGTCAAAAAGCTCTTTTCTATATATAAATTTAAGCACGAAAAGCGAGAAAAATATAACGACAAGCGTTACTGGAAAAAGATTTATCAAAAAATCATTAAAACTAAGACCACTTGCAGAACCAATAAATATATTTGGGGGGTCCCCGACCAATGTTGCAACCCCGCCTATAATCGAAAGCAATATCTCCGCCATCAAAATAGGCAACGGCCTGATGCCTAATATGTCACACACCAATATCGTAATAGGCGCGATGATTACAATCGTCGTGACATTATCCACCAGCATGGAGAGAAATGCGGTAGATACGCCCAAAAGGACCATGAGCCTCCATGGCTTTCCTTTTGAAAGCTTTGCCAGGCTTATGGCTATGTATGTAAAAAACCCTGTTCTTTTGAGTATTGAAGCTATAATCATCATACCCAGAAGAAGCCCCAGTGTATTAAAATCTATAGCCAGCAAGGCCTTCTTTTGGGAATAAAAACCAAACATCCTGCCAAAGATAATCATTAAAAGAGCGCCGGAGGACGCAGCTATAACTTTATCCGCCTTCTCGGTTACCATGAAATAAAGCGCTGTCAAAAGTATTATAGAAGCGACTACAGTGCCAATCATCTCTCTCCCCTAACTTGACAAATCAGTCAATCACAAAAGTGTCAAGTTAGCTTTCTCTGTTTCCATTTTCAAAAAATGCCCTGCAAATATCCCCTCTTGTTATTATTCCTTTAAGGATACCTTTCTTTTCTACAAGGACTCTCCTGACGCTATATTTCATCATCATGGCTACTACTTTTAAAATAGATGCGTTTGCTTCAACTGCTACGCTTCCTTTTCTCATGATATCCTCTGCTATAAAAAGTTCAAAGGAAGGCAATGATTCAAATTCCTCATCTAGAACGCCAAAATCATCTATAAAGGCTATATTTTCACCCAACATATCAAAATAATCAGGTAAAAGAACGGACAAAATCTCAGCCTTTGTAATTATACCGAGGACCTTTCTGTTCTTATCTATTACAGGCATAGCTCCATAGCGCGTCTTCTTGAAGATGTCATAAATCTCACGTATGCCTGCAGAAGGAATAACTGTAACTACATCTTTTGACATAATATTTTTGGCCTTCATATAGCTCCTATATATACGATATACGTTAGCTTTATATTTTATTATAAATGGGTGTTTTTGTCAAAGCCTTACAATATTGACAAAATAAGGTCTATGATACGCTGGCTGGACCCTGAATTCTTAACTACAGCATTCTTTGCGTTTAGGCCCAGCTTCTTTCGCTCTTTGGAGCTGTCAACAAGCAATCGGATGGCGGAATAAAGTTCGTCTTTATTCTCTACTTGAATAGCAGCGCTATTCTCAAGGAAGAATTTTACTACATCTTGGAAATTGAATGTAAACTTTCCAAAGATCACTGGTTTTGCCAGGCTTGCTGGCTCAATAGGATTTTGACCGCCTTTTCTAACAAGGCTTCCTCCCATGAACACAATATCCGAAGCAGAATATATGGTCTTAAGCTCACCGATTGTATCAAGGACATATGCGCTTTGACGATTGGCGCTTGGGGGGTTAGCATTGGAACTACCTAGACAGGAAAACCTTATGGGTTCAAAGTTACGCTTAGTCAAAAGATGTTCTATCTCTGCCGTGCGTTCTATGTGCCGCGGCGCAATAAGAAGCCTCAAATTGGCATACTCTTTCTTTAATCTCGAAAAACATTCGATAACCTGCTCCTCTTCGCCTCTATGTGTACTGCCCGCTATCAACAAAATATCATTATCGCTTATATCCAACCTCTCTCTAATGCGAGGCCTGCTGCCGCTAGGTTCCGACAATGACAAATCAAACTTTAAATTGCCTGCCACAAAAAGCTTTTCTTTTGTAGCCCCTAAAGCGAGGGCCCTTGCCGCATCTTCTTCTGACTGCATTAATATAAGTGAAAATTTATCCAAAATGCGCGAAACCACGGACCTGATTGCTTTATAGCCAAAATAAGACCTGTTTGAAATCCTTCCATTGATAAGGATAATCTTTGCCTTAAAGTTGTGGAGGGAAGAAATAAGATTGGGCCAGAGTTCTGTTTCAAGACACAAAAATAATTCCGGTCTAATAATAGCCACGACCTTATTCACTATAAAACTTATATCGAACGGAAGATAAAAAACCTCTTCGTTGCCCGTCGCTATTGTCCTGGCAACCTTATTGCCTGTATGCGTAACGCTCGAGAACACAAGGGTGTGTGACGGAAACGTCTTTCGTAAAAGAGGGGCTAAGATACTTGCCGTCTTCATCTCGCCTACGCTGACTGCATGTACCCATATAATCTTTCCTTTAGAGGAAATGGCTCTGAGGCGTTTGGATAAAATACCCATTCTATCAGCCATGCCATATTTATATCGCTTTGTCACTATAAGATAAGGCAGATAAACTATGCCAAAGATTATGAAGATAAGGTTATATAAGATAAACATTATATTTCTCAGGATAGGAGCGCGCCTTTAGTCATAATATGTCGCGCATGAAGCGTCGGATTCCCATACCGATACTGATTTAACAAAAAAATCTTTGCTTTTTAGAGAAGACTTAAGTTCTTTAAAAATATATTTTGCAATATTTTCCGCAGAAGGATTTTTTCTTTTGAATGCGGATATTCTATTAAGATACGTGTGATCCAATCTTTTAAGTATGGATTTAAGCTTGGATTTTAAGACCTTAAAATCTACTGATATGCCTATATTGTTGAGCGCGGCTGTTTCAAATCTAGCATCCACCTTCCAGTTGTGGCCATGCAACCGTTCACACCTGCCTCTATAACCTCTCAGATTATGAGCGCTGCTAAAATCTGACTTTATTAGGATTTCATACATAATCCGCTTTCCTCGCTCTATTAATCCTTCTACCCAGAAACCTTTCTCCTACCTTTACAAACTGTTCTACCGCATCTGTTGTAAAAAATCTATGGTCCGGTTTTTTTGAGGCGCACGATAAAACATTGATCCTCTGCAAAATACGAGTCACTTCTTCTGCAACCGAACTAGCAGAATCCACTATCCTAACATTGCTGCCAATTGCTCTCGAAATGACATCCTTGAGAAGAGGGTAATGCGTGCAACCAAGAACAAGGGTGTCTATCTTTTTCCTGGCAAGCGGCGCTAAATATTTCTTTGCAATATCAAATGTTATCTCGCCATTTAACCACCCCTCTTCAGCAAGCGGCACAAACAAAGGGCAAGGTCGAGACATTACTTTGGCAGCCTTGGAAGCGCGCCTTATTTCTTTCTCATATGCCTTGCTTTTTATTGTAGTAGCTGTACCTATGATTCCTATTTTATTATTTCTGCTTATCTCTGTCGCCCTTTTAGCTCCAGGGTTAATAACGCCTACGATAGGTATCTTGAACCTCTTTCTTAAAACAGGCAGACTAATACTTGAAGCGGTATTACAGGCTACCACAATAAGTTTCACATTAAATTGCATCAGAAACTCGACATTCTCTACTGAAAAGCGTTTTATGGTTTCTGAGGATTTTGTGCCATAGGGCACCCTGGCAGTATCGCCTAAATAGACAATCTTCTCGTTCGGTAGGGCCTTAAATATTTCTTTAACTACGGTGAGTCCACCTACGCCAGAATCAAATATTCCTATGGGCTTGTTTTTATCTTTAGCTACCATGCTTTTATGATATGCGGATTAAAGATGGTGGAGGCGGCGGAAATCGAATCCGCGTCCTCTGGTCTCCCAAAAAGAGTATCTACATGTTTAGTTAGCCTTTTAGTCTCGCTTGATGCTCTCCGGCGAACGGGATAACATCAAGCAAAGCTCTTTTTATGCTCCTCGCCCTTTCCAAAAGAACGTAAAAGAAAAGGCCAGCCTGCTAATGTCGTCTATCAAGTCCCACAGGCAAGACCTGTAGACGGGTCGCTTAATTAAGCGACAGCGAGCGCCTCGCTAGAAGCCGCAATGGCCTCTGCTTCAGCTACTGCATCGTAGTTGGCGTTTTATTTGTGCCAGGTGTTTTTCG
The DNA here is from genome assembly GCA_042572045.1 of Candidatus Omnitrophota bacterium. Taxonomy (GTDB): domain Bacteria; phylum Omnitrophota; class Gorgyraeia; order Gorgyraeales; family Gorgyraeaceae; genus JBHPFI01. The sequence continues at coordinate 55,769 of JBHPFI010000005.1, forward strand.
AGGCCTCCTGACAACCTCGACATGCTGCTCTTCCCAAGCTTACCAAAGTCGAAACCTTTCGCCCCCAATTTTTGCGAAGCAAAAATTGATCCTGAAGCAGCGTTAAATAATCCTACGGATAGAAG